>CAZPVJ010000186.1:0-80049 GCA_964590005.1 uncultured Alteromonadaceae bacterium | reverse complement strand
ATGTGCCATGTGTCTATGCTTTTTGAGGGAATTAACCCAAGGAGAGAGAAATGACGGAGTACGAGCTGCTCTGAGATAAACGCGGACTTACAGCTATTATTATGCCAACGGCTGCTTCCGAGCCACTGCGGTCATTTCGTGTTATAGCGTACTGAGATGACTTCATACCATACTCAAAAATAAGTGGGGGGAAACTTTGATTATCGATGCGTGGGCGCAACACCCAACCCTAAGGCACTCGCAAGATCCGATATTTGATTCGTTACGTCGATGGACTAGATCAGAGACTCCAACGGAGCAGTTACCGCTCGAAAAGACAATTCAGTCGATGGATGCAGGCAGCGTGTCGAAATCGCTGATCGCAGCCTGGGTCGCACCTCGAAATGTCATGATCTCAAACGATGAGGTATACACATTCGTGCGTGAATATCCGGAAAGGTTGGTAGGTATTGGCTCGGTCGATATCACCAGACCCATGGAAGCTGTCGCTGAAGTAAAGCGTTGTGTAAATGAACTCGGTTTCAAGGGCATCCGTGTTTTACCATGGCTATGGGAGTTGCCGCCAACGGATCGCCTGTTTTATCCCATCTATACGGTGTGCTGTGATCTTGGTGTCCCGTTTTGTACCCAGATAGGACATACCGGACCGCTCATGTCCTCCGAGGTCGGACGGCCAATTTACATAGATCGAGTTGCACTCGACTTCCCCGATCTTGCTATTGTAGGCGGACATATCGGATACCCATGGACTGAAGAAGCGATTGCCGTTGCCACCAAACACGCCAATTTTTACATAGATACATCGGCTTATACGATCAAGCGATATCCGCCGGAACTCATTCGTTTCCTGCAGACCAACGGTATGGAGAAGGTCATGTTCGGTACCAACTACCCGATGATCACGCCAGCCCAGGCCTTGGATGGACTTGAGTCTATTGGGCTTTCAAAGGAAGCTGAGGCGAAATTTCTAGGAGAAAATGCACAGCGCGTTTTTCAGCTTGACGGATGATCGCAACTTGCCGAAAACGCCGATAAATGATGCTTACTCGTGCAAGTATCGAATGACCGCCATGAGGTGGAAGCGGACGTCCCCTGAATCACATTGAAGGGTACTTCTGGAAGATCGGTGACGATTACACGGAGGCTTTAGCAAAGTAAGCAGAACGCGCCAGCGCCTGAATATACCGTAGTGCCTGCCATCATGTTCAGCTTGTGTGCCTCAACTCTCACCGTATTTTACTCCATGCTTAATACTAGCTTGCCGCGTACATGTCCTTCTTCAGATTTACGAATGGCTGCCGCGACTTCATCTAGCGGATAGCTCTGCTCAATGACGCCGGTCAACTTGCCATTACTCATCATGCTGGCCAATGTCGATAAGTCTTCAGCGTTCAATTGCGCCGTCATTGAGATTAATTTCTGTTCTACAAAGGGTTGCTGCACCATTGCGCTGACAGGTCCTGCCAATGGTCCAATCCAGTCGCCTTTGGCACCACCTATTATTACGAGCTTGCCGCTGAGTTTAAGAACCCGGCGGTTTGCAGACAGTGAATGGTTACCCACATTGTCGATAATGAGATCGTATTGCTTCCCGCTAACGGTATAGTCCTCTTGCGTATAATCAAAAACATAATCAGCGCCGAGTGACTTCACCATCTCCACATTGCGCGTGCTGCACACGCCAGTAACTTCCGCCCCCATAGACTTGGCAATTTGAACGGCGAAGGTACCAACGCCACCAGAAGCGCCATTGATAAGAACTTTTTGCCCGGATTGCAGTTGGCCTTGATCACGCAGCGCTTGCAGGGCCGTAACTCCGGCAACGGGTACCGAGGCGGCCTGTTCAAAGCTGACATTCTCCGGGATTTTCGCCACCGAGCCGGTGGCCTTTCTGGACAAATACTGTGCAAATGCCCCGTTGGCACCACCGTAAACACGATCTCCGACTTTAAATTCCGTTACCTCATCTCCAATGGCCTCCACTGAGCCAGCGAAATCACGGCCAAAACGCGGATCGCCGGGAGCGCCAAAACCTGAATACATCCGTAAGAAGTACGGTGATCCCCGCATGAAATGCCAGTCCAACGGGTTGACGGAGGCGGCCTCCACCTTGACCAATATTTCGCGAGGCCCCGCAACAGGCTTTTCAATATGTACCACGTCGAGCACCTCAGGAGGGCCGTAACAGTAGTGGACCACGGCCTTCATCGAGTCTGCACCCACAGCCAAACTCTTGCCGGCGGGGCAGGCATCATTGTGGCTCAATTGATAAGCAAAAAATGATACCGCTGCGAATACCACTAGCAGTACAACCGTAAACACGTTCTGACGAAGCTTCATGCGTTTGGCCTTTTAGAATACAACTGGAGTGTTTTGACAACGGGATAGCCAATACTAAACCAAGTCGATCCAATAAGGGATCAAAGGCTTCCAGACTGTCTTAGGCCAGGTGACAGTGGGGGCATTTTGCTCCGCGCACTCTGGCAACCTAGGTCACCGCATTTGCCTACAAGCGAACTTTTGGCCTAGACTAGCGCGGAGTCCAGTGGGTGCTCAACGTGGTCGCTGGACAGGTATCAGCGGTCTCGCGTATTTGCCGCGTATGAAGTGCAAGCGTGGTTGTAAACAAGGATATTCGTACTTGCTAATGCGACACGCTTCGCTCACAGCTTTGATCGTACTATGGATTTGCAGCGCAACTGCTGTTCCTGCCGTATCAGAGGATTTCGCTGCCCATTACCGAATGCTCGAATGGAAAGACCTTGTGCCGAGTAATTGGGAAGCTCCCTTGATCCCGCCTGGTCACGACAGTGAGGCGGCTTTTGAAGTGCCACCCGAGGCTGTAGTGGCCGACCTGGACGGAGTCATGGTGGCCCTCCCTGGGTATATCAAGACAGCCGAGTTCCATAATGACAAAATCAAGGCCCTCTTGATGGCACCGTTTTTACCTCACCACGTTAAACAGCATGCCCACCTGGATGCAAACCAAAGGGTCTATGTTTCCCTGTTGCAGCCGACTGTCGTCGATAACCCACTCCGGCCAATTTGGGTTGTGGGAACACTTTCCATTGACACTACTGTCACCGAGGAAGGCCCGGCAGCTTATCGGATTGCCGATGGTTTTATCACCGAATATACATTCTGACTTGCCCAAGCAAATTATTAAGGATAGGAATACGATGATGCGAAAACTTACTACACTGCTGGCGGGTGCCTTCCTTGCCGCATCAATGCAGGCACTTGCGTCACCACCGGCGGCACAGGAACCATCCTCACCAGAGGCCATAAAGAGGGCTCTGTCCGGGGGCGTTCCCATGGGTCGCTGGAAGGAAGGCCTGCTGTTTGAGGGTATCAGTCCACATCCCTGGCTTACCAGTGCAGCTAACTGGTTCCCTGGCACCGAAGAAGTGCAACCTCACGAGATGCGTATCACATTCATGGGTACGTCACCGACCATTCGTCCAGGGCAGATGAATACCTCCATCTATGTGGAACTGGGCAACGGAGATAACTTCATCTTCGACATCGGCGAAGGTTCAGTTGCCAACTACACGTCCGCCCGGGTAGCTCTGAATCAGATGAACAACATTTTCATTACCCACTTGCACGTGGACCACTATGGTTCGCTGCCCTACGTATGGATGTTTGGAACCTGGTCAGGCGGTTGGCATAAACCGATTACCGTGCACGGGCCTTCTGGCCGTACGCCAGAATATGGCACCAAGGCCATGGTAGAGGGCATGAGGCAAATGACAGCCTGGCACCGCGACGCTTTTAGCGTTTTTCCCGTAGGGAAGGGGTGGGATATTCAGGTCGAGGAATTCGATTTTCGCGACAACGGTGGAACAGTCTATGAAAAGAACAACGTAAAAGTTATTCACTGGCAGCGCTCTCACGCTAAAGATGGCGCCTCTGCCTATCGTTTGGACTGGCAGATCAGTGACGATGAGTCTTTGTGCTTTGTATGGACAGGTGACGGTCGTCCCAGCGAATTGGACATCAAGTACGCCGAGGGCTGCGATATCTATGTGACTGAATTGCAGCAGGAGGTGGTGGAGATAAACTCCGGCGTGCAGGGTGTGCCGCCATTCCTGGCAAGATATACAATCGACACCCATCACACACCCGGATACGCTGCTGGCTACCTGGCAAGCAAGATCAAGCCGCGTATGTTCATGACTACCCACATGACATTCGACCCCTGGCTGAACGAGGAGACTGTTGCGGAAGTGCGCCATCACTGGGATGGCCCTTATCACTTCGGTGCACCTGACGGTATTGTGGTGAATGTGACCACCGACCAGATTTGGGTGCGTGAAGGCATACTGCCTGACTTCCCAAACCAGCGGGCGCCACAGCAGGACTTTACTAATGGCCAACTGATCGTACCCATGCCGCCCCATGATCGCAGCGCGATTCAGGAACCTTTTGTGCGTGAGCAGCAGATCGACCCCAAGAAGTACTATCCAAAGGGCTATACGCCTCAACTCCTGGAAGAATGGCCGGCAGATGGTCCTATCGTCGCCCCAGTCGAGGCCCTTCCAGAGAACCTACGCCGCAGTATGGGCGGTCACTGGGAGTACACCCAAAGAAACCGCAAGGCTTTGGAAGAGCGTAATAAGTAAGTCTTGGCAGCGAATATTCCAGGGCCCCACGGGGCCCTTTTTTGTGTATGGAGCTTTTGTTCTCAGCATCTGCTTTTTTGGGGCATGAGAACCTGGAAATCGCCGTCCAGATCAGGACTATGAATCACAGCTGAAAGTTGAAAGTGGCTCATTTCCAACCTCAGACCCGAACGTGCGCCCAATCAGTCCGGCTTCGCCTATTTTGCGAGCGTTGAGGTGTGCTATGTTGGACGTCTCTTAGAGCTTCGACCCTCCCTCACCAAGCGTGTTCAATAACAACGATCACAGTTCTGAAATACACGGGTGATGAAAACACTGGGTAATGTGGGCTATCTTTACACCATCAGGCGAGGAGTTACCGCATGAAAAGTATTATCACACTAATTGCCGCTGCGGCGATCACGACTGCATGCAGCACCACCGAATCTCAAGTCGATGAACAGCTCGAGGCGCTACGCGCCAGCGGTGAATACAATAGCTGTATGCCCACTACACTGAGAAACGGAGATCGTGGTTACCGCTGTGAACCCAAGACCGGTCGTGGTGAGGTTTTTATCAAAAAAGAACGCGGCTGATTTGGCTTGATTGAGCGTGCCACGCGAGGCACAACTAGTTCTCAGGGAAACCCGCTTCGCCAGAGTAGTTGAGTAAGGGCTGTAAGTGCGGCACGTCGCCCACCAGACCCTTCATCTTGGCCTGGCTCCACTCGGGGTTGCGTGTTAGTGCTGCCTCTCTTGCCGCCACAGCGCGTTCCATCTTATCTTGCGCGGCGTAAGCTGATGCCAGCCCGATGAACGGCCAGAATGCAGTTGGCCTTAACTGCGAGGACTCCTCAAAGCTGTCAATCGCGCGTTCAAACTCGGAAATACACAGTAAAGAGAGCCCTTTCAGGAGGAAGAAGTTCCAGCGCGAAGGGTCATTCGGGCTGAGCTTTATGGCCTTATCAAAGCAGTCAATGCTATTCTCCAGCTGACCTGATATGTACAAAATAAAGCCGAGCTCGTGGTGAGCGATCGCCAGGTTCGGGTTAAGCTCGATGGCCTTCCTGCCTTCGGAAATTGCAACGCGATGCTGCCCAAGCAACTGGTGTACTCTCCCAAGAGCGACGTGCGCCAGCGCGTTTCTATCATCCAGTTGAACCGCCTGCTCAGCCGCGGTTCTCGCTTCAGAGAGAATCTCAGATCGAGAGCTCGTATAGCTTGTTTGACCTGAAACAATGGAATAGACACCCATCATGGCGATCATTGCATGCGCGTCGGCGAAGTTGGGATCGAGCTGAATAGATTGATCAAGTAGCTCTCTGCTTTGCGCATGATTTTCATTACTGTAAGGGCGGTAGTAGTGCATCAAGGCCTGCTGATAACTTGACCAGGCGTCAAGAGTGGGGTGATTGACGCGCTGATAGCGCTCTCGTTCGGCAGCACTTAATGCCGGTATTAATACTCCGGTGATCGCTTGGCTGATCTCGTCCTGGAGTTCGAATAAATCTCCGGTGTCACGATCGTAGTTTTCTGCCCAAATGTGGCGGTCATTGACAGCGTCAACCAGCTGAACCGTGATACGTAGTCGAGAAGACGTCATTCGCACGCGTCCTTCGATGATGTAGCTGACACCCAGTTCCGCTGCCACTTGACTTGCTCTTGCAGACAGCCCTTTGTAAGAGAAACAAGTACCTCTGGAGATTACGAACAGCCAGGGAAACCTCGACAACGCGGTTATCAAGTCTTCCGTCATGCCGTCGGCAAAATAATCTCTCTCAGCACTGTCTGATAGGTTTTCAAAGGGCATCACAGCAAGGGAGGGAGGACCGCTCGAATCGACAGGCTTAGCAGCTGAAGACTCTGCTTGGTTTTGAGCTTCTCGCTCAGAATGACTTTCCAGGGTCCATGTCATAAGTAGCGCTATTGGAAATCCCAGCGCTAACAACACCAAAACAGTCTGGTCTACCCAGTTTGGGAGCTCAAGCGTAGACTCCAGAGTAGCGGCAACCTCCAACAGCACCCAGGCTATAGCCAGGTAGGTGCCAGCAAACAGCCATACTTTGCGGTGACGTAGTCCTTTCAAGAGCTTAATCATGCAGAACCTGCGGCCAGATTATCCTTATATGTTAGCCATTGACGGTGCAGATGAGCACAAATCTACATGGATTCACACGGTTTAGCTATTGCCAGCATTGGTCTAATGTCATTCTTTGCAGAGTGAGAAGTGACTGGAGCCCGCTTTATCTCCACACTGAATAACTATCCGGTGGATTTAGCTCGACCTTTACATCTGGCTCGATGCTTTATTCAAGAAGTTACCAGGACAGCGCTGACCAGTACTTCTCTGTGTTTCGCTTATTGATGGGCATGGGTCTATCCTTATCACGGAGTTGCAGCGGCACCATTGCGGCAATTTGAAGCCGCTTTTACGGCGATTATCAGGCCAAAGTCAGGGAGAGTAGTGTGATAGTAGGCTTACACCACGTAGCAATTGGCGTTAATGACTTCGATAAAGCATTGACCTTCTACACTGAAGCGCTTGGCTTCGAAGCGGTGCAGCAGGGTGAATTCAGCAATGATACCCATGCTGAGCGGGCGATCGGGCTAACTGGGATCAAGGCTAAAATGGCGATGCTGAAGGCCCCCAATGCCTTTGTCGAGCTTTGGCAATATAGCCAGCCTGAACCCGAGGATCTGCGTTCGAGGCCCTGTGATTATGGCTACCCGCATTTTGCGCTGCAAGTTGATGATATCCAGGCTGAGTACGACCGCCTGAGCGCTCACGGGATGGAGTTTGTCGGCGATGTGGTGCACTTTGGGGATGACGCCTCGGCCATTTACGGGCGAGACCCCTGCGGTAATATTATCGAGTTATATGAGATTAAAAATGAGGATCTGGCGCAATTAGCTCGTTAACCGTATTGGCGAGTACCTTTAGTTCAATAGCGCGCGACCGTAACGGCAGCCTGGCCTGGCGGTAATGGAGAGATTTATGGGTAGACTTAATGGAAAGGTAGCCCTGGTAACGGGTGGGGCAGGTGAGGTCGGTGTTGCAACAGCGCGTAAATTTGTTGCCGAGGGAGCCAGGGTCGTACTGGCCGACCTGGAGCAAGATGCACTTTCACGTGCGGCAGCGGAGTTTGGTGACGCTGCGTCTACTTGCGTTTGTGATGTCACACAGCCAAAAGACAACGAGCGCATGGTAGCGGCGACCGAGGAGGCCTTTGGCGGCCTTGATATTTTTATAGCGAATGCAGGCATCGAGGGTAAGGTGGCCCCCATTACTGAGCAGCGTGTCGAAGACTTCGACGCGGTGATTGCGGTAAATGTTCGCGGCCCCTGGCTAGGGCTCAAATACGCGATGCCAGCCCTCGAACGGCGAGGGGGAGGCTCGGCCATTATCTTGTCATCAATCGCCGGTGTTTCCGGCTCACCGGGCATTGCGCCCTACAATACCAGCAAGCACGCTGTGATCGGTCTTATGCGGGCGGCAGCGCAAGAAGGCGCCCCCATGAACATAAGAGTGAACACGGTCAATCCAGCACCCCTTGAGTCGCGCATGATGCGGTCGCTCGAAGAAGGGCTGATGCCCGGCGAGGGGCAGGTCGCTCATGACCAGCTTGCAGAAGGAATCCCCCTCGGGCGGTACGGTCAAGCGCAGGATGTGGCTGGTATGCTCTGTTTTCTCGCCTCTGACGAGGCGTCCTACCTGACGGGGGCTGTGTACATGGTCGACGGCGGAATGACTGCCGGCTGAGCAGGGCGCTCTTGTGTTGCGCGGCACAGGGAATCGCTATCATGTAACGCGCTCTGCCAATTTATTTGACCATCAAATTCCGCTATACCTTGCCATTTCAACCACGATTAAACAGGAGTCACTGGGTTCACCATGAATCGAACGACAACCATAGTAGTGCTCAATGCAATAGCCTTGATGGCAATCTTTTCCAATCCACTAGCGGCCGAGGATCGCCCCGAGCACTTCGAGGGAAAGCCCGCTGAAACGCTGGAAATAGCGTTTGACAATCTCGCTGAGGTAAACAGGCTCATAGCCGCTTTGGTGCAAGATGGCGCTGTAATACCCGAAGAGCATGCCAAGCTGCATCAACTTACCTATACAGCGGAGAACGCGCTGGCCAAAATTGGCGAGGACTTACAGTCTCTAAAGGAAACTCTTGAGCAGGTTCACAAGGCCTCGGAAGATTTTGATACACCCACAGTTCTGGACCAGACGCCAGCATACCTCGAAAAATCCCAGGCATTGTTCGGTAGGTAGTGCTACCAGGCCGAGCCGACCTGCACATACCATACGGTGTCCTCTGGCCCCCTGGCGACGTCCAGTCCTACATGCATGCCATATTGGCGGGCGATGTTGTAGCGGAACCCAGCACCGCGCGTTACGCGGCTAGAAGAATCAAACAAGTCACTGCCGGAATTGTCTGCCCAGCCCGCGCCGGCGAAGCCCAGTAGGGACCAGCGCGAAGTAAACTGCCATGTCACTTCTCCTTCAACCAGTGCTACTTTTTCTCCCTGGTACCTGGCGGCTGGAATACCGCGAAGATCCAGCCCCGGTACGGCGAAGGGCGGCAGGATATCGCCACTATCCACAACTTCTGCACCCAGACGAACCCCTGCGCGCCAACGCTCACTCAACGGAAAATAGTTGAGCCCCTCAAACTTCCAGCTGTCGTAATCTATGTCGCTGCCTATCTCGTCGCGATGGGCTAGAAACTCCAGTGAGTAAACCTGGCCTTGGGTTGGTGTGAATATATTATCGCGCAGGTCCAGTTCAATTTCGAAACCTGCACCAGAGGTGGTGATATCCGACGAGAGCAGGTCGGTCAGTTTTTCAATGATCTCCGGTGGTGTTTCGGGTGGAAACCAGGCTCCCGGATTGGCAGGGGACAGTTCAGCGTCAATGAAGGTCTGGGTAGGACCCAGGTAAAGGGATGATTCACCGAGGCGGAACTTGAGCGTATTGGTAACGAAAAGGGATGTTGTTTCAAGAGAAAAGGGCTCTCGGGACTGAAAGTCACCAATACCATAGTAATCCAGCTTGATATCTCCATAACCCAGGGCGCCGTTGTAACGAAGGCGGCCCTCACGGTAGAAGCCAAAATGCCCGCCACCCACAAGGTAGGAATCATTGCCGGTGTAGGCGCCAAACAACACCGATACGCTCGGCGGCAGAAGATGCTGACCGGGGTTATCGGACTCGGCCATGACTCTTTTACGCTTTGCCGCGGCTTGTTCGTCCTCATGAAAAAGCAGACCGGCCAGGCCGAGCCCCTGGTCCACCGCTGGTTCAGAAATAATGATAGGCACAGGCAAGAACCCGAAAGCATTTTCTGCCAGGTATTCCGACATATCGAATTTACCGTCGTAGGCGTCGGTAAATGAATTGGCCAGCGCTACTGCAGGAGCAAGTAAAAAAACCAGTCCGGCTGAGAGTAATTGTTTAACGGTCAAGCTTCCGATTACTGTTGATTGGCGACATCCTACACTGAGTACCGCGTCTCTTACACATTGTCCCCTGGCGTTTTTTGGGCCGGGGAGTTATAGAGTTGCCAGCTTTTTGTCCTGGAGAGAAACGCGTGGCGTGGGGTGGTAGGCTACACTGCCAAAGCGATAAATGGGTAAGACAAACTAGGCAGAAGGCAGCGATGCACCTGGATGCGGCAGCGATAATTTTGCAATGCAGGAGATTCACGAAGGCCATGTTTGATCACGTTGTGTTTGGAGTCAGTGACTATGCAGCCAGCAAGGACTTTTTCCTCAAGGCTCTGGAGCCGCTTGGCGTCACTATCGCTTCTGAGGGGTCGCAAGGCATTGAGATCTGGTGTCCGGAAAGTGATGCGTCCCTGTGTATCCGACGAGTCGAAGAGGCCGCGACGCACCTGCACCTGGCCTTCCGGGCAAAAAATCGCGAGCAGGTTGAACGCTTCTATTGGGCTGCAATCAAGGCGGGAGCACAAGACAATGGCGAACCCGGGCTTCGACCGCAATATCACTCAAACTATTACGCGGCGTTCGTGATTGGCCCCGACGGTCACAATATTGAAGTGGTTTGTCACGAACCGGACACCTGAAAATACATGGCGGGATGTGTTTTCAGCCATCGCTATTGGTGCAGCCCTGTTTCTCATCCCGAGTCAGCTGCATGGTAGCTAACCATATCGATTGGGTAACACACGCCAGCTCGGTGCTTCTCAATCGATGATAGAACCAGCGAACTGCGCATCTTGTCGGCATTGGCAAGGACTTCATCAAATGTCAGCCAGTGGACTGCGTGAATGTCCGGGTCCAATACAGCCGCTTCGTGATGGCGCACGCCGGTCCCAACAAATGTGGTTCGAAGATAGGTGATTCCGTTGGTGGGTGCCTGGTATAGCGCAACGCCGATAATGCCGGTCAGTCCGATTTCCCACCCGGTTTCCTCAAAGGTCTCCCGATAGGCCGCTGCAGTTAATGATTCGCCTTCTTCCAGGTGGCCCGCAGGCTGGTTAAATACCATCTTGCCGCTCGTCTTGTCTCTCTCTTCCACCAGCAGGTAACGACCCTCTCGCTCAATCACAGTCGCTACTGTGGCGTTGGGTTTCCAGGTGCTCATCGACGCCTTCTCCTTGCTGACTTGTTGCGCTGTTTGATCTGAGATACTGGCATATTCACCTCCTGCTGTGAGTATTGGCCGGGGGCCAGGTTATCCAGTGCCCACTCGCCAATTTTCGACCTTACCAGGCGCAGCGTTGGAAAGCCGACGGCCGCAGTCATGCGTCGGACTTGCCGATTGCGGCCCTCCCTGATGGCGAGTTCCAGCCAGCTATCAGGTATCTGCTTACGGGTTCTTACGGGTGGTTCTCTTTGCCACAGCGCAGGAGGATCAATACGCCTTGCCTTCGCGGGCAGGGTCTCACCATCCTTTAGTGACAGCCCGCCAACAAGCCCAGAGATTGCCTGATCTGAGATTTCCCCTTCGACCTGGACCAGGTAAGTTTTCCATAGTTTGTTTGCTGGATTGGCGATACGTTGCTGCAGTACGCCATCTTCCGTGAGTAGCAACAGACCCTCGGAGTCGTAATCGAGCCTGCCGGCAGCCCGGAAACCCGGCGCGCTCAGGAAATCTGCCAGGGTTTGGCGCCCCTCGCTATCGGTGAACTGGCTCAGCACCTGGTAGGGCTTGTTGAAAAGAATAATTTTTGCCATCTGTACGTAAAAGCTGCCCTGATCGAAATAGGATTATACGGCTAGATTCAGCACTGTACGGTACCCGACGACATCAAGTGACTGATGGATGGTGCCAAGCGAGAACGCTATTCGGTATTGGGCCAGAAAACAATCGAGAATATGTAGGGTGAGAAGGGCAGGCTGCTACGCCTTGGGCCACCTCTGCGCGGCATCTGTGTACCATAGCAAAAAAACACCGCGCTGCGCGAGTCTGGTTCGGCAGTTGAATTCCCCTATAATGGACCCATGTCTAGACACTGATTGGCATCAGTAGTGAGCAGTTTTGTGAGTGAATCCATGCGGACACCGGCGTGGCGGATGTCGAAGGACGAGTCCGACGACGCCGATGGCGGGCTGGCGCTTCAGGAATCCAAGCCTGAACTAAAGCGTCCGCCGTTGTTCAAAGTCATATTGATAAACGACGATTACACCCCGATGGAATTCGTCGTTGAAGTACTGGAAGTCTTTTTCCGGATGAATCGTGAGCAGGCTACCCATGTCATGCTAACGGTACATACCCAGGGGAAAGGGGTGTGCGGGATTTACACTCGAGACATTGCTGAAACAAAGGCGGCCCAGGTAAACCAATACGCCAGGGAAAGCCAACACCCGTTACTGTGTGAAATAGAGGCATCTGAGGGCTAAGGCCCGGGGAGCGGTAGGTATGCTAAGCAAAGACCTGGAACAGACGCTGAATGAAGCGTTCCGGGGTGCACGGGCGAAACGACATGAGTTTATGACCGTAGAGCACTTGTTGCTTGCCCTGCTGGACAACAATGACGCTATCCGCGTTCTTAAGGCCTGTGGCGCCGATATCGGCGCGCTCAGGGGCGACCTGGTTGAGTTTGTCGATGCCACCACACCCCTGATCCCGGAGGAAGAGGAAGAGCGAGAAACCCAGCCCACGCTGGGCTTTCAACGCGTACTGCAGCGCGCGGTGTTTCATGTCCAGTCTTCCGGCAAGAGCGAGGTTACCGGTGCCAATGTCCTGGTGGCTATCTTCTCCGAGCAGGAGAGCCAGGCAGTCTACTTCCTCAAGACCCAGGCCATTGCTCGACTGGACGTGGTCAATTACATCACGCACGGTATTTCCAAGGTGTCCAACGATGGCGAAGCGCCTGACCCATCGGGTGCTGGTACTGAAGAGCAGCCCATAGAAGAAGGTGAGACAAACCCGCTGGATAACTTTTCTACTAACCTCAACGAAGAGGCCGAGGCTGGTCGTATCGACCCGCTGATTGGTCGTATTCCCGAGGTGGAGCGCGTTGCCCAGATTTTGGCGCGCCGGCGGAAGAACAACCCGCTATTAGTGGGAGAATCCGGCGTAGGCAAGACAGCTATTGCTGAGGGCCTGGCAAAAATGATTGTAGATGGGGAGGTGCCCGAACTCCTCAAGGACTCGGTGGTGTACTCGCTTGACCTGGGGTCGCTCCTGGCCGGCACCAAGTACCGCGGCGACTTTGAAAAGCGCTTCAAGGGCTTGCTGGCAGAGCTGAAGAAGCGAGAGGGCGCTATTCTATTTATTGACGAGATTCACACCATCATTGGCGCAGGTGCCGCTTCTGGTGGCGTCATGGACGCCAGCAATTTGCTGAAGCCTCTACTGACGTCCGGTAAGTTGCGTTGTATCGGTTCAACCACTTTCCAGGAGTACCGCGGTATTTTCGACAAGGACAAGGCGCTAAGTCGTCGTTTCCAGAAAATCGATGTCCTGGAGCCCAGCGCCGACGATGCCTACAAGATTCTCAAGGGTCTCAAGTCCCGCTTCGAGGAACATCACGGCCTGCGTTACACGGACAGGGCGCTGCGCGTGGCAACAGATCTGTCCCAGCGTTATATCACCGATCGATTTCTGCCAGACAAGGCCATCGATGTTATAGACGAGGCGGGGGCCTATCAGCAGCTGCAACCACCCTCAAAGCGCAAAAAGGTCGTGGGCGTTGGTGACATCGAAGCCGTCGTATCCAAGATTGCACGCATTCCGCCTAAAACCGTTAGCACCGATGATAAGGAAGTGTTGCAGAAGCTCGAGAGCAATCTGCAGATGGTGGTGTTCGGGCAGGACAAGGCAATCAGCAGCCTGGCAACGTCGATAAAGCTCGCCAGGGCGGGGCTACGGGCCGGTGAAAAGCCGATCGGATCCTTCCTGCTGGCGGGTCCCACAGGTGTCGGTAAGACCGAGGTTACCCGGCAGCTGGCCAAAATACTCGGGGTCGAGCTGATTCGCTTTGACATGTCGGAATACATGGAACGGCATACGGTGTCACGCCTCATTGGCGCGCCTCCGGGTTATGTCGGCTTTGACCAGGGTGGCTTACTCACCGATGCCGTGACCAAGCAGCCCCATGCAGTGGTACTGCTCGACGAAATCGAAAAGGCGCATCCCGAGGTCTTTAACCTGCTGCTGCAGGTAATGGATCACGGCACGCTCACGGACAATAATGGGCGTAAGGCCGATTTCCGTAACGTTATCCTGGTGATGACCACCAATGCCGGGGCAGAAAGTATCAGCCGTCGCACTATCGGATTTACCACCCAGGATCACAGCACCGACGGTATGGAAGCGATTAATCGCATGTTCACGCCGGAGTTTCGTAACCGCCTGGACAGCGTGGTCCAGTTCGAGCCGCTTGGCGAGGACGTCATTCTGACCGTGGTGGACAAGTTCCTGACCGAGCTACAGGGGCAGCTGGACGAGAAACGGGTCACCATCGATGTTGATGAGGATGCCCGTCTCTGGCTGGTCGAGAAAGGCTACGATATGCATATGGGCGCCAGGCCCATGGAGCGCATCATCCAGGAGCATATTAAGAAGCCCCTGGCAGAAATGGTGTTGTTTGGACCTCTTGCCGGCTCGGGTGGCAACGCGCTGGTTCGCCTGAATAAGGCCAAAGACGAGCTGGAAGTGCTGGTTGAAGAGGAAGAAGAAGTGCTGGCAGAGAGCTAGGGATTTACCTTTCGCGGTAGGTAATGCGACCCTTGCTAAGATCGTAGGGCGTCAACTCGACCCTGACCTTGTCGCCGGTAAGAATACGGATGTAGTTCTTGCGCATCTTCCCTGAGATGTGCGCCGTCACGACGTGACCGTTCTCGAGCTGAACCCGAAAAGTCGTATTGGGCAAGGTATCGATAACCTCACCTTCCATTTCAATTTGATCTTCTTTTGCCATGCGGCGGCAAGCCCTTGTCTGAAAACAGGGGCGCATTCTGCCTCAAACTGGCGCGCCTTGCCAGCCGAAAAAGCGTTAAAAATTCAGGCGGGAGAGTCCGGTCCGGGCTGGGTGGCCCAGCGGCTGTTGAGGAACAGCTCCAGGGGCTGATATTCAGACTTGTAAGCCATCTTCTGGCAGTTCTTTATCCAGTAGCCCAGATAGAGATATTCCAGCCCCATCTCCCGAGCCTGCTCTATTTGCCAGAGAATGGCATAGGTGCCCAGGCTGCGACGCTCTTCATCTGGCTCAAAAAACGTGTATATCGCCGATAAACCGTCGAGCATCACGTCTACAACGGCTACACCGAGCAACCTGTTCTGGTCGTAGAATCGGTAATAGCGGGTGCAATCCCAGGCATTATTGAGGAACGACTCGTATTGCTCACGGTCGGGGGGGTACATGTCACCATCTGCATGCCGCTGCTCGATATAGCGACGGTATAAGTCGTAGCAGGCCTCGTCTCTAATATCGGCTGTGCGCTCTATACTTAACGCTTTGTTGCGCTGGCTGGTGCGTCGCTGGGAACGGTTGGGCTCGAATTCCCGTACGGGGATACGCGCTGGCACACAGGCGTTGCACTGACTGCAATGCGGTCGATAGATATGGCTGCCGCTGCGACGAAAGCCCAGCAGAGAAAGATTGCTGTAAAGGGTCTGGTCAACCTCCTGGCGTGGATCGATAAACAGCGTAGTTGCCTCCTGATCCGCCAGGTAGCTGCAACTGTGAGGGTAGGTGGTATATACCTTCAGGTCCCGCAGTGATGAGGTCACGCCAACGCTCCACATGTGCCCGGGAGTTGCCAGATACCCGGGTCAGATTCAACGTCTTTAGTTTGCTCAAGGCACCGCTCGAAGTCCAGCCTGCTAATGCAGCGTGCCCCGAGTTTGTTCAGATGTTCGCTCTCAACCTGGCAGTCGATCAGTCTGAAGCCCCCGCGTCGGAGTACATCAACCAGCGCTACGAGGGCAATCTTGGACGTGTTGGGTTCAAGGCTGAACATCGATTCGCCGAAAAATGCGCGGCCTATTGCCACGCCATAGAGTCCGCCTACCAGGTCACCTCGGCTATTGATTACCTCTATCGAATGCGCCAGGCCCCGTTGGTGCAGGCCACGGTAAGCCACTCGCATCTGGTTGCCAATCCAGGTGCCGGGCTCACCAGCCCTGGGGGCCGCACAGCAACCCATGACCTGATCGAAGTAACGATTGGCCGACAGTTGATAGCGGTCCTGGCGCAGCGTTTTGCGCAGCGAGCGAGAGATATGCAGTTCGTCAGGAAACAAGACAGAGCGAGGATCCGGCGTCCACCACATAACGGGCTGCGGCTCCTCGAACCAGGGGAAGATACCCAGGCGGTAAGCCTCAAGCAGACGCTCCTGTGACAGCTCACCACCAACCGCCAACAGGCCGTTAGGGTAGTCCAGTGCCTCACTGGTAGGCGGGAAAGCGCTGTGTCCCTGGACTCGGTTTATCAGTGGCATTGGCGGTCAGCGGCAGTGGGCTCCGGCCCTGAAGCTCAACTGGCGAGGTTATCCAGGTATTTCTCTGCGTCCAGTGCTGCCATACAGCCAAACCCGGCGGAGGTTACCGCTTGCCGGTAAATATGGTCTCCCACGTCGCCCGCGGCAAACACGCCGGGCGCACTGGTGGCGGTGGCGTTGCCCTCGGTGCCGCTGGTGATCGTGATGTAGCCGTCCTTCATGTCCAATTGACCTTCAAAGATGTCGGTATTGGGCTTATGACCGATGGCGATGAATACACCTGCCAGATCGAGCTCTGTGGCGCTATCGTCCTTTACTGATTGGATTCGTATCCCGGTGACGCCGGTATCATCGCCAAGGACCTCATCCAGGGTATGGTCCCAGAGGATCTTGACCTTGCCTTCTTTTTCGCGGGCGAACAGCCGGTCCTGCAATACTTTTTCCGCTCGCAGTGCATCACGGCGATGTACCAGGACCACCTCAGAGGCAATATTGGCCAGGTACAAGGCTTCTTCTACCGCCGTATTGCCCCCGCCGATCACGGCAACTTTCTGGTTACGATAGAAAAACCCATCGCAGGTAGCGCAGGCGCTGACGCCTTTACCCATAAAGGCCTCTTCACTGGGCAGGCCAAGATATTGAGCCGAGGCACCGGTCGCAATGATCAGGCTGTCGCAGCTATAACTGTGGGTTCCCTTGAGCTGTATGGGGCGTGCCGAGAGATCAACCTGTTCAATATGATCGAATATAACCTGCGTTTCGAAGCGTTCAGCGTGCTCCTGCATCTGTTGCATCAAGGCCGGTCCCTGCAGATCAGCGGGCCCGCCAGGCCAGTTTTCAACCTCGGTCGTTGTAGTTAATTGCCCGCCTTGCTGCATGCCGGTGATCACCACTGGGTTGAGATTCGCCCGAGCTGCATAGACTGCTGCTGTGTAACCGGCCGGGCCAGAGCCCAGTATGATCAAGGGGTGGTGCTGTACGTCTGTCATTATCAGTTAGCCTGTATCAAAAGTGTTGGAGCCGCGGTGCTCCAGGGTATCAAGTCGTGGTTGTCGAGCCTGCGTAATAACCTGTTTAAAGTGGCCGGTGGAGGCGTCTTCCCGGCGCGCGAACGCCACAAGACCCGGTTGCACCCGCTGCTGCTCAGTCCTACATGGAGGCGTGTTATAGTAATTTAAAGGGGCCGGTCGGGCAAAGACTAGGGTGATTCTAAAAAGTTTCCGTAACCCTTTGTATATTATAAAGAAACAAGGCAGAATGGTCTCTGTCTTCGAAACGTTAGGGGCGTTTGGATAGAATTTTATGGCCACCGCCAGCAAAGATAAAAAAAGCGTGGGGCAAAGCACGGCAAAAGCAGAGCATTTACTCGGACCGCGATTGCGCGAGGGCGCATTTATCGGGGTGAGCGCCGTATGCCTTTACATGCTGCTTGCACTGATGACCTACAGTGCCCGCGACCCCGGCTGGTCGGGTACCGGCAGTGGTGGCAAAGTTGCCAATATGGGCGGTCCGACAGGCGCCTGGATGGCGGACGTTTTCTTCTCCCTGGTGGGTTTCGCCGCCTACCTGTTTCCCCTGCTGTTGGCCTATCGGGCAATAGTAATCCTGATCGAGCGCAACGAGGCTCCCGCCTTTGATTGGTTGACCTTTGGGATTAGGGCCCTTGGCCTCGTGCTGGTGATGATCGCCGGCACCGCCCTTGCCGCCATGAACGATATCGGGAACTCCGGATTACCCCAGGGTGCCGGGGGCATCATGGGGCAGGCCATTGGTAGCGCTTTCACCACGGCTTTCAGCGCCGTGGGTAGCCGCCTGATTTTGCTCGCCGTGTTCCTGTTTGGCATGACGATCTTTACTGACCTGAGTTGGTTGAAGGTCATGGAGATGTTGGGGGGCTGGAGTATTTCTGCCTTTAATTTCGCCCGTGACTGGCTAGTGCGCACGATTGACGAATTCAAGGACAAGCGAGAGCGCGAAAAACAGGTAGAAGCCCGCGCCGTGGTGATAACCGAACACGTCGAGAAAGAAAAGAAACGCAAGCCACCCAAGATAAAACCTCTTAAAACCAAGGTCGAAAAGAGCGACCGGATCGAGAAAGAAAAACAACAACCGCTGTTTGAGGCGCCAGTGACTGGTGAATTGCCACACCTGGAACTGCTCGATGAAGAAGTGAAAGATCCTGAACGAGGATTTTCCAAAGATGCCCTGGAGGGTATGTCGAAGCTGCTGGAGCTAAAGCTAGCGGACTTTGGCGTGTCGGCCGAAGTGACCGCGGTATACCCGGGGCCCGTCATCACCCGGTTTGAAATCCAACCCGCTGCGGGAGTCAAGGTTTCCCGGATTTCCAATTTGGCCAAAGACCTGGCGCGATCACTGGCAGTTATCTCAGTGCGCGTCGTAGAGGTGATTCCCGGCAAGAGCGTTGTCGGCATCGAAATCCCCAATGAAGACAGGGAGGTCGTGAATTTCCGGGAAGTCCTGTCTTCCAAGGCCTTTGATCAATCCAAGTCGCCACTTACCCTGGCGCTGGGGCACGATATTTCTGGTCAACCGGTCGTTGCAGATCTCGCCAAGATGCCGCACTTGTTGGTTGCGGGCACCACAGGTTCGGGCAAATCCGTTGGTGTTAACGCCATGCTGCTCAGCCTGCTCTACAAGTCCAGCCCTGCGGATGTGCGACTTATTCTGGTCGACCCCAAGATGCTGGAATTATCCGTATACGACGGCATTCCGCACCTGCTAACCCCGGTGATAACTGACATGAAAGACGCGGCCAACGGCTTACGCTGGTGCGTTGCCGAGATGGAGCGCCGCTACAAACTGATGGCCTCCCTTGGTGTGAGGAACCTCTCGGGCTATAACAAGAAGGTACAGGAAGCGATAAAAGCTGGCGCGCCTTTGTCCGACCCCCTGTGGACGCCAGACCCAATTTTTGCCGAGACCGACGAGGAGCAGACACCGCCTGACCTGGAGGCGCTGCCAGCGATCGTGGTTGTGATCGATGAATTCGCCGACATGATGATGATCGTGGGCAAAAAGGTCGAGGAATTGATCGCCCGTATTGCCCAGAAGGCTCGTGCCGCCGGTATTCATCTTATCCTGGCGACTCAGCGACCTTCGGTCGACGTTATTACGGGCCTGATCAAGGCCAATGTGCCCACAAGAATCGCTTTTCAGGTGAGCTCAAAGGTCGACTCGCGAACTATCCTTGACCAGGGTGGGGCGGAGCAACTACTCGGTCACGGCGACATGCTTTACTTGCCTCCGGGCTCCGGGGTTCCCAACCGGGTTCACGGTGCCTTCTGTTCAGACGAGGAAGTGCACAGGGTTGTCGCTGACTGGAAACGCCGCGGTCAACCCGCTTACATTGACGGACTACTCGACGAGGGCAGCAGTACCCCTGTGACTGCCGGGGAACTTCAGACCGGCTCAGCTGACGAAGATAGTGAGAGCGATGCCTTGTATGACGAGGCCGTGCATTACGTAACCCAGAGTCGGCGCGCTTCGATATCCAGCGTGCAGCGCAAGCTCAGGATCGGCTACAACCGGGCAGCCCGGCTCATAGAGACCATGGAAGCCGCGGGCGTGGTTTCCGAAATGGGCACCAATGGCCAGCGTGAAGTGTTGGCTCCACCACCGATAGAAGAGTAAAGCGACCCCAACATGAAACGTGTTTTGCTGGTAACAGGACTGGCACTGTGTATGGTGCTGGGCGCCATTCGGTCGGTCGAGGCTGCCGCCATCGATGACCTGCTGGCCAGGCTTGTCGGAATAGAACGACTGCAGGGCAATTTTGAGCAGATTCAACAAGGGCAGGACGGTGACGTCTTAGCCGAGTCTTCGGGGCGTTTTCAGTTACTGCGACCGGGATTTTTCTCCTGGGAGATATTGTCCCCGGACAGCCAGCTGATCGTGGCCAATCCCGAGTACCTCTGGCACCACGACCGTGACCTTGAAACCGTCACACGGCGACCGGTAGCGGGCGGTGACCAGATGGCGCCGTTACAAGTTTTGGGTGGCAACGAGGCGGTGCTCAGGGAGCGCTTCACCGTGTCCCGGCGTGGCGATGACGCCTGGGCCCTGATACCAGTCGCCGGTGACCCGGGCTTTCAACAACTGGTGTTGAAGTTTGACCAGGGCATTATTGTCGGAATGGAAATCATTGATCGTCTCGGGCAGGTGGTGAAAGTGCAGTTCTCTAACCTGGATTCCGAAACCGCGCTAGCACCGGAAGATTTTGCTTTTTCCCCGCCGGAGGGCGCGGACCTCTTCTACTATGACGAGTGACCTATTCGCTGACGCTAATAGTGCCGATACCGGCTATCAACCCCTGGCCGCCCGACTTCGACCAGACACTCTGGAAAACTATGCTGGACAGTCGCACCTCCTCGCGCCAGGCAAGCCACTACGCCAGGCCATCGAGTCCGGACAGTTGCATTCGATGGTGTTCTGGGGGCCTCCAGGCGTAGGCAAGACCACCCTGGCCCGAATCGCCGCCGAGCAGGCCAACGCGCAGTTCTTACAACTTTCGGCAGTGCTCTCTGGCGTCAAGGAAATTCGTGAGGCTGTGGCCAAGGCTGGACAGCAGCGAGCTGCGGGTCGTGATACCGTGCTCTTCGTCGATGAGGTGCATCGTTTTAACAAGTCACAGCAAGATGCCTTTTTGCCTTACGTGGAAGATGGAACGGTGATCTTCATCGGTGCAACTACCGAAAATCCCTCGTTTGAATTGAACAATGCACTGTTATCACGCTCCCGGGTTTATAAACTGCGGAGCCTTAATAACAGTGATGTCGTAGCCGTGTTAAAGCGCGGGGTTACCGCGCTTAACGACCCGGTAGCAATCAGTGATACCCATTTGCAGGCAGTTGCCGGCCATGCCGACGGAGATGCTCGCAAGGCGCTTAACCTGCTCGAGTTGGCTGCCGATCTCGCGGAAGAGCAGGGCGGCGCGCGCACCATCACTGAAGACACACTCGGCGAAGTCCTGCAGGCGTCGCTGCGCCGGTTCGACAAGGGCGGGGACCTGTTTTATGACCAGATCAGCGCGCTCCACAAAGCAGTCAGGGGTAGTTCGCCGGACGCGGCCCTGTACTGGATGTGCCGCATGCTGGATGGTGGGTGTGACCCGCTGTACCTCGCCCGTCGGGTGGTGCGCATGGCCAGCGAGGATATTGGCAATGCCGACCCGCGCGCACTGGGCCTTTGCCTCGAGGCGTGGCAAGTACAGGAACGTCTGGGTAGCCCCGAGGGTGAGCTGGCTATTGCGCAGGCTGTGGTCTATCTCGCCAGTGCCCCCAAGAGCAATGCTGTCTATACCGCGTTCAAAGCTGCCGCCCAGGATGTTGCCCAAAGTGGGACAGACGAGGTGCCCATTCACCTGCGCAATGCGCCGACGGCACTTATGAAGTCCATGGATCATGGCGCCGACTATCGTTACGCGCATGACGAGGAGGGCGGCTATGCGGCTGGCGAAAATTACTTCCCAGAAGAACTCAAGGATCGGCAGTACTATTTTCCGGTCGATCGCGGCCTGGAGTTACGTATCCGGGAGAAGCTGGCCAGGCTGCGCGCCCTTGATGCGACGGCCGCCATAAAACGTTACGGCGACGATTAGGCCGGTGACAGACACTTACCGGCTGCCAAATCGCGGTGCGCCGAGCCCTTAAAACCAGTACAATACGCCGCTTTGCAGGCGACCCCGAAACACGTATGAAGTACCTGGTTTTTATTGCCCTGGGCGGTGCTGGCGGCGCGGTCAGCCGTTATCTGCTGGCTAACTGGGTCCATTCGCTGTGGGAAGGTCACTGGCCCCTGGGAACCTTACTGGTTAACGTGATTGGTTCGGCGGCAATCGGCGTCCTGTTCGTCCTGCTGGAGAAATCGTTGATTCACCCCGATTGGCGTGGCGTATTGATGGTCGGTTTCCTGGGCGCGTTCACCACGTTCTCGACGTTTTCCCTGGAGACAATCAGCCTCTGGGAGGCGGGGCAGGTCGGCCACGCAATAGGCTATATGCTGGCCAGTGCAGTACTGTGCGTCCTGGCGGCAGGCGCTGGCATCTACAGCGCCAGGCTGGTTATTTAATACCCTGTTAAACAGGATTCGGTAAACAGGAAATACCCGATGTTAGACCTCAAATTAGTACGGCAAAACCCCGAAGCGGTAGCCACGGCACTCGCTAAGCGTGGCTTCAGCTTTGACGTGGCCAGCTTTGTCGACCTGGATGCGCGTCGCAAGGCGGCCGATGTCACCAGCCAGAGCCTGCAAGCCGAGCGCAAGAGCGCTTCCAAAAAAATAGGGGAGCTGGTGGGTCAAGGCATGAACGTCGACGACGCCAAAGCACAGGTCAATGAGACGCTGGAGAAAATTGCCGGGCAGATTGATGCGGCCACAGAAGAGGCAGCGCAGGTTCAGGCAGAGCTCGAGTCCTTGTTGCTGGCTGTGCCGAACATTCCGGACGCGTCTGTACCCGAAGGAAGCAGCGAGGAAGATAATGTCGAGGTCGATCGTTGGGGAGAGCCAACGGCCTTCGATTTCAAGGCACTTGACCATGTCGCCCTTGGCGAGGGACTGGACCAACTCGACTCAGAAACAGCAGGAAAAATCACCGGCAGCCGTTTTACCGTTATGTACGGAGAGCTGGCGCGATTGCATCGTGCACTTATCCAATTCATGCTGAACCTGCACACTGGCGAACACGGTTACCAGGAAATATACGTGCCCTATATCGTCAACAGTGACTCACTGCGTGGTACCGGGCAGTTGCCCAAATTTGCCGAAGACCTGTTCAGGCTAGAGGGCGATCAGGGTTATTACCTGATTCCTACCGCCGAGGTTCCAGTGACCAATATCGCGCGCGATCGTATCTTTGAATCAGCAGAACTGGGCGAGGAGGGGATACGTTACGCCTGCCATACCCCCTGCTTTCGCAGTGAGGCAGGCAGCTACGGACGCGATACGAGGGGTATGATTCGTCAACACCAGTTTGAAAAGGTTGAACTGGTACAACTGGTGCGGCCGGAGCAGTCTGAAGCCGCACTTGAGGCGCTCACCGGGCACGCCGAGCGGGTGCTGCAGTTGCTGGAGCTGCCCTATCGGAAGGTTATTCTTTGCGGAGGAGATATCGGATTCTCGGCCCGCAAGACCTATGACCTGGAAGTGTGGCTGCCCGGACAGGAGGCGTATCGCGAGATTTCCAGTTGTTCCAACTTTGGCGACTACCAGGCTCGCCGCATGCAGGCCCGCTGGCGTAATCCCGACACCGGCAAGCCAGAACTCCTGCACACCCTGAACGGCTCCGGACTGGCGGTGGGTCGAACCCTGGTCGCCATCCTCGAAAACTATCAGCATGCTGACGGCAGCGTAAGCGTGCCCGCTGCGCTGCAGCCTTACATGGCCGGTGCCAACAAGCTGGCACGGTAAGCCATGGAATACCTGCCGGTTTTTCTGAATCTGCGGGGCTCTCCTGTGTTGTTGGTAGGCGGGGGCACAGTGGCCACTCGCAAAGCGCGATTGCTTCTGCGCGCAGGTGCGTCAGTAACCGTCATGGCACCCGAAATCACCGCGGAACTCGAGCAGGCGCTCGCAGATCAGGGAGGGATCTGGCAGCCCACAAAATACCGGGAGTCTGATCTCCACGGTAAGCAACTGGTTATTGCTGCCACCCCGGATAGTGCGGCGAACCAACAGGTTCACCAGGACGCCATAAGGCGTAACCTGCCCGTTAACGTTGTTGATGCTCCGGCACTGTGTACCTTTATCTTTCCCTCCATTGTCGACCGTTCCCCTTTGGTTATTGCCATTTCCAGTAGCGGTACCAGCCCGGTTCTGGGACGCCTGTGGCGGCGGAGACTCGAAGCCATGGTGCCGGCTGCTTATGGCCGGCTGGCCGAGTGGGCGGGCGAACTGCGAGACCGGGTAAAGGCAGCAATACCCGATGAGTCGGCTCGCCGAATATTCTGGGAGCGTACTATTGAAGGGGCTGTCGGAGAGATGGTTCTGGCGGGGCGCGAATCCGCGGCACTGGAGACCCTTGAGGCTCAGCTCAATACAAGCCAGCACGAAGCAGTGGGTGAGGTCTACCTGGTTGGCGCCGGACCCGGCGACCCGGACCTGATGACCTTCAAGGCAATGCGTTTGTTGCAGACCGCCGACGTGGTACTCCATGACCGCCTGGTCGCTGCTGAAATCGTCGACATGGCGCGTCGTGATGCTGAGCGAATCTATGTCGGAAAACAGCGCTCTGATCACTCCGTGCCGCAGTCCGAGATCAATCAGTTGCTCGTCGACCTGGCACTGCAGGGCAAGCGGGTCATCAGACTCAAAGGGGGGGACCCTTTTATTTTTGGCAGGGGCGGGGAAGAAATTGAATTACTCGCCAGCCATCGCATTCCTTTCCAGGTGGTACCCGGCGTAACAGCCGCATCGGGTGCCGCTTCTTATGCGGGTATTCCCTTGACTCACAGGGACCACGCACAGTCCGTTCGTTTTATTACAGGTCACACCCGCGATGGCAAACTGGACCATGATTGGACGCAGTACCGCTCTGTCAATGAAACCCTGGTTTTTTACATGGGCCTGGTGGGATTGCCGATAATCTGCGAGCAGCTACAGGCACATGGTCGTTCGGGAACTACGCCAATGGCGCTGGTGGAGCGGGCCAGCACCCAGCAGCAGAGGGTATTAATTGGAACACTGGCGACAATGGAAGACATCGTGAAGCGCGAGCAGCCTGCCGCACCGACATTGTTGATCATAGGTAATGTAGTGGGATTGCACGAGAAGCTCGCCTGGTTCGGCGAGCCCCGTTAGCCCCGATCAGTCTTCTTCGGCTGTATTTACCGCGAATGCCCGGCGCTTCAGTAACAACGTGTCGACTAATACATTGCCCGCTTCGGTAAGCAGCACGTCAGGTACTTCATTACTTTCGCTCGCCTCGTCACTGCTGGCGACCTGGTCAGACTCCGTATCGGCATCTGTTTCTTCGGACTCTGCCTCCTCAGATTCATCGAGGTCATCGAGTGAAGCCAGAAGATCCTCTCCCTTGGCTTCGCGCCGCTTGTTCTCTATGGCCAGCGCTTTGGCCTTCTGACCCTCACGGAGTGCAATTCTCGCTTCCTCGTTGAGTGGCAAAGCCTTAACGGATCTAGCCTGGTCAGCGAGGCCAACCTGTTCCTCAAGAAAAATCATATCGGGATTCGTCGTGCTACGCCCGGTAAAGGCTTCAGTCAGCTGGGGCAGCAGGGTGTCGAGATCATCGTAACGCTTGTGCCGTACAGGGTTAATCTGGTCCCAGTTCAAGGCGTGCTCCAATGAGCTTTCACCTATCTCCTCGCTGTCATACAAGGAGGGAAACTCTACATCCGGAACGACGCCGCGATGCTGGGTGCTGTCACCCGAGATACGATAGAACTTGGACTCAGTGAGCTTGAGTTGTCCCTCGGTAAGCGGCACCAGGGTTTGTACCGTGCCCTTGCCGAAAGATCGATCGCCGACAATAATCCCGCGCTCGTAGTCCTGTATGGCACCGGCGAAAATTTCCGATGCCGAAGCGCTCAGGCGATTGATTAGCACGACCAATGGTCCCTCGTAGTAATCACTGCGTAGTCGCTTGCCATCGCGCCATACTCGGCGGGATGAGTGCCGTATCTGGACGGTAGGGCCATATTCAATAAACAGGCCGGTTAATTCGTTGGCTTCCTGCAGCGAGCCGCCACCGTTGTTGCGCAGATCGACAACGAGGCCATCAATACCTTCGTCCTGCAGCTCCTCCAACAAGACTTTTACATCCCTGGTGGTGCTTTTATAGTTTTTCTCACCGCGGCGCATGGCGTCGAAGTCGATATAGAACGCCGGAATATCGATGACACCCACTTTGAGAACATCATCTCCGTTCGGGATTTCCAGGATTTCCTTCTGCGCGGACTGCTCTTCCAGTTTAACTTTGTTGCGCACGATGGTGATCACTTTTCGCTCGTCGCCAGCCTTGGCTTTGGCGGGAATAACCTCGAGGCGCACCGTGGAATCCTTGGGGCCGCGGATCAATTCGACCACTTCGTCCAGCCGCCAGCCAATCACATCTTCCAACGCGCCTTCCTCGCCCTGGCCAACAGCCACGATGCGATCCGAGGGTTGCAGCTCGCCTTGCTTGTCAGCCGGTCCTTTTGCGACCAGCCTGGCCACCTTGGTGTACTCATCCTCGAGTTGCAGCACCGCGCCGATACCTTCGAGCGACAGACTCATATTGATATTGAAGTTTTCAGAGCGGCGGGGCGACAGATAATTGGTATGCGGGTCATACAACTCAGTCAGGGCGTTCGCATAAATCTGGAAAACATCCTGGCTGTTGTATTGCTGTACCCGCTTTAGCTGGTTCTGATATCGCTTCTCCAGGGTGGGAGCAATTTCTTCCGATTCCTTCTCGGCCAGTCGAAGGCTCAATACCTGGTTCTTCAGGTGTTTGCGCCAGCGGTCATCCAGGACGGCATCACTGGTGGCCCAATCCCGGTCTTCTCCGCTCAATACATATTCTTCGTCAATGGTGAAATCCATTTCCGCGACGGTTTCGCCGAGATTGGCAAGCACCTTCTCCAGCCGGGCCTCCAGGCGCTGCTGAAAGCGGTTGAATATCGCGTAGCCTGCTTCCAGTTGGCCGTCGTGGCTCTGGTCGTCCAGCACGCTGCGGTATTTTTCAAACTCGGCCAGGTCACTGGCCGTGAAAAACATCTTGCCGCCATCAAGGCTGTCTATGTAATTGTCCAGATGTTGTGACGACAGGGCATCATCGTATTTGAGCTTGGCGTAATGTCGCTCCTCGAGCTGCTCAATCATCTCCACGATGGTTTCACGTTGCTCATCGCTATACTCGATCAAGCCCCAGCCCGGGAGTGCGGTAACTGTCAGCAAGAGCCCGCTTACCATCGCCACAACGAGCGCGCGTGGCGAATTGCTGCCGGTCAGAATTCTTATAGTCAAAATATTTCTACCTTGTTTTGGCGCAAAGGATAAGTTTAACCGTCTATGGCGGTGGGTAAAACCACCATTTTGGCGTATTCAATAGATGCGCCCGGGGCGAAAAAGTTCGATTTGCTGGCCTCACGGCAGTACCTGTATTATCTCTCGGCCAATGATTCCCGCTGGAGATAGTCCAAATGCTGCGTTTCAATCGATTTCTGGCAGTTTTAGCCATACTCGCCCTGTCTGCCTGTGGTACGACAGACAGCCAACTGGAGGCGCAGGGGAGGTCCCAGGCTTATATTGACGGCTTTCACGATGGCTCCAAGAGCGGGTTGGAGGAGGCCGGCAACAATTATTCCACGTTCACTCGCGACGAAGCGCGCTACGCATCCGAAGCCGATTACAAGGCTGGCTGGGATGCCGGCGAGGCAGAGGGCAAGAAACTGGAAGCGGAGGCCGAAAATATCGGAAATGCGGTGGCTGGCTCTATGGAGGCTCACAGTATTGACAAGGAAGTTAAGAAGAGTACCGACATGGATAAAGTCGCGAAAGATGCAGTCAAAGGCGTCGATACCAGCGGCATGGACGCGCTCGGAAAATAGTTACTGTTGAGAAGTAGTCACTATGCCCAGAGAGGTTAATCATCTATCGGGGCATCTTCCCACGGGAATAACGCGCAGACGTTTTGTCACCGGCGCGGCGGCTGCCGGTTTTTTGCCGACCCTTGCTACGCTGAGTCCCGGACTGGCATTGGCCTCAACCCCTTCCGCCAATCGTTCGACCGGCAAGCACTTCTCTTTAGAGGTCGGTTACAGCACCGTCAATTTTACCGGGGCTGAGCGGCAAGCTACCACCGTGAACGGCGGGATACCTGGTCCCCTGCTGCGCTGGCGCGAGGGAGACAGGGTAACCCTTGATGTTCGCAACGGGCTCTCGGAAGACACCTCGATCCATTGGCACGGAATGATCCTGCCCACGGACATGGATGGCGTGCCCGGCATGAGTTTTGCCGGCATCAAACCGGGACAGCGCTTTCGCTATCAGTTTGACGTTAAGCAAAGTGGCACCTACTGGTACCACAGCCATTCGGGGTTCCAGGAACAAACCGGTGTCTACGGTGCGATCGTGATCGAACCCCGGGACCCGGAACCCTTTCCCGCTGACCGTGAACACGTCGTGCTTTTGTCTGACTGGACTGATGACGATCCCGCAGATATTTATGCCAGGCTGAAGAAAAACAGCCATTACTACAACTTTCGCGAGCGAACGGCGGACGATCTCTGGCGGGAGATCCGCGAGCGGGGTGTGGCAGCTACCTGGCAGGATCGGGCCATGTGGAACCAGATGCGCATGAGCGATACCGATCTCGCGGATGTCACCGGCTATACCTATACCTACCTGATGAATGGCGTCACCCCGGGGGAGGGCTGGCGTGGTAGCTTCAAGGCCGGGGAGACGGTAAAGCTGCGATTTATCAACGGTTCCGCCATGTCCATATTCGACATTCGCATACCCGGTCTCAAGATGACCGTGATCGCCAGCGATGGCCAGCCCGTCGAGCCGGTAACGGTAGACGAATTCAGGCTCGGCACCGCCGAGACCTACGACGTGCTGGTGCAGCCTGAGGGGGATAGCGCCTATGCCATCTTCGCCCAGAGCCTGGACAGAACCGGTTTTGCTTTTGGTTCCCTGAGCGCCGACCCCAGCCTCGTCGCTACGGTACCGCCGATGGACCCCGCGCCCACCCTCGGTCACGCCGATATGGGCATGGGAGACCACGCTGATCACACCGGTAGCGGCGGCGGAGAGCACACCCATCACGCGGGCCACACTATGACCGGTGAGTCCCACCACGCACACGGTCATCATGCCGGAGGCCCGGGTGGGGCTGGAACAGCAGGCAAGGGCAGTAGCGCGGCGATTGTGCACTCACCAACCGAATTTGGTCCCCACATTGACATGCGCGCTGAAAACCCCGTCAGCGGCATCGATGACCCAGGCGTGGGTCTAAGGCACCACCAACACCGGCTTGGCCGTAGAGTTCTCACCTACAGTGATCTGCGCAACCTCAATGCCACCCGGGACAAGCGTGAACCCGGCAGGGAAATTCAACTGCATCTGACGGGTAATATGAGCCGCTACATGTGGTCATTCAACGGCATAAAGTTTGCCGATGCAGAGCCCATCAATCTCGCATTCGGGGAGCGGGTACGTTTCCATCTGGTGAATGACACCATGATGACCCACCCTATACACCTGCATGGACTCTGGAGTGAACTCGAGACCGGCGATGGCGATGCACTGCCGAGGAAGCATACGGTGCTGGTGCAGCCAGGGAAGACCGTGAGTTACCTCGTCAGCGCAGACGCGATTGGTCGCTGGGCCTATCACTGTCACATGCAGTTTCATATGCTGGGCATGATGCGCGAGGTTCGCGTCACATGAACCACTCAATCAGGTTGCTTTGCCTGCTCCTGATGCTGAGCGTGGGTAGCGGAGCGCTGGCGATGGGGGAGGATGATCCACTACTGACCATGGTGCGGATAGATAAGCTGGAGATAGCGCCGGACGAAACCCGTGTTCCCCAGCGGCTGGAGGCCGATGCCTGGGTCGGCCGTGATCTCAACAAGTTATGGTTGAAAACCGAGTTGGAGCGCGAAGGTAGCGAGACCGAGAGCGCGGAAATGCAGCTGCTATTCAGCCGAGCCCTATCACCTTACTGGGACATACAGGCGGGCTGGAAACGCGACTTCCAGCCCGCCCCGCAAACCGACTGGTTCGCATTGGGAGTGCAGGGTCTGGCACCCTATTACTTCGAGACAGACGCCACCTTGTTCGCAGGTTCCTCCGGGAGAGTCTCCCTGGAGGTCGATGCCGAATACGAGCTGCTCTTTAGCCAGCAGTGGATCTTGTCCCCCGAAGTGGAACTCACCGTTAACGGATACAACGACGAAGACACGGGGCAGGGCAGTGGCCTGTCCAGCGTGGAGTTTGGGTTGCGGTTGCGCTACGAGATCAGGCGCGAACTGGCGCCTTACGTTGGCGTGCACTGGGAGAAAACTTTCGGCAATACGGCGAGCTTCGCGCGTCGTGAAGGTAGCGATACCTCTGAAACCCAGTTCGTGGTTGGCATAAAGGCCTGGTTCTAATAGCGGCTGGTTTCGGCTTTGTCCTGCAGTACCGATCGCCACTTTTTCCGCACCGCAAAGGCAGCCAATAGACTGGCAAATACGATGTAAGCCGCGCTGGCGATTGCCATGGCCTCCTTGCTGATTCCAACGTCAATGAGCCAGCCCATCAGCACCGGTGCAATGGCGCTGGCAAAGACCATGGCCGCCGTGGTGACGGACTTGATGGAGCCGAGGTGAAGGGTGCCGTACATTTCTGAGAAAAACGGCGAGGATATCGTCGAATAGATGCCAATGGTAACGGCCATCAAGCACATGAAAGCCACCGCAACCCACAACGCATCGGAGCTGGCCAGAAATAAAAACCCGAGACCGAAAGGCAAACACATCAGCGGTGTCAGGCGCAGGGCGCCTACCTTGTCAGCCAGGATGCCGGCCAGCAGTTTAAACAGGGTGGATACGAGAGCATAGAGTAGATAGATGCTGCCCCAGACTGTCAGCGACCAGCCCTTCACCTCTACCAGGTGAACCTGGTGAAACATAAACCCGGTAAATAGCATTGGCTGGGCGAGCAGGGCGGGCATGAACATATAAAACAGTGGATCCCGTATCACCTCATTGCGGGTCCATTGCCTGCGTGCCGGTGCCTGGGGCCCGCCTCTATCGAGGGACACCGAATCGAGGTAGGCAGCGTGCCTGGAGTCGTGATCGCGCAACAGGCGCCAGGTCAATAGTGGTACCACGGCCAGCAGCACACCGGCCCAGAATACCCAGGATTCACGCCAGGAAAGAACCGCCAGCAAGGCGATGACCAGTGAAGGTAAAACGGCCTCGGAGACGGAGTAGCCGATGCCGCTCAGGGCGTTCGCCTTGGCTTTGTGGTGATCCAGGTAACGCACCATCGTGGTAGCACCAGCCATACTCATCAGGCCCTGACCCAGGTGGCGCAGTACCAGAATGCTGGCAAATAGTGTTGCCACGCCCGTACTGCCTGCCATCAGAAAGCAGCCAATAGCCAGGCCGGCTGCTGCCATATAGGAAAAGTGGCGCAGGTCCATGCGATCTATGAGCGAGCCACTCCATAGCAGTATAACCGCGCTGGCCAGGGTGGCAGCTGAGTAAACCGCGCCAAAGTCTCCATGACTCAAGCCCAGGTCGGCCCGTATCTCGCCACTGAACAGACCGATAAAATAGGTTTGGCCCAGGCTTGAGCCAAAGGTCATCACAAAACCGAACAGCAACAAGCGCCATTCAGCCTTAATCAGGGGCAGGAAAGACTTCATCGCCGAATTATGCCAGCGGACTCGCCGGATAACACAGATTTGGGCACACGCGAGTCAAGAGTTGCCTGATCAAACCGTATCGCGGTCTTTTGGTGTTGACGTAAGACAGCAATGGGACAACCGCTCGGTACTGCACCGGACTACCGGCGGCTACGAGGGTCACAACAGGCTGCTGCATAGGACCACCGTGGGCGGCCCCTAGCAGCGGGCCACTAGTCCGGCGCAGCGGCAAGGTCTTGGCGCAGGCGCGCTGCCGCGAAATAGAAGTGACACGCTGACCAGAACATCACCGGGGGCAACAGGTATAGCATCGCCAGTCGCAGCGAATCCGCACCGTGACTGGCGCTTAGCAGGTCGCTGACAAAGCCTATCAGGAAGGGACCGCAACCCAGGCCAATCATATTAATGATAAAAAACAGAATCGCCGAGGCGGTCGCCCGCATCTTGAGTCCGACCAGTCCGTGTGTCGTCGCCAGTGTGTTGCCCAGGTATACCTGGTGAAGCAAGCCGGGCACAAGCATCATGGTCAATGCCAGATAAGCGTTATCGGCCAGATACACCGCAATCATGAAGGGTACCGCGATAAAACCCGCGATAGCGGGCAGCCACATATACCAGCGCTGATCCCGGGGCGACAGGCGATCTGCCACCAGACCGCCAAAAAATACGCCGATTGCCCCGCATAAGCCGATGATAATCGCCAGCCAGGTTCCCAGCTCACCCGTCGACATTTCATGACTGCGGATCATGAAAGAAGCGGTCCAGCTGGCAGTGGCGTAGCCTGAAAAGGCATTGAGTGACGCAGCCAGCGACAAGTGCCTGAAGGCACGGGATTGCCACAGGGTTGATAATACGGTTTTGAGTGGCACCGAGTCTGCACTGGCAGTGCGCTGCTCAACGACACCTCGAGTGGGCTCCCGTAGCGTCAGCATCAGGATACCCGCCAGGATTACTCCGGGAAGCCCCACGACCAGAAAGGCCGTACGCCAGCCGAAGAATTCATTCAGCCAACCGCCAAAGAGGAAGCCAAACAAGATTCCGAAGCTCACACCCGTGGAATAAAAACCCAGCGCTGTAGCCCGCTGATGGGGCGGAAAAATATCCGAGATCATGGAGTGAGAAGGGGGGCTACCTCCGGCCTCACCGATACCCACGCCGATCCTGGCCAGGATCAGTTGCCAATAGTTTTGGACCATGCCGCTGATTGCGGTCATGAAGCTCCAGATAAACAGGCTACCTGCAACGATGTTGCGCCGGTTGGCGTGATCAGCCCAGCGCGCTATCGGTATTCCAGCGGTGACGTAGAACACGGCGAAGGCGAAGCCGGTTAACAGGCCCAGCTGACTGTCGGAAAGACCCAGATCTGCCTTGATCGACTCCTGCAGGATGGCCAGGAGTTGCCTGTCTATAAAATTAAATGCATAGACGACCGTCAGCAGTACCAGCGCGTAATACGCCGCTTTCGGATTGTCGTAATGGTTATCACCACCGTTGGGCATGTGTTTGCCTGCTTTTTATTGTTAGGAAGAACGCAATATCCCGTAACGCGTAAGAGGGTGCAAGCTTTGCCTGTGCATAACTGTGTGCCCAAATCCTATATTTAACATAATATATATTATGCGCATATGTGGATAGGTTTCGCTGTTGCGGGTGACCGGCGCCTATACGGCCATCCTGGGCAATTTTAGCGCCGATATAGGCCCGTATCGCACTATGCGCTGCTATGCTGAGGCAGCAATTAAAGGAGCCAATAGCGTGGCCAACTCTAAACTCCGTCTGGGTGCCGTCCTGTACCCGGGCTTTGAAATGCTGGATATGTTCGGACCGCTGGAGATGTTTTCGTTGCTGGGCCCCGATGTGGTTGAGATCTGTATGCTCGCCGAGTCGCGCGAACCTGTGCCCTCGGCCATGGGAATGGATTTGACCAGCGGCCCCAAGGTGACGGTCGACGTGACTTTCAGCGAAATAAGCCACCTGGATATACTGCTGGTTCCGGGTGGCTTCGGTACGTTCCCCCAACTTGAAAATGACGCCCTGAAAACGTTCTTGCGCGAGCACGGCGCCGCAACGTCCTACGTGTGCTCCGTATGCACAGGCTCCCTGCTACTGGCGCGCGCCGGACTACTGGACGGACTTAAAGCAACTACCAACAAGCAATTCTTTGGTTTGAGCGAACTGGAATCGGCTGACGTGGACTGGCAGCCAGAAGCCCGCTGGGTCGAAGACGGCAAATATTTCACCTCGTCCGGTGTCTCCGCAGGTATGGATATGGCACTGGCGCTCATAGCAAAGCTGCTTGGCGATGAAGCTGCAGAAGCTGCGGCCAACAGTGCCGAGTACAGCTGGCATCGGGATGCGAACACAGACCCTTTCAGCAAACACCTGAATGAAGGCATGACAGCCCTGGGCGCCGGCTAGCCATCCGGCAGAGCTAGAAACAGCTTTAAGTTGTATGTAAGGCCGATATTCCGGGCCCTGGGCGCGACATACACTAAATAATAGTATTATGTTAAAAAGAGATCGCCGCTTAACCGCCTCCCGGGCGCTAAATTACCCCATTCCTGAAAGCTTGCGATACAGAGAGCGAACACTGATGCCCGCGGCTTGAGCCACACGGGCCTTATCTCCCTGGAAGCGCCCCATCAGGTCTTTGAGATGCGCCTTTTCTACCGCCCTTAACGTCAGCGACTCAACGCCCTCTTTCTCTTTTCGCACATCCAGGCATTGGCTGATGACCCGTTTGTCGATCACGTTGGTATTCGTCAACACCACTGCCCTGGCGAGGATATTGCGCAATTCCCGAATATTGCCCCTGTAGTGATGTTGCTTGAGCAATGCGGTTGCCGATTCTGTGAGAAAAAACTGCTTGTTTGGGTTGGAGGCCTTGAGCATGGCACTGGCGAGCATGGGAATGTCATCCCGTCGCTCTGCGAGTGCCGGCACTCTAATAGGGAAAACGTTAATCCGGTAATACAGGTCCTGCCTGAAGGTCCCCTCCTCCACCATGGTCCCCAGATCCTTGTGCGTCGCGCACACGAGACGGAAATCCGCATGCTTGACCTCTACACTGCCTACTGGTCGGTAGGTACCTGTCTCGATTAGCCGAAGCAGCTTGACCTGCAAGTCCAGTGGAATGTCGGCGACCTCATCAAGAAACAAGGTGCCGCCATGCGATGCCTCGGCGAGACCGGGCTTGCTGTAATGTGCGCCGGTGAATGCGCCTTTGACGTGCCCAAACAACTCACTTTCAAACAACATCTCGTTCAGGCCCGCGCATTCGAGAGTAACCATTGGCTGATCCGCGCGCTGACTGGCGGCGTGCAATGCCCGTGCGGCCAGCTCCTTGCCGCAACCCGACTCGCCAGACAACATGACCGCTGCGTTGCTAGGCGCTACCCGCGCTATCTGCTCCACCATGGTGTTGAATGCGCTACTGCTCCCCAGCATCTCAACGTCACGCTCGCCAATCCCCGCTATCGATACCGGCTTCAGCAATTCCACGAAGTATTGAAGCGCTCCGGCCTCATCGAAAATGGGCAGCATTTCAACATCCACATGCTCTTCGCCGCGCGGCGTCTGGTGGATATGCAGCACTCGTTCACGCCCGCCAGAGGCCTTCGCGGCGGCCAATGGACAATTCTCACCGGCCTGATCGCAGGGCCTGTCGTAACCATGCGATACGGCGTAGCAGTGAGCGGGCTCATTAGATGGCTCAATTTGGCCAAATTTTTCGCGGTACAGATCATTGGTGGCCAGGATCCTGTAGTCCTTGTCCACCAGGATGGCCGGGTGCTCGTAGCTGTCCAACATTCTGGCCGCAGACGAGTCTGTTTGTCGCGCTATGATTTCCATGGACCGTATTATGCCATATATGTCATTTTTATTGCCATTTATGGCGGTTTGAAGGCTGGGCTCGCATTGATTACACAGTACACATTCAAAGATCAATTTATTATCTGTATATATATCAATATATTAGAGATTTTTATTAGAGCTATGTCTAGTTGGCATCGCAATTGCAATCTACGGTCATGTCACAGCCATAACCCGAGGAAGCACTATGAACCAGGCAATCGCAAGCAATAGCCAGCAGGCCACTGTAGCCGTGGTCACCCCGTTTTTCGACGAGCCCAGCAACACGCTCTCCTACGTTGTCCAGGACCCGGACAGCAACGCGTGTGCCGTGGTGGATTGCGTACTGAATCTCGACTACCCCTCCGGGACACTGAGCTATGAAGGGGCTGATGCGATCATCGCCTTTATTGAGGGTGCCGGGCTTGAGGTCCAATGGATACTGGAGACGCATGTGCACGCGGACCACGTATCTGCAGCGCCCTACATCAAGAGCAAGCTGGGCGGCAAAATAGCGATCGGCAATCAGATTACTGTCGTCCAGTCGACTTTTGGCGACATTTTTGAGGCGGAACCCGGCTTTGCCCGGGACGGCTCGCAGTTTGACCTGCTTCTGGCTGACGGCGATCCCATCGTGATCGGGACCATGCCCGGTCACGCTCTGCACACCCCGGGCCACACCCCGGCCTGCATGACGTACATGCTCGGCGATGCGCTCTTTGTGGGCGACACCCTTTTCATGCCCGATGGTGGTACTGCCCGTGCAGACTTTCCCGGTGGCGACGCCGCCGTGTTATTCCAGTCCATCCAAAGGATTCTCGCCCTGCCGGGTGACCTGCGAATTTTCGTCTGCCACGACTATCTACCCAATGATCGCGAGCTCGAGTTTGAAACCACGGTGGCTGAGGAGCGCGAAAACAATATCCACGTAAAAACGGGAACCAGCGAGCAACACTTTGTTTCGATGCGGGAATCGCGGGACAAGACGCTGGGCATGCCAACGCTCATTCTCCCCTCCCTGCAGATCAATATGAGGGCGGGTCATCTACCGCCTGCCACGTCGGAGGGCGGACTTTTTTTGAAGCTACCCTTAAACGCTTTTGGCGGCCCCAACCTCGATACCCTGAAATCCTGAGATCCGGAGCGCAACAATGACAAGCCTGATAAAAAATGTAACCGATGAATTCTCGGTTTCGGCACAGCTGTCCGCAGACGACGTCGAGCACCTGGCTGCGCGTGGCGTAAAGTCGCTGATCTGCAACCGGCCAGATGGCGAAGCCAACGACCAACCCAACGTGAACGAGATTGAAGTCGCCGCGGAACGCCACGGCCTGCAGCTCCACTACCTGCCGGTAGTCTCCGGACAGATTGCCCCTGACGACATCGCTGCGTTTCTGAGCTGTTACGAGCGGTCCCCCAAACCGCTCCATGCCTACTGCCGCACCGGTACGCGCTCGATCACACTCTGGGCCCTGTATCAACAGCGCCTGGGCATGCCGGACGCAGACATACTCCTGCTTGCCAAAGAACAGGGCTACGACCTGGCACAGGCTATTGGCGCACAGCTGAACACTGAGCTGCCACAGCGCGAAGCGAGCCCGAATCGTTTCGATGTCGTTATCGTTGGCGGTGGAGCGGCCGGAATCGCCGCAGCGTCCAGTATTCTCCAGCGAACGCATAAGCTGTCGATTGCTATTATCGATCCGGCTGAGGTCCACTACTACCAGCCGGGCTGGACGCTGGTGGGCGCCGGGGTATTCAAACAGCGCCAGACGGTAAAGACGATGGCTTCACTGATCCCCGAGGGCGCGGTTTGGATTAAGGCGGCCGTCGGCGTATTTGAGCCCGAGCGCAACTGTTTACTGCTGGAAGATTCGAGACCGGTTTACTACGACCGCTTGATTGTGGCCCCCGGCATTAAGCTGGACTGGCATGCCATCGAGGGGCTTCCGGAAACCCTGGGCCAAAACGGCGTCACTTCGAACTACCGATTTGACCTTGCGCCCTACACCTGGGAACTGGTGAACAGTCTTACGCGGGGCAAGGCGCTTTTTACACAGCCACCCATGCCGATCAAGTGCGCCGGCGCTCCGCAGAAAGCGCTGTATCTTTCCGCTGATCACTGGCAGAGGTCGGGTGTCCTCAAGGATATTGAAATCGGATTTCATAATGCCGGAGAAGTCCTTTTCGGGGTCGCCGACTACGTGCCGGCATTGATGAGCTACATGGAGCGCTACCATGCGCAACTGAATTTCGGAGAGCGTCTCGTGCGCATCGACGGGCCTGGCAAAACTGCCTGGTTTGAAACCCACGGCGACAATGGTGAAATACGGCTAACCGAGCGACCCTTCGATATGATTCATGTCTGCCCTCCCCAGACCGCCCCGGATTTTGTCAGGCAGAGCCCACTGAGCGATTCCGCAGGCTGGCTCGATGTAGACCAGAACACCCTGCAACACAAGCAGTGGCAATCCGTCTGGGGGCTTGGCGATGCGATGAACGCACCCAATGCCAAGACGGCTGCCGCTGCTCGCATGCAGGCACCGGTTGTGGCAAACAATATCCTCCACTCACTGGGATTGGCAGACGGTGTCGCTCACTACAACGGTTACGGCTCCTGTCCACTGACCGTCGAACGTGGCAAGATTGTGCTGGCCGAATTCGGGTATGGCGGCAAGCTGTTGCCCAGTTTCCCCCGTTGGGTGATAAACGGGCAAAAGCCCTCCCGATTGGCCTGGATCCTGAAAGAAAAAATCCTGCCGCCGGTATACTGGCAGGCCATGCTCAAAGGGAAAGAATGGATGGTGGAACCCAGACAGGCAGCGAACACGAGTGAAGCGGCTTGACGAGCGGCCCGCTCCATTGGTTACCCGCACTCGGCTGGGCTAGAGGGTATAACCGCGAGACCCTGATCAGCGATCTTTTGGCCGCGATTATCGTGACCATAATGCTGATTCCGCAATCGCTGGCCTATGCCCTGCTCGCCGGTCTACCCGCAGAAATGGGCCTGTATGCCAGCATACTCCCGCTGGTGGCTTACGCGCTGTTTGGCACCAGCCGCACTCTGTCGGTTGGCCCGGTGGCTGTTGCTTCACTCATGACAGCGACAGCGGTTGGCAATGTGGCCGCCAGTGGCACAGCGGACTACGCGACAGCGGCAGTCGCACTGGCGCTGTTGTCCGGGTTGATGTTACTGATCCTTGGCTTTCTGCGTTTTGGTTTTATGGCCAACTTCCTGTCGCACCCAGTGGTCTCCGGTTTTATCACTGCCTCGGGTGTCATTATCGCCCTCAGCCAATTGCGGCACATCCTTGGCATTAACGCTCACGGCGAGACCTTGCCCGTACTCCTGTCTAGCCTGCTGTCTGATGTGGGCGCAGTTAACGTCACCACGCTTTTAACGGGCGTCGCGGCTACCGCGTTCCTGTTCTGGGCCCGTGGGCAGCTCTCGCCAATGCTACAGCGATTAGGCTTTACCGCGAGCAGCGCCTCTATCCTGGCCAAAACCGGGCCCGTATTGATCATCGTTATCACCATTGCAGCGAGCTACCTGGGTGATTTCCAGGCACGTGGTGTCGCTCTCGTCGGGTCAGTCCCACAGGGTCTTCCAGCATTCTCAGTGCCGGTTTTTGGTTTGGAACTGTGGTCGGAATTGGCGGTGTCAGCACTGCTCATCTCGCTGATCGGCTTCGTGGAATCGGTGTCTGTGGGTAAAACCCTGGCGGCTAAACGCCGTCAGCGAATCGACCCCAACCAGGAGCTCGTGGGCCTGGGCGCTGCAAATTGTGCGTCGGCAATTTCCGGTGGCTTCCCGGTTACAGGCGGATTTTCACGCTCCATCGTCAACTTTGATGCAGGGGCACAGACCCAGGCCGCCAGTGTATTTACCGCGGCAGGTATCGCGGTCGCTGCACTACTGCTCACACCGGTTTTGTATTTTCTGCCCAAGGCAACGCTGGCGGCGACCATCATTGTTGCAGTAACGTCACTCCTGGATTTCAAGATTCTGTCCGCGGCGTGGCGCTACTCCAGGGCAGACTTTATTGCTGTAGCCGTGACGATACTGGCGACCTTGCTTTTTGGGGTCGAGTTGGGCGTGCTGGCAGGCATCTTCTGCTCGCTTGCATTGCATCTTCACAAGTCTGTCGAGCCTCATATGGCAATCGTCGGGGCCGTGCCCGGGACCGAACACTACCGCAACGTGGAAAGGCATAACGTGATCACCTACCCCACGATTGTGTCGCTGCGGGTAGATGAAAGCCTGTACTTTGCCAACGCCAGTTATCTTGAAAACTGTGTCTACAAACTGATCGCCGAGAATGATGCCCTGGAGCATGTGATCCTCCAGTGCACAGCAGTCAACGAAATTGATCTCAGTGCCCTGGAAGCGCTGGAAGCGATTAATTTTCGTCTGGTTGAGCAAGGACTGACGCTTAACCTCAGCGAAGTCAAAGGGCCAGTTATGGATGCGCTCAAGCGCACCGATTTTCTGGGTCACCTCAGTGGCTCAGTGTTCCTGACCCATCACCAGGCCGTTGAGCAATTGAAACCCGAGGTCATTGAGCCCTACATCATCTGACCAGGAAAAGAGTCGGGGCCTGGTTTGCCCCCGGCGTGTGATATGCGAGCATGGGCCTACTTAAGAACCGGTTCAAGGCCATGACCAAAAAATCCGTCTTTGTGTTCGCTTCGCTGCTGTTGGCAGTTACGCTGGTGACTGCCTTCTATTGGTTGACGCTCAGTGAAGTGGACCCCTGCGACAACCCGCAAGCGGACATCAGTGCTGCCATTCTCGCCGATGGCGACCAGGACCAGGCGGGGCTCGCTAATCGGGCGATAATTATGCGTGGCGCTTGCGATAAAACAGAGGACACCGAATGAATTTCAGGTTGGCGCTATTTTTCCTGATGAGCGCAGCATTGCCTCTGCAAGGCCACACCAGTGAGACACAGAATCTCGCCAGGGAAGCCAACACTATCATGCAACATCGCTGCATGGTCTGCCACGGCTGTTATGACGCCCCGTGCCAACTCAAGCTGGAGGCGTATGAAGGACTTCAGCGTGGAGCCAGCGAGGCACTGGTCTACGATGGCGCGCGCCTGAGAGCCGCCAATATGACCCGACTGTTTGATGACGCCCTGACCGAATCACAGTGGCGAGACAAGGGCTTTTTCCCCGTACTTGATAATGAGGACCCAACACAAGGTACCCTTTATCGAATGTTACAACTCAAGCAGGCGCACCCACTGGATACAGCGGGCCCTGTTCCCGGAGGCTTCGACTTTTCGCTGTACCGTGAGCAGCAGTGCGTGAAACCGGGCGAGTTCGACGCCTATGCCAGCGAATTCCCGCTGTGGGGTATGCCCTACGGTTTTCCCGGGTTGAACCCTACTGAGCACGAAGTAATGACCAGCTGGCTGCAGCGCGGTGCGCCGCGTGTAGCAAAACCATTTTTGTCCGATGCACTCCGTGAACAAATTACAGCGTGGGAGACACTGCTTAATGGCAAGGACAATAAAAGCCGCCTGGTTGCGCGCTACCTCTATGAACACCTGTTTCTTGCATCACTCTATCTGGTTGAAGATGAACAGCCGGTCTGGTTCCGCCTGGTGCGATCCACCACCCCGCCGGGTCGTAACCTGGGACTTATCGCGACACGTCGCCCCTACGATGATCCGGGTGTCAGTACGTTCTATTACCGACTGCAGCGAATGGATGTGACGCCACTCGACAAAATACACATGCCCTACCGCTTCGACGGTGCTCGCCTTGAGTGGTATCGAAACCTGTTTTTCGAGCCCGAGTACAAAGTCGCCAAGCTGCCCGGTTACGATCCCGAGGTAGCGGGCAATCCGTTTCGCAGTTTCAGGGCGCTACCGATCGATGCACGCTACCGCTTCCTGCTGGAGGAAGCACAATTCACCATCATGAATTTCATCAAGGGGCCGGTCTGTCGCGGCCAAATCGCCTTGAACGTTATCGATGACCACTTCTGGGTTATGTTCGCCACTCCGGACAGCGACCACCGCGATGCCGACGAGGCGTTCCTGGCAGCGGAAACTGACAACCTGCGGCTACCCATGGTGCGCACCGGCACGCCGATTGATCTGTTTTCCTGGAGGCGGTACAGCAAGACACACGCCGCCTTCCAGCAAGCCAAGGCCGAATACCTGGTAACCGAACTCGATCGCGACGAGCGAACTTTAGACTTCGACTCCATCTGGCTGGGCGATGGGGCAAATAGCAACGCCGCGCTGACAATATTTCGTCACTTTGATACCGCCTCGGTGGTTAAGGGGTTTGTAGGCAGGGAACCCAAAACGGCCTGGGTTATCGGCTACTCCTTGCTGGAGCGCATCCATTACTTGTTGGTCGCTGGATTTGATGTGTATGGCCCGGTGTCTCACCAGCTCGAGTCCAGGCTCTACATGGACTTTCTGCGCATGGAGGGCGAATTCAACTTCCTGATGTTCATGCCGCCAAAACAACGTCAACAGTTGCGCGACCACTGGTATCGCGGCGCCCGCCCGGGTGTTGTCGACCACATTTTCGGATCCGAAGATGCGCTGACCCGGGAAAATGACATCACTTACGAAACAGCGGACCCAAAGCGCGAATTCCTAACCACAATGCGAGAACGAATTCATGGTGCTGGCGCCGCTCGCTACGACTACCAATTGCAGGGTACACCCGCTATGCACAGTAGCTTCAGCGCATTGGAATCCAACATCGGAGAACACAACAGTTACCTGCCGCAGGTCAGTTTTCTCAATGTCGTCGGTGACGAGCGCGATGAGGTTTATACCGTGCTGCGTAATTCGGGTTACTCGAATATTGCGCAGATTTTCAAAGAGGAGGATCGGCGGCGGCCCGCAGAAGACAGCCTGACTGTAGTCAGGGGATTCATCGGTGCCTACCCTAACTATTTCTTTCAGGTGAACGAGTCCCAACTAGCCGAGTTTGTAGATGCCATTAGCAAGTTGGATAGCGAACAGGAATACGACGCTTTAAGACGCCGTTTCGGTGTTGCGCGCAATGCATCGTGGTTCTGGCGCATTAGCGACAAGCTTCACCGCATGTACCACTCGCAGCAACCCATCGAAGCAGGCATATTCGACTACAACCGGTACAGCGGCCGATAAGCCGCCACGGGCCTTTAAAACTCCGTATTATTGCCTCGGGAGTGCTGCCACAGCTTTAAGAAACTGCGTTCCAGTGCGCCCTCGGCGGCCATACCGAGTTTTTCCTGCCAGTTCTTCTTGTGCACGAATTTCACCTCGAACACATCCCAGTCAGCCAGTCTCTCCTGGATAAACGCATCGGAGGTCTGAATTTCATCCACCAGTCCGTTATCGATTGCCTGCTGTCCGTACCAAACCTCACCTGTGGCTACTTCGTCGATGTTCAGCCGGGGCCGGTTGCTGCTGACGAAGTGCTTGAACAAACCGTGTGTTTTTTCCAGTTCCTCGACAAACTTTTCGCGTCCTTTGTCGGTGTTTTCGCCAAAAATCGTCAGCGTACGCTTGTACTCCCCAGCGGTGAGCAATTCGAAGTCGATATCATGCTTCTTCAACAAGCGATGAAAATTGGGCAGCTGCGCCAGCACACCGATAGAGCCGATCACTGCAAATGGGGCTGCGATAATCTTGTTGCCCACGCACGCCATCATATAGCCACCACTGGCGGCAACCTTGTCGACGGCAATGGTCAGGGTGGCGCCGGCATCACGGATCCGCTGCAGTTGGCTGGCCGCTAAACCATAGCCGTGTACCAGGCCGCCCGGGCTCTCCAGCGTAACCAGCACTTCATCGCCCTCACCAACCTGGGGTAGTACCGCCGATATCTCCTCCCTGAGATTTTCTGTGGCACTGGCCCTCAAATCGCCGTTAAACGTCAGAATAAACAAGCGAGGCCTGTGTTGTTCGTCCTCGCTGTCGCCTTTCTTGGCGCGCTTCTTGTTGGCCTTGGCCCGTTCTTTTTCCGCTTTCTTCTCGGCCTTTTTATCAGCCTTGAATACCTCGCTCTCGGTCGTTACGTGGCGAATTGTTTCGCCAATGTGCTTGTACTTTTCATTAAGATTGCGGATCTCGATGTGGCCCTCGTGTTCCGCTTTCTTCTGACGGGAACCAATGGCAAAGAGTCCGGCAAATAACAGCAGTACGGCAATCACCAGGGTTAAAGCCTGGGCCAGGAATAAACCAAAGTCATACAGGAATTCCAAGAAGTCGCTCCCTATTTCAAGAATTAAAGCGGTTTAGGTGGTGCTGGATGAGCTGGCCCGCAATAGCCGTCGCTGGCGGTATCATAGGTAGCTCTCGCGGGTTGAACCACTGGGCATCAACAATTTCTGTCTGATCGCAGACGATATCCCCGCCGGCATAATCGGCGAAGTAACCGAGCATCAGCTGACTCGGGAATGGCCAGGACTGGGATCCAAAATACCGAATATTGTCGACTTCAAGTCCAACCTCCTCCTGCACCTCCCTGACCAGCGTTTCCTCGGCGGACTCTCCCGGGTCAATGAAACCAGCCAGCGTACTGTACATGGGGCCGGGGAAATTCGCGTTGCGCGCCAATAACATGTCCTCGCCGCGAGTCACGAGCACAATAATACAGGGCGAGATACGCGGGTAAATCAAGGTCGAGCAGGGTTGGCAGCGCATGGCGCGCTCACCCAGGTCAACGGACATTTCGCTGCCACAGCGCCCGCAGTAGCGATGGTCGCGCTCCCAGGCCAGTAACTGAGAGGCCCTACCCGCCAGCGCAAACAGTGGTTGCTCAACGCGGCCGAGGATCTGGTAGAGACTGCCGCGCTGGAAGCGCATGGGATCCAGCTCAACAACCTCATCGATTTCGATCGCGTAACAGGGTCGGCCCTGCCAGTAGCCAAGGAATTGCTGCCTCATCACAATCCAGCCGTCTGCCCGAACTTGCTCTTCAGGTAGCAGGCAAGGTTCTGGCGCGCGCATATCGCTGACTAAATCCCCGCGCTGGAAGACGATGTGAACGGCATTTTCGTTGGATTCGGGTGGACGGCTATCGGGCTGAAACATCGCTGGCAAGGGGCTCCGGCTTGGACAGCGGGCTATAGTATGCCTGCCCCCCTGTCAGGGCAAGCGGCCCGCACGTAAATTATTGAGTAGCGCGGTACCAGATAGTTGCGCATTTACCGTAGAATGCGCCCTCTTCGTAAGTCAGCAGACTTGGCCGCCCCATGACAGAAACCGCGACGCACGCTTTTTGGCACAACTTTCTGGGCTCCTCGCCCGGATGGTACAAAAAAACAATCATGGCCTTTTTGCTGCTCAATCCATTGTTTCTCTACACCCTGGGTCCTTTTGTAACCGGGTGGATATTGATCGGCGAGTTTATCTTCACACTGGCGTTGGCCCTGCGCTGTTACCCCCTGCAGCCCGGGGGCTTGCTGGCGATGGAGGCGGTAATACTCGGAATGACCTCGCCGCAGATGGTCTTTGAAGAAACGGCGGCTAATTTTGACGTGATCCTACTGCTGATGTTCATGGTAGCGGGCATTTATTTCATGAAGGAATTACTGCTCTACGTTTTTACCAAGATTCTACTGAATGTGCGTTCCAAGATAGCGTTGTCGCTACTGTTCTCCCTGGTTGCGGCTCTTTTGTCCGCATTTCTCGATGCTTTAACAGTGACAGCAGTGTTGATCAGCATTGGCGTGGGTTTTTATACCGTGTACCACAAGGTTGCCTCGGGCAAAAAGTTCACACATGACGATCATGATAACGCCGATGATGCAGGCGTCATTGATCATCATCGAGAAGATCTTGAGGGCTTCCGGGCTTTTCTCCGCAGTTTGTTGATGCATGGCGCAATTGGCACTGCGTTAGGCGGGGTCTGCACCCTCGTCGGTGAGCCCCAGAATCTGCTGATCGCCACTGTCGCCGATTGGGACTTCGTCAAATTCGTCACCATGATGGCGCCCGTTACTGTCCCCGTGGTGATTTCCGGCCTGCTCACCTGTGTACTGCTGGAACTCAGTGGCAGGTTCGGTTACGGCGCCCAGTTACCACTGACCGTTCGTGCGGTGCTCGAGGAGTTCGAAGCAAAAGAAGAAGAGCGACGAAATGTCCGTTCTTCGGCCCGCCTAATAATCCAGTCGATTGTCGCGGCAATACTGGTAGTTTCTCTCGCCATGCACCTGGCTGCGGTAGGCCTGATCGGCTTAATGGTCATTGTCCTGTTGACGGCTTTTAATGGCGTAGTGGAGGAGCACCAGATTGGTCATGCCTTTGAAGAGGCATTGCCTTTTACTGCGCTTCTCGTTGTGTTTTTCGCTATCGTTGCCGTAATCCACGAACAGCATCTTTTCACGCCGATTATCAGCACTGTCCTTGCCATGGAGAGTGATTTGCGCCCGGGGATGTTTTTCGTCGCCAACGGCGTTTTATCCATGATTAGCGACAACGTATTTGTCGCCACCGTCTACATTAACGAAGTGAAGAGCGCACTGGATGCCGGGGAAATCACTCGCCAGGAATTCGATCAGCTAGCGGTGGCTATAAATACTGGAACTAATCTTCCGAGCGTGGCGACCCCTAACGGCCAGGCGGCCTTCCTGTTCCTGTTGACCTCGGCCCTGGCACCACTGATTCGACTATCCTACGGCAGGATGGTGATGATGGCCCTACCCTACACCCTGGTCATGGGTGGCGTTGGTCTCACCTGCGTCGTGATGTTTGTCTGAAGTCGAGTTCCCTCGGCCTGGGAATACTCGACTTAACTCTTGACGCGCTCGCGCCACAATACCTTGCCGTCGCTGGCAGCGGCTATAGCATCAAGTTGTGCTTCATGTTCGACCAGCTCTTCTGCACTTGCTGTTATTACCGGCAATGCTGTTCGATTCCCCGGCAGGCGGCGCACGGTCTGTTGCCCCGCTGCCGAGCCACCGTCAGCAGCCGACGCATTGTCGCTAAGCTGGAACGTTGTTTGCCCGCCCGTCATGGCCAGGTAAACGTCCGCCAGGATCTCTGCATCCAGAAGTGCGCCGTGTAAATCCCGTTGAGAGTTATCGACGGTGTAACGCTGGCAAAGCGCATCGAGATTATTACGTTGGCCGGGATGCTTTCCTCGCGCCATGACCAGCGTATCGATGATTCGACAGCGCTCCTCAAGGGGTGAATAGCCACGTTCCAGTCGATTCATCTCGCTGTTCAGGAAGCCGATATCAAAGGGGGCGTTATGTATGATCAGCTCGGCACCATCAACAAAGCTCATAAAGTCTTCGGCGATCGGTGCGAACAGCGGTTTGTCAGCCAAAAATTCATTGGTAATGCCATGCACCTCGATGGCGCCAGCGTCGATATCGCGCTCGGGGTTAATGTACTGGTGATAGTGATTGCCTGTTAGTTTACGGTTCACCAGTTCGACACAACCGATCTCGATTATTCGGTGCCCCTGTGCCACATCAAGGCCGGTTGTTTCTGTGTCCAGCACGACCTGCCTCATTGCCCGCCACCACAGTAGCCTAAAACCCTTTTACAGCTCATCAATCCCTCTATTAGCCAGTTGATCGGCAATTTCGTTTTCACGATGACCGCTATGTCCTTTAACCCAGTGCCAGGACACATCGTGTCGCTGGTTTTGCTCATCAAGCAAACGCCAGAGATCCGCATTCTTGACCGGTTTTCGACCGGCGGTTTTCCAGTTTTTCTTCTTCCAGTTGACGAGCCACTCCGTGATGCCATTTTTTACATAGACCGAATCAGTCGTCAGTACTACGGAACAGCGCTCTTTTAGCGCTCGCAGGCCTTCTATTGCCGCTTGTAGCTCCATCCTGTTATTGGTTGTCTCCGGCTCTCCGCCATAGAGTTCACGTTCGACATCGCCATAGCGAAGGAGCACACCCCAACCGCCCGGCCCGGGATTTCCGCGGCAGGCACCATCGGTAAAAATCTCAACTTCTTTCAACGACTACTGTTCCCCTGGCGCGCGGCGGGTCGAGCTGGTGACGGCGCGGGAACTGCCGATGGCTTTGGCACGGCCAGACCCATAAGGCGTTCACGCCGTCGCACACTGTCCGGTCGATTAATGCCGGCGACTTGTTTCGTCGCGTGGATAATGTAAATACCCCCGCAGGGCAAGGCGTGGCGTTCACCCCATTGATCCATCCGTGTGAGCCATTGGCTCAGGCGCCCATTCCCTATTGGAGGTACCCTGTAAAGCATTTGCTGGCTCTCAATCTGGCAACCAAGCAGTCGCAACCAATCGGTCAATCGATGCTGGCTAACCGGGGTGTGCTCCCGCCAAAGACTACTCCCCGCCAGCTGGCGTATCCGCGCTGCGGCTCCAAGCAAGCTGTACGGGTTAAAGCCGATTATGATGAGTTTGCCCTGGGGAGTGACCACCCGCTGCATCTCGCGCAGAGCCTGATGAGGGCGTTCGGAGAAGTCCAGGCAATGCGGAGCGATTAACGCGTCGACGCTGTCGCTCTCTATAGGAAGTTCCTCCGCCACCGCTACCAGCCCGACCTCACCACCGGCGTTATCGCTGCAAACCACACGGTGGTTGATGCGGCTCCGTTCAAAGAGTGGTTGATGCCTGAGAGGGCCAACCTGTAGCAGGTGGTAACCGAAGGCTGTGTCGAGTATGGGCTCCAGCGATTTTCGAATCGCGGCCAGCAGGTAGCCACCAGCGCCCCGGCCATACCAGGTTTCCAGTTCCGCCGAAATATCGCTAAAATCGCTGTCCATCTAGCCAGTCGTCTATTGGGCCCGTGCTCCACTGGCATATTACTGTATTTTCACTTGATTGGAACGCAGCCAATGCTACAGATCGAACCGATTCCCGCTTTTTCAGATAACTATATCTGGCTGCTTCGCGATGACGCCAGCAACGAGGCCTGGGTTGTCGACCCGGGCGATGCGCAGCCTGTCCTCGATACACTGGAGCGCTTAGGCCTGGAGCTGACAGGCGTGATTATTACCCACCACCACTTCGATCACGTGGGTGGACTGGACACCCTGTGTGGAAAATACGACTGCCAGGTGTATGGACCCCATAACCCCGGTATCGCCCAGGTGACTGACAGGCTGTCCCAAGGCGATACCGCACAGGTGCTGGGCCTGGAATTCACGGTACTGGAGGTGCCAGGGCATACCTTGGATCACATCGCTTACTTTCATGATGGTGACCAGCCTGTTCTATTGTGCGGCGACACGCTTTTCGCTGGCGGCTGTGGCCGAGTATTTGAGGGCACCGCACCGATGATGCACAACTCCCTGCAAAGCCTGGCGTCTCTGCCAGCCAGCACCCGGGTTTACTGCGCCCATGAATATACACTGGCCAACCTCGCCTTTGCGTCCGCAGTGGAGCCTGACAATGCTGCCCTGCGGCAACGGGTAGCGGCAGCGGAAGCCACCCGGGCGCGTGATGAAGCCACCGTACCCTCTACGTTGGAGCTTGAACTGGCGACCAACCCCTTCCTGCGCTGCGAAAATGACGAATTGATTGCGTCCCTAAAGCTGCAAGGGAAATTGGAGGGGGAGACAGGGGACGAAGTATTCGCTACAGTGCGCGGCTGGAAAGATAATTTCTAAGACTACTATTAATTAAAAAATAAGTAATAAATACATGACGTTACGGGGCATTTTATTAGTTATTTCTAGCGCATTGCTGTTGGCTGGGTGCCAGACATCGCCACCAGTAGAGCAGGCCGAGTCGACAGTCGCTGCTGTTGAGCAGAAGCCCATTCTGACACCAACCGCACCGATTCCTGCAAAACCACTCCCCCCGGCCAAAGACCTCTGGGAAAGGGTGCGGCGCGAGCTGACATGGCAAAGTATTCATAACACGGAGATCGGCAAAGCCCGTGATCGCTTTCTTGCCCAGCCCGACTATCTCCCGGTGGTATCGCAGCGAGCTGAAATCTATCTCCACTACATTGTCGAGGAAGTGGAGCGGCGAGGGCTGCCCATGGAGATCGCCCTGCTGCCGCTGGTTGAGAGCACGCTCAACCCCTTCGCCTACTCCTCCGAGCACGCGGCCGGCCTGTGGCAGATTATTCCGAGCACAGCCAAGCACCTGGGGGTACAGCGCAACTGGTGGTATGACGGGCGCAAGGATCTGCGGGAGTCTACCCGGATAGCGCTGGATTACCTGGAGGCGCTGCATGCTGAATTCGACGAAGACTGGTTTCTAGCGCTCGCGGCCTACAATGGCGGTAAGGGGCGGGTTGGACGAGCCAGGGCCGCAAACGAGGCGAAAGGAAGGCCCACTAACTACTGGGCCCTGGACTTGCCTCGTGAGACGGAGAATTATGTTCCGAAGCTGATTGCGCTGACCGCGATCATTGCTTATTCGGACGGCCTGGGTGTCGATATTCCGCCGGTGCCAAACAGCCCTGCTTTCGAGGTTGCTGCTACCGGCGGCCAGATTGAGATGCTGCGCGCGGCGGACCTTGCTGGGATGGAGCTCAAGGCGCTGCGGGCATACAACCCAGGGCAGATACGCTGGGCTACTGCACCAGACCAGGCACAGGAGCTGCTGGTCCCGACTGGCACGGGAGCTCGCTTCGCCGAAGGTATCGCCCAACTGGGACCTGAAGACCGGGTTACCTGGGAACACTACAGAATACAGCGGGGCGACAGCCTCATTCGTATAGCGCGCAAATTTGATACCGAGGTCGGGTTATTGCGAGAGGTTAATAATGTCCGCGGCAACCTGATCCGTGCCGGCGATACCATGATGATACCCAAGGGCAGTGGCTGGGCCAGCAGTCTCGCGCTGGCCTCCGGAAGCTCCGAGCGGGTGAAAAAGGGCTACCGGGTCCGCCGGGGCGACTCGCTTTACGCTATCGCCGGCAAGTTTAACGTCTCTATCGATGAAATCATCAGCTGGAACTCCCTGGACGAGGGCAAGTACCTCCAGCCCGGCCAGCGCCTCACTCTTTATGTGAGCGAAGGCTGAAACAGTGCCCGCAAAGGGCCCTTTGCATAACTACTCAACGCCCTATGGCGACTTCACGCTCTCCCGTTACCCTGTTCGGGACGGGGATACCCTGCTTCCCTGGTGCAGCGCCGATAGCCTGTTGCTGGAAGCTTGCCACCAGCGTGCTATCGACACATCGGGGGTCATGGTGCTCAATGACGAGCATGGCGCACTGTCGCTAAGCCTGCGTCCGCTAGGTTTGTGGACGGACTCCTGGCTCAGTGCCCAGGGAATGCGAGAGAACGCCCGACTGAATCAGCAGGACCCCACACAAGTCACCTGGAGTACCGAATCACCCGGGGCTGGTGCTCGCAGTGCCGTTATCCGTGTGCCCAAGCAACTCCCCTATTTCGAGCACCAGCTCGCCTCTCTTGCCACGCTTTTGCCCGTTGGGGCCACCGTACTGGCAGCGGGGATGGATAAGCATCTTTCGCCGAACACTGCCGACATCATGGAGCGCTACCTGGGACCGACCGAGCGTCACCGAGGGCGTTCCCACGCGCGCTTGTTCAGCGCCACAGTCGACGGCGCAAGGCCATCGCCGGCCAGTCACGAAGCAAGTTATTTCTGCGAGCCTCTAGGTCTCGAGTTGCGGGCAGCCCCCAATGTATTCAGTCGCGACAAGCTGGATTTGGGGAGCCGGTTTTTGCTGCAACACCTGGGGGCGCTCTCCCCCGCGGCCCGCGTTGTTGACCTGGCCTGCGGAAACGGCGTACTTGGCCTGGCGGCGCTGATGAGCGGCCTCACCGAAAAGTTGGTTGTTTGCGATGAGTCAGCGATGGCAATCGAAAGTGCTCGCTACAACCTGCAGCAACACAGTCGCCTCGCTGCCGTCCAATACCACCATGGCGATGGCTTGCTAGACCTGGCTGTGCAGGGCGATTTGATCCTGTGTAATCCCCCCTTTCACCAGCAGCATACCGTTGACGAATTTGTTGGCAGGCGACTGATAAGGCAGGCAGCCGATTACCTTGAGCCCGGCGGCAGGCTTTGCCTGGTCGCCAACAGGCATCTGGGCTATCAATCGACACTGAGGCGGCTATTTAGCCGGGTTGAAATACTGGCTGAAAATCGTAAATTCCGAATCTGGCTGGCTCAAACTGGTTGATTCAATACAGCCGGCTCGGTATGTTAGGGCGCCTGACAGGTTCGGCCCGTGCCAGCTTTCAGTTTCGTTCGATTACCCAAAGGATTAAATAAGCATGACCCAGAGTATTAGATTTTCCCTGACGCGCTTTGGCGCCACCCTCGCCGCTTTGGCACTGCTGCTGCCCCTGTCAGCACAGGCAGATAACCACGCCAGTGCCGAAGCCGCCGAAGCGGAAGCCAATGTCAGGGCCATGGCCCTGACCGTAGAGGCGGTTATCACCGACATCGACCTGGAAACCAAGCAGGTTACGCTGCAGGGGCCGACCGGCGCACCGTTTACAATTACCGCAACTGAGCAGGTAGTAAAGCTCGAGGACGTCAGCGTTGGTGATACCGTCGTGGCCACCTACCTGACCGCACTGGAGGGTGAGTTACGTGAGCCCACGGACGCTGAGAAGGCTGAACCCTGGGTTGTACTGGAAGACGCCGGAATTTCAGAAGATCCCGAAAACCCCGCCATTGGCGGCGCACGTCTTATCAGGGCGGTTTGCACCATAGAAGGCATGAACCGAGTCCTGGGCACCGTGACTCTCAAGGACCCACGCGGCAAGCTACACCTGTTGGGAGACGTTGAGCCTGAGAAAATGGAAGGCGTAACGCTAGGTCAAACTGTCGTGGTTGTTTACACCGAGGCTCTGGCCTTAAGCCTGGAGCACAAGACCAGCGAGTAACATCTACTGATCTTCGAACAAGGGGCGCACAGCGCCCCTTTTTTGTGGTCGCTTATCCCTCAGCAGAGCGCTTGATTCTGAAGAATATAGCGTAGAGCGTCGGCACTACGATCAGCGTAAGAACCGACGCAAATCCAAGCCCCGCCATAATGGTCACTGACATATTCACGAAAAACACATCTGAGAGCAGCGGAATAAGTCCAAGGATAGTAGTCGCTGCCGCCAGCATGACCGGGCGCATTCTGCTCACAGCGGAGTCCAGTACGGCCTCGTAGCGATCCTTACCGGTTTCGATTTGCTGGTCAATTTCCTCAATAAGAACGATTGCATTCTTGATCAGCAAGCCTACCAGCGACAATGCGCCCAGCAGAGACATAAAATCGAAGGCACCACCGGTTGTCAGCAGACCCGCGGTAATACCGATAATTGCCAGCGGCACGGTTAACCAGATAATGGCCGGTTGTCGAAGCTTGCCGAATAGAAAAATGCTGGTGAGAATCATTAGCAAGAACCCGACGGGAAGCGATGCTCCCAGGCCTTTTTGGGCGTTCTGGGAATCCTCGTACTCGCCACCCCAGGCCAGCGAGTACCCTGCCGGAAGGTCGATGGCTTCTATCTGCGGACGCAGGCGTGCGAAGAGCGGCGTGGCCAATTCGCCGGTAGGGTTGCACGAAGCAATGATCGTCTGGTTACGATCGCGGCTGCGCACTGCGGCATTTTCCCATCGCGTCTCAAAGCCGGACACTACCTGAGATACCGGTATGGTGCGCCCCAGTACAGCGCTCCATACCTGGATATCCTGCATGCTGTCGATGTCGCCTCGCTCCACATCCGGGGCCCTGATACGAATCGGCAATACCCGGATTCCGTCCCGATAGGAGCCGGCTGTCGCACCGTCAAAAGCGAACTTCATGGCGGAGCCGAGATTTTCGCGGGTCACTCCCAACTGACGACCCACTTGCTCGTTAAAAATGGGAGTCACCACCTTGACCGGTGAGCGCCAGTCGTCTCGCACATCTTTTGATTCGGCGTCTGCACGCATAATTGCCTGCGCTTTTTCCGATAACTGCCTCAACAGCTCGGGGTCGGGTCCTGAGAAGCGCGCCTCGATCTTGGCGTCGCGCCCGGGGCCTATGCGCAGGGCCTTGATGATCGGATCGGTCCAGGGCATTTCCTGTTGCATGAACTGGGCAGTGGCATCCCAGATAGCGGGTATCTGCTCCCGCGATTCTGTGCGCACAATGATCTGGCTATAGACGCGCGCCGGCTCCTTGGAGTCATAGACCAGCGTGAAGCGCTGATGCGGCCCGCCGATAACCGAAGTCGTCTGCAGCACTCCGGGCTGTTGCCGAATAAAATCGCTGACCTTTAATGTATCATCGCGAGTCTTACGGATATCCGATCCCTCGGGCTCCCAAACATCGACGAAGAAAATAGGTGTATTTGAGTCGGGGAAAAAGCCGCTTTTTACTGAACCAAAGCCAATGACTGCCGCAACGAACAGGCCTGCTGCACCGGCGATAGTCAGCCAGCGGTTATCAACCGCCAGCCCCACCAGCTTCCGGTAACCCTGGAATAACTTGCCGCCATAAGGGTCGCTCTCCGCTGTTGAAGGATCAACTTTGAGCAACAAGGCGCACAGCAGTGGCGTTGAACTCACCGCGGTAATCCAGCTGAGCGACAGAGAAATCAGGATCACGTAGAACAGGGAGCTGGCGAATTCGCCGGTGTTATCCGGGGACAGGCCAATCGCCGAGAACGCCAGGATGCCAATCGCTGTGCCACCCAACAATGCCCAGATAGTCTTGCCCACGGCCTCTCCCGCCGCCTCGCGGGCATCAGTGCCGTTTTGCATGCGCACGAGCATACCCTCGGCAACAACGATCGCATTATCTACCAGCATACCCAGGGCGATCACCAGAGCACCCAGGGAGATTCGCTGTAACTCAATGCCGTACAACCACATAAGAAACAGGGTTCCCGCCACGGTAATCAGTAACACGGCGCCTATAATGATTCCGGTGCGCAAGCCCATAAACACCAACAAGACCGCGATTACGATGCCCACGGCCTGGGCCACACTGATCAGGAACCCACTCACCGACGCATCGACCTCTGCCGGCTGGTCATAAATAGGTTCCAGACTCATACCCACAGGTGTTATGGGCAGTAACTCATGGATTTTACGATTCAGTCGTTCGCCCACTTCGACGACATTTTGGCCCGCCGCCATGGAGATACCGATACTCAGCCCGGGCTTGCCATTGACGTAATAGATCTTCTGCGGCACTTCTTCATAGGCGCGGGTTATAGTGGCGATATCTTTCAGCTTGATCAGTTTGCGCTCACTGGAATCCAGCAGCAGTTCACCCATCTCCTGCACGGATTCGAAGTTTCCGGTGGGGCTGATACGCAGGTAATCATCGCCAACCTGCACGTTCCCTGAATTAACCACCACGTTCTGGGAGCCCAGCACCTCGCCGATATGCGCCAGGTCTATACCCAGCTCGGCCATGCTGCTTCTCGAGATATCGAGGTAAACCACCTCTTTCTGTACCCCGTCAATCACCACCTTGCGAACGCCGTCAACAAGGACCAATTGGCGTTTTAAATCGTCGGCGGTGTCGTAGAGCTCGCGCCAGCTGTATCCGTCGCCGGTCAAAACGAGGTAGACGCCGTAAACGTCGCCAAAATCGTCGATGACCATGGGCGCTAACGCACCGGGGGGTAATGAAGGCTGTACATCGGCTATCTTCCGGCGCAGCTCGTCAAAGATATTGGGTAAGTCGTCGGCTTTGTACTCGTCCTTGAAATCGACGAGGATATCGGACAGTCCCGGCCGGGAAACCGACATCTTGATCCACTTGAGCTGTGGCAGTTTCTGAATCGCGTCTTCCAGATGGTAGGTCAGCTCTTCCTGGACTTCGGCCGCGGTAGCACCCGGGTACTGGGTCAGGATTTTCGCCGATTTGATAGTGAATGCGGGGTCCTCAAGTTTGCCCATACGCTCAAATGCAAACAAACCACCGGCCACCATAATGACAATTAGCAGCCAGGAGATAACCTTGTTCTCTACGGAGTACTCTCCAATATTCATTGGTCGGTGCTCCTTCAGGCCGGGTCGTCAACGCGGGGGACAGCCTGCTCGGCATCAACCATGCGTGTAACTCGCATGCCCTCCGCCAGATAGGGTGCACCTACCGCAATAATTTCCTCCCCACCTTGCAAGCCCTCGGTGATCTCGATGCGTCCCTGTGACATTCGGCCTATTGTCACAGGCCTGCTGCTGACGGTCATGGCGTCTGCATCGAGCACCCAGACGCGAGGCTCCAGGCCCGAATCAGCCTGCACCGCGCGGACAGGAACCCACTTCGAGCCATCACTGACAATCACGTCGGCAAAGTCTACCGCCACCGAAGCTGTCATACCTGGCAGGACCGTGAAGTCGTCAGGTGAATCCATTGTGAAGGTCACCCTGTATGTTTGCGTTTGATCATCTGCCTTGGTTGCGATTTCCTTTATGTCCAATGGGAATTCGCTCTCCGGCCTATCCTGGAAGCTCACCCAGGCGGGCAATCCGCGCCGCGTCGCTTCGTGCTCCTCGAAGTCCCCGACTTTGGAATTACCCCTGACACTGCGAACAAGTGACTCCGGCAGGTTGATGATCACATCGAGAGAATCAGTATCCTGTAAATAGAACACGGTTTGCTTGGCCAGGACTTCCTCAAAATTCTCGACTAAGCGCTGTGCAATGCGGCCGGCGAAGGGCGCCCGCATTTCAGTGTACTCAAGATCCTTTTCTGCCTGCGCCAGGGCAGCGTCCGCGGTACGGTATTCGGCCTCCATACGGTCATAATCAATGCGGGAGATGTTACCGTCGACTATCAGCTCCTTACCCCTAACAAAGTTGCGCTCAGCGTTGTCAAAGGTGGCTTTGCGATCATCCAGTGTGATCTGGTAATCAGTGGGGTCCAGCCTGGCGATAAGCGCGCCCTCCTCCACCAAATCGCCTTCTCGGACCACGATTTCCTGTAATTGTCCGCTAACCCGGAAGGACATCTCGGCACGTTGTGAGGCATCGACCCTGGCGGGAAACTGGCGCACCGCCTGGGCAACGCCGCCATCCACTGTGTAAATCTTGACCGGCCTGCTCGCCGGTGGCGCCAGCGACTCTTCTTTTTTTCCACAGGCAGTAAGCGCAGCTGTCAAAGCCGCGGTGACAAAAAGCAGTCTTAGGGTATTGGGCATGAGCATCAATCCTGCGGTATTTGTTATCCCTCCATTATAGAGAGCGCGTCATAGTGACGCCACGGCTATTGTTCAGATGATCCGAGTATCTCGCCCACGAGCCGCTCCACTTGCGCAGTTGCAGGTCCGGTACGGTGCTGATCAAAGTAACCTGCGACATCGCTGGCCTCCTTATTTACCTCGATGCAGAGCGCTCCATAGTGACGGGCCGCCCGCACGAATCCGGCGGCCGGATAGACAACACCAGAAGTACCCACCGCGATAAAAAGGCCGCAACTGGCAAGCTTCGCATCTATTTCCTCCATGCGATAAGGCATTTCCCCAAACCAGACGATATCTGGTCGCAGGGTTCCAGCCGTGTTGCACAGGGGGCAGGCAGACTCCCCGTCATAGGCCGTCTCTACTCTCATTGCTTCACTGCAGGCAGTACACTTCATGGACTGCAGTTCACCGTGCATATGGCATACCTGGGCGCTACCACCACGCTCATGCAGGTCATCCACATTCTGGGTGACGAGATAAACGTCACCTTCAAACTCGCGCTGCAGACGTGCCAGGGCCCTGTGGGCTCGATTAGGTTCAGCTGAAAACAGCTGCTCACGGCGCTCGTTATAGAATCGATAGACCAGTTCAGGGTCGCGGGCAAACGCTTCCGGCGTGGCGATTTCCATGGGGTCGTGGTTTTCCCACAAACCACCGGAATCACGAAAAGTCGCGAGCCCCGACTCAGCAGAAATTCCGGCGCCGGTCAGTATGACAATTTGATCGATGTATCTGTCATTGAAGTAAGGCACGAATTTCCCCTGCGATTCATCCCCAGCGGCACTACAGTAGTGGCCTGTTGCGGGGCATTTTCAATCATAGCCCTGTATCGGTAAAGCCTCGGAGGACGGCCTTTGAAATTTATACTATCCACCTCTTTTAGCACGGTAGAGCATTTAACTGAATTGGCGCCAATCGCCGACACACACGGCTGGCACGCAATGTCATTCTCTGATCACGTGGTCAATCCCGAGACAATCAAGACGCCTTATCCGTATACCGAAGACGGCAGCCGGCGCTGGCAGCCGTTCACCGACTGGCCAGATCCGTGGGTCATGATCGGAGCGCTGGCCACCATCACCAAACGACTACGGTTTACCAACAATATATTTGTATTGCCCATGCGTAATCCCTACCTCGTTGCCAAGGCGATAAGCACAGCGGCCATTGTGTCGCAAAATCGCGTCACTGCGGCCTTCGGGGTTGGCTGGTCCAGGGATGAGTTCGAGCTCATGCAACAGGATTTCTCGACACGCGGCAAACGGACTGACGAGATGCTCGAGATTATGCGACTACTGTGGACGGGGAAAATGGTCGAATACCAGGGCCATCATTATCAGTTTGACGCAATGGAAATGAATCCCGCACCGAGTAAGCCCATCCCGATCTGGATCGGGGGTATCTCGGATCCGGCGATGAAAAGAGCGGCTAGGCTCGGTGACGGCTGGGTGACCGATCTGCAAACGAGCGAGGAAATCATCACATCGATCGATCGAATCAAGAGCTGGCGTCGAGACTATGGCCGCGAGGCAGCGCCATTTGATGTTATGGCCACACCCTCGGATGCCTGGGACGTGGATGGCTACCGCCGCCTGGAGGACGCGGGAGTCACGCATATCCTGACTATGCCCTGGCCGTTTTACCACGGCGACTCTGAAAAGCTGGAACACAAGGTGGATGGCATCCGGCGCTACGCCGATGACATCATTTCAAAATTCGATTAAGCCGAAAGTTCGACGGTGTGCAGGCAATCAAGACCGGGAAAGTACAAAGCGGCTCTAATCGTCTCCCTACCCAGCGACCGCAGGGCCGTCGCGTAGGTCGTTAACTGGTCGCGATAAGCCGCTTCCTCCCTGGCCAGGAATGCCGACAGTCCCTCTCCTGTTGCGGGCCGACTGGTCTTGTAATCGATAATCCAGCGCACGCCGGTGGCGGCATCGATGAAGGTGCGATCGATAATGATGTTGCCGACATTACCCGCCTCGTCCACCCGGGTCAGCGCAAGCTCACTACTGGCATCGAGGTGCTCGGATGACATTAGCCAGCGACCACACTCCCGGTCAGCAAGCGCTGCGTTCACAGCGTCCAGAACTCGCGACTGAGCACGATCCAATCCCTCGCCAGACAGTCCCAGCTGCCGCAGTGTAAACAGGCTAAGGGATCGCTCACGTTCGCCGCAGCTATCAGGTAAGACCGTCTGCAGAGACAGTACTTCAAGCAATCGATGTACCGTGGTTCCCACAAAACGCTCCTCACGATTATGCCTCGCTGGGGGCACGTTGTCGGCCTCACCTCCCGACTCTGCCTGCGTGGCTGCTATGTGCGGCTCGGGAATGTCACGGACCCGTGACAAGCGATGGACCCCCGTCACCGTAGCGCGCTCGCTGGTACTCTCAAGAATCGCCGTTGACGCTTCAAACACCGGCCAGATAGATGCCAGCAAAGTACTGTCCCCGGGCTTTTTGGGCGCACCTTTTCGTTCGTCCATAGCCAGACGGGCGGTCAATACGAGCCGGTCGACGGCCCGGGTTGCGCCCACATAGAGTAGCCGGGTGTTCTCCAGCAGGCCCTTGCGCTTGCGCTCAGCACGCAGGTAATTGTAAAGGCTGGGGGCAGCTTTATCGCTGTGATCATCTGCTGCCAGTAGAAACTCACGCTCACCAGAATCACTGGCTCTCTCATCCCAGAGGAGCAGGTCTCGAGAATCACTGCGAGCCTGCCTGGCCAGGTCTGGAATGATCACCCAGTCGAACTCTAGTCCCTTGGCTTTGTGCAGCGTCATTACCTGGACCCTGGCGTCGCTGGGCCCGGGGTGCGCGTACAGCCGGTCCAACTGATCCCGAAGCCAGCGCACATCCAGGCCGAGACCCTCGCAGTCAGCTCGCTCCAACAGCCGGAAGAATTGCTCCGCATCGGCCAGCTCGCCATCCTGTTCTACGGTGGAGGGACCGCCAAGGCGCAACCAAAGCTGCTCTATCCAGACGCGCAGGGCCAGTCGGTCGCGCTGGCTGTCAGCCCAGGCGACCGCGTTAACTACATGAAGGCAGCGCTTTTTCCCCTCGTCGCTTAAGGCATTCATCAAGCCGGGAGCAGCCATTGAATCCTTTACGACAGTGTGCCTGGAGGCATCCTGCCAGCGCGCCACGACGAGTAAATCGTCAAGTTGCAATCCGCACCAGGGTGCCCGTAACACGGCCAACCACGACAAGCGATCGTATCGGTTAGCCATCGCGCAACACAGGTTCATCATGTCCACGATAACCGGCGCACCGGCCAGCACATCAATATCCTGCGCGGCATAGGCGATACCCCGCTCCCTCAGGGCTGCAAGAACAGGTTGTAATTGGTTGCGGGTGCGCCCAAGAATCGCAATCGAATGACAGTCGGTGTTAGTAAGTCCATCCGCTACCTGATCGGCAATGTAGGCGGCTTCTTGGCCAACCGTATCTTCGCCAACGAAGCTTTGCATCAAGACCGGTGGCGCCGCGGTGGCGGACTTTATGGCCCTCGCAGGGCTGAAGGCAATCCGGCCCCTGGCTACATCGTCCTCCTGTGGAAAAGCGCTCTGGAAAGTCTCGTTAACCCACTCTACCAGTCCGGCCTGGGAGCGGAAGTTGGAAGTCAATTGCAGTGAGGCCAGACGCAGGCCGTTGAACCCCTGATCACGAGCCTGCAGGAAAAGACTGACGTTGGCATCTCGAAATCCATAAATCGACTGCATTCCGTCGCCCACGATAAACAGCGTTCTCGGATTATCTGGCTGAGACTCGTTAAACTCTCGCCAGCCACGCGTGAGCCGGCGCACGAGTTCATACTGGTTGATTGCAGTGTCCTGAAATTCGTCAACGAGAATATGGTCTATGGCGTAATCCAGCCGCATCGCGAGATCTGTCGGCCGCTCATCGTCACCCAGGGCCTCGAGCGCCGACATCGCAACCTGGCCGTGATCGACCAGGCCCTGCTGCTGAAAAACCACCAGCAGGTTCGCAGCGAGCAAAGGCAGCACACGCGAGAGATGCAGTACCAACTGCCAGGACGGATTGTCGTCGCCAATTTCCGGTAAATAGCTCAGTTCCGCCAGGCGTGTTTCCAGCCCTTCGATACCGCGCAGCTCAGCAATAAGCTCCTTGAGCGTGTCACGCCGCAGGTTGGCCTCACCTGCTTGGGCCGGAAATCCCATCCTGGCATCAACCGCCGCTCGCCAGGTTCCGCCTGCGGTAAGCAACAGGTCCCTGAGCCGACGCCAGAGCGGTAAATCGGCGGCGACCGGGACTGGAAATTGGTCGAGCTCCCCCAGCCCGATGTTCGCCGCCTGGTAATTCAGTAGCTCCACCAGCGCACCTTCGTAGGAAGCGAGGTCTCGCTTAATCGCCTCTAGCGATTCGGCGACCACCTGGTCCACCAGCTGCCTAAGGTAACTCTCCGATTCATCGGGGGTATGATGCACGCCCACGTAGTCTCGCCATTGGTCCCGCCTGGCCAGCATCGTAACCAGCAGTTCCTGCATTCGCTCCCAGTTATTGTCGAAGTGCAACAACAAGGCCTTGAGATCAGCCATGGCGGGGCTGTCGGAATCCAGCCCGGCAAATAGCGACTGCACGGCTTCTATGTAGAGGTCACCCGCATCCTCTGTCACAGCTGCCTGGCCTCCAAAACTGCTCAGTACAGGCATCTGCCGGGTAAGCGTGGCGCAGAAGCTATCTATGGTCTTCACGTTGACCCGTACAATACTGTCGAGCAGGTTCCAGCCCAGGGTCTGGTCATGCTCGAGGACCGCATCGGCGAGTGCTCGGGTCGTGATTTCGTGATCCCCTTTGCACGGTTGTCGTTCTTTGGCTGCCATCAACGCCGCCACGATCCGCTCCCGCATTTCAGCAGCGGCCTTTCGGGTAAAGGTTATTGCCAGGACTTGCTCGGGATTCTGCACTCTTGCCAGCAGGGCCAGGTAGCGCTGTATTAACAACTCGGTTTTACCGGAGCCGGCGGGGGCGCCAACACAGAAACTTTGCCGGGTATCCAGCGCAGCGGCACGTTGATCAGCATCCGCGATCATGTGGAGGTCTCTCCGGCGGGTCCGACCTCAACGCGACAAAGCGGCTGCAAGCCGCACCAGGTACAGCTGTCGGGTCGCAAGGGATCGACGCTGGCTTCGCCCGCCAGGAAAGACCGGGCCAGACTCTCTAGTCGCTCACGCCAGGCCACATTAAGGGCTGACCAGTCACTGGCGCGCTCTTTGCCTCTGAAAGCCTTTTCCAGATCGGGGTTGATGCCGGGAGCCACGCCCCGCTCACCCGCGCCAACGAATTTGCACTCCCTGGCCCTGACTTGCGCGAAAGACAGGGCGACGGGCGAGTCCGTCGCAGCTACACCATAGAGCAGCAGTTGCGGCTTCGCCGGGCGCTCGCCTACCCAGTCGCCGAGCTTGCTGGCTGAGGACTTGTAGTCGATGATGACGTGTCCGCCCCCATCCAGGGCATCTACCCTGTCTACCTGCAATCTGAGGGTCAGTCTATCGAGATCCAGGGATGTTTCCTGCTCTCTTCCCGACACGACAAAGCCCTCTTCACGCTGTCGCTCCACCGCCAACCACTCATCCAATAGCGCCTGTAGGCGCTGCTCTTCCAGCTCCAGGCACTGCCGACCCACCTGCCGTTGCCGGGCAACGCCCAGTTTCTTTATTCCCGCCGCAGAGGCTCTTTGGCACAGCTGGGCTTGTGAGGTCACGTCAAGGGCTTCCAGCTCCGCACTGCCACCCAGGTCGCCCCACAAGACGAACAAGGCCTCGTGTAACATTGAGCCACGCTCGGCTGCGGTCAGTGCAGCCGCTGGTTCGGCAAGCGGCTCAACCAGGAGGCGATGGCGGGCAAAAGACCTGAATGGACAGCTCGCGTGGTTCTCCACCAGGCTGCTACCGCCCTTGAGGTTCGCAATCTCCTGATCATCCACGCGCCGGGCTTCGTTGTCTGGCAATTGCTGCAATGAACCGGCCTCCCACTCGGACATCCAGGGCGTTGCCATGCGCTCGTCTGCGGCTGGTGCGATTTGCTCGGGTGGCCCCAGTAATGCGCTGGGCAATTCGGGTACCCCGTCTACCTGCTCCGAGTAGCTTGCGATCAACTCCCCGCAATGACGCTGGAACGAAGCCATCATCCGGGAGGCAAATCGCCATTCGCGTTCGGCACTGCTGTGAGGCATATCGTGTTGACGCTGCAGGGACAGGGGTAGCAGCGGACAGGCCCGTGTGGGTGCGGGCCAGACGGAGGCCTGCATTCCGGCTATCCACAGGTAGTCAAACTGCAGGCCGTTGGCCTCCAGTGTTCCCAGCACCTGAACATTACTGTCAGCGGTTTTGGGTTGTGAAATGCGATCCGCACTGAGGCGGCGCAGCAGGGACAAGGCTCCGGCCAACGAAACGCGACCGGAAATCGTGTCAAAAGCGGCGAAGTCCTCTAGCAGCGTGTTCCACTGTTCCAGCTGTTGGTATTCAAGCGAGTCCAGCCCCCCAGTTCCGGGCCAGCCAGCCTCCTGCAGTACTTCGTGTAACGGTACTAACCATTCCGATGGAAACTGATCCCGGCGCAGTTCCCTGCGACTGGCGAAGCCGATCAGCAATTCAATCAACGGCTCCAGGCCCTCCGGACTGCGCTCCGTCACCTGGTACCGCAATTCCGCCGTGGGTAACGTCACCTGGCCGTTATCGTAAAGCGCGTGAACCAGGCGGGATACCTGGTTGTCATCACTGCCCCTGATCGAGGTATACCGGGATTGGAGCAAAGCCACAAAACTGGCGAGGGGAATTTCGGGCCCCGCCAATTCGATGACCCGGAAGGCATCTCTGATCAGGGGCGCCTGTTGCAGACGGATGCCCGTGGAAAAGTTCACGGGCAAACTCGTGTAATTGCTACCAAGGCAACCAAATTCCTGCCGCAACAGGTATTCAATGGCATACCGGCTTTGCGCCATATCCGGCAGTACAAGACCGACCGTGGCAGTTGGCTCCCTGCCGTGAATTGCCGCAGCCCAGCCGGCCATGGCGGCAAGTTCCGCGCGCTGGTCGGAGAAGGCCCTGGGGTGGATTTGACCACCGCGGCCCTTGGCCACATGCCTTTGCAAATCATTGCAAGCCTGCTTGATAAGTTGCTCAGACAGGGGCGGCAGGTCGTCGATTTCTAATAGCACGATGTTGCTGTTCCCCGGTAATGCCCGGGATTCAAGCAGTTCCAGCTGACAATCTGCCGGGGTAGCTAGATCGTTTTGCTGCAGGCGGTCCTCAAAAGCCCGTAGCCAGGTCAGGAAGGTCCGGCAATCATCATCCAGCTCGAACACTTGTTTGACCGCCTCAACTCCCGGGTCTACCCGCCATCGCAACAGCGTATCCCTTGCCTGTTGAGCGAGTGCTGCGGCTGCTGACGGGCGTAATAGATTGAGACCACCATCTACTTCACTTATTACGCATAGCCAAAGTTCATTTAGCTGCGCGCTGGTGAGGACTTGCCTTGGTGGCACAGCACCCTGCTCTACCGCCAACTGCCAGGCGTTCATCAACCAATTGTCGAGTGACTCGACGGGCAGCGTGTGCCAGCAGCTCTCACCGGCGGCCCGCTTTCGCCGGTCCCACTCCTTCCTGACCCGACGGGCAAGCCGAAGGTTCGGGGTTAGAACCGTATAGCCGCGCTCGATAAACGGTAGCAAAGGCTCGATATCGTAAAAGCTATGGGTGCCGTCAGCGGCCAACAGTATCTCCGGGGTAGTCCTTATCGAACGGCATTGAATCTAGGCACAGGCGCGACGCTACTATAGAATGGCGCGCCCGCGGAGATCAGCCGTGGCGGAATTACTGTATCAGGTAAACAGCGATGAGCAATATCGAAGTACACAACGTGAACGTGGCAGCACAGGATGTGTTGATCACGCCACAGGCCCTGAAAGAGGCGTTGCCCCTTAGCGACGCTGCAACGCAGACCGTAGCGGAGACGCGAAAGGTCATTGAGAATATCCTCGATCGGAAGGACCACCGGATCTTCGTGGTCGTTGGTCCCTGCTCGATACATGACGTGGACGCCGCGATGGATTACGCCCGGCGCCTGCGCGCGCTTGCCGATGACCTGTCGGACACCTTGTATATCGTTATGCGGGTCTACTTCGAGAAACCTCGAACAACAGTGGGCTGGAAAGGTCTGATCAACGACCCGTACCTGGATGACTCATTCAAGATCGAAGATGGCCTGCACATAGGCCGCAAGCTGCTGCTGGATATACTGGAACTGGGCCTGCCCACGTCGACGGAGGCATTGGATCCTATCTCACCGCAGTACATTCAGGACCTTATCAGCTGGTCGGCCATTGGTGCACGCACTACCGAGTCACAAACACATCGGGAAATGGCGAGCGGCCTGTCTTCGTCGGTTGGGTTCAAGAACGGGACCGACGGTGGCTTGACGGTAGCGATCAATGCCCTGAACTCGGTCGCTAAACCTCACCGCTTCCTGGGGATTAACCGCCAGGGGCAGGTTTCAGTATTTACCACCCGCGGCAACCGCTACGGCCATATTGTGCTGAGGGGCGGCAGCAATGGTCCCAACTACGACTCTGTTCATATCAAATTATGCGAGGAAGCCCTGGAAAAGGCCGGCGTACCGCAGAACATCATGGTGGATTGCAGCCACGCCAACTCCAATAAACAACCAGAGCTTCAACCGCTGGTCGTGGACAACGTGGGCAACCAGATTATCGAAGGGAATCGCTCCATCATTGGCCTGATGATTGAGTCCAACCTCAAGGCCGGCAACCAGTCCATCCCGGCAGACCTGGATGAACTGGAATACGGCGTCTCAGTTACCGATGGCTGCATCAACTGGGAAGTGACCGAGGCGTGCCTGCGCGAGCTCCGGGACAAGGTAAGAGAGGTATTACCGCAACGGATGACTGGCTAGTAATACGCGTTGGACGTGTCGGAGTGATCCGTCATGTCCCGCACACCCTTCAGCTGGGGTAACTGTTCAAGCAGCGTTTTCTCTACGCCGTCTTTCAAGGTCATATCGACAGCACTGCAACCCTGGCAGCCGCCGCCAAAGCGCAATACGGCAAAGTCGTCCTCAGTCACCTCCACCAGGCTTACCTCGCCACCGTGAGCTGCCAGGGCAGGATTAACCTCGTTATAAAGAACGTAATTGATCCTGTCCTCGATCGCACTGTTCTCGTCAACTCGGGGCATCTTGGCGTTCGGCGCCTTGATCGTCAGCTGCCCGCCCATGCGATCCTTGCTGTAATCGACCAGCGCGTCCTCGAGAAACGGCAGGCTCCGGCCATCAAACCAGGCCTTGAAGGCATCGAACTCGCGCTCCTCATCGCCCTCCTGAAGATCGCCCTCGCGGCAGTAGGCAATACAGGTCTCCGCCCGGGGCGTACCGGGCTGGTTGATGAATACCCTGACACCCAGTGCGTCCTCCTGCTTGGCAAGCAACTCGGCGAGGTATTCCTGGGCTGATTCAGTGATGGTGATCATGGCACTTCTCATTCCGACTAATTTACTCAGGTATTCTACCAAATTAGGTCGTAATAGTGCCACATGTCTTTGAATTGCAGGCTCATTACCGATCGTATTCTGGTAGAATACGTCGCTTTTGATTTGCGCAACCCTGCGGGGAGCGCCCCTAGAGAGCAGAGGCTCAACTATGAACTCCCGGACCCAGGCAACCCAGTCTTTGCAGGATGCGCTGAAACACCGCATTCTGATGGTGGACGGCGCCATGGGCACGATGATCCAGGCGGAGAACCTGGTGGATGCGGACTACCGAGGCGAGCGTTTCGCCGATCACCCCAGCGACCTGAAAGGCAATAACGACCTGCTTTCGCTGACCAGACCCGACGTAATCGCCGGTATACATCGCGCTTACCTGGAAGCTGGTGCCGATATTATTGGCACCAACACCTTTAACTCCACCGCTGTTGCACAGGATGACTACGCTCTGGGGCACCTGGTGCGCGAGCTAAACCTGGCCAGCGCCCGTATCGCGCGTGAAGCGGCAGACGACTTCCGCCGCGATAACCCGGGGCGAACCTGTTATGTGGCGGGCATACTGGGTCCGACCCCGCGGACAGCGTCTATTTCTCCCGACGTCAATGACCCCGGCGCGCGCAACATCAGTTTTGACGAGCTCTGCAACGATTACACCGAGGCCGCCCGCGCCCTGGTGGAAAGCGGGGTGGACCTCATCATGATCGAGACCATCTTCGACACACTGAACGCTAAAGCGGCCATCTTTGCGGTCCAGGGGGTGTTCGAAGAGACCGGCACTACCCTGCCCATCATGATTTCCGTCACCTTCCCGGATATCAGCGGGCGAGTACTGTCAGGACAGAGCGCTGAGGCATTCTGGAACTCTGTCGCCCACGCCAGGCCGTTGGTTGTGGGCAGCAACTGTGGCCGGCGCTTTAAGGAAGTCCGCCCCTTCCTGGAGGAACTGGCCAACGCCACAGATTGTTACTTCAGTGCCCACCTCAATGCCGGCCTGCCCAATGCCTTTGGTGAGTACGATGAGACGCCCCAGGATATGTTCGAAGATTTTCGCGACTTCGCGGAGCGCGGTTTTCTCAACCTGGCTGGCGGCTGTTGCGGCACGACACCGGCGCACATTGAAGCAATCGCTCGTGCGGTGGAAGGAATCGCCCCGCGCAAACCCGCGGTGCGCCCATCCGGGTGCTACCTGAGCGGACTGGAGCCGTTCAACATCACCCGGGACAGTCTCTTCGTCAATGTGGGAGAGCGCTGTAACGTGACAGGGTCCGCCCGTTTTAAGCGACTCATCCTCGAGGGCCAGTACGACGAGGCTCTGGATGTGGCTCGCGCCCAGGTGGAGGACGGCGCCCAGATCATAGACATCAATATGGATGAAGGCATGCTCGATGCAGAGCATGCCATGGTCAAGTTCCTGCAACTGGTAGCCTCGGAGCCCGATATTTCCAGGGTGCCGATAATGGTCGACTCCTCGAAATGGGATGTTATCGAGGCCGGCCTCAAGTGCATCCAGGGTAAGGCAATTGTCAACTCGATCAGCCTGAAAGCAGGTGAACAGGAGTTCCTCGAGCAAGCTGAGCTGTGCCAGCGTTACGGTGCGGCCGTGGTCGTCATGGCATTTGACGAAGACGGCCAGGCCGACAATCTGGATCGCCGCAAAGCCATCTGCCGGCGCAGTTATGAGCTCCTGGTCGAGAAGGTCAATTTTGACCCGCAGGACATTATCTTCGATCCCAATATTTTTGCGGTGGCTACCGGTATCGAGGAGCACAATAATTACGCCGTCGACTTTATCGACGCGACCCGCTTTATCAAGGCTGAACTGCCCGGTGCGCTGGTCTCTGGTGGTGTGTCCAACGTCTCCTTTTCGTTCCGTGGCAACAACCCTGTCCGAGAGGCCATACACTCGGTGTTTCTGTATCACGCGATCAAGGCGGGTATGGACATGGGAATCGTCAACGCGGGTCAACTCGCCGTATACGACGAGCTGGACGAGGATCTTCGGGAGGCGGTGGAAGATGTTGTCCTCAACCGCCGGGACGACGGCACCGAGCGCCTTCTGGATGTTGCAGAGCGTTATCGTGGACAGGATCAGGGTGGCGAGAGCCGCAAGGAAGACCTGGCCTGGCGTGAACTACCCGTGCACAAGCGCCTGGAGCACGCGCTGGTCAAAGGCATTAATAACTTCATTATCGAAGACACTGAAGAGGCTCGCCTGACCGCTGACCGCCCTATACAGGTTATTGAAGGCCCGCTGATGGATGGTATGAATGTGGTCGGAGACCTGTTCGGCGCCGGTAAGATGTTCCTTCCGCAAGTGGTTAAAAGCGCCCGCGTCATGAAACAATCGGTCGCCTACCTGCAACCCTATATCGAAGAGGAAAAGGCCGAGGGTAACAGCACCAACGGCAAGATCCTGATGGCAACGGTGAAAGGTGACGTCCACGATATTGGCAAGAATATTGTGGGCGTAGTATTGCAGTGCAACAACTACGAAGTTATTGATCTCGGGGTCATGGTGCACTGTGAGGAGATACTGCGGGTTGCGCGTGAGGAGAACGTTGACATCATCGGCCTCAGTGGCCTGATTACGCCCTCGCTCGACGAAATGGTTCATGTTGCCAGCGAAATGCAGCGACAGTCTTTCCAGGTTCCCCTGATGATTGGCGGTGCCACCACCTCCAAGGCCCATACGGCGGTAAAAATAGAACCGGGTTATGACAACGACCTGGTGGTCTATGTACCCGACGCCTCGCGAAGCGTTGCCGTAGCAACGCAGTTGATGGGCGATGGTAAGGCCGGCTTTGTCAGCGAACGACGCGCGGAGTATGCCACTGTCCGCGAGCGCGTCGCCAACCGCAAGCCGCGCACCCGCCAACTCGAGTACCAGGAGGCTGTGGCCCGTGGCGCTCCCTTTGACTGGAACGGTTACGAACCGCCACAGCCAACCTTCATAGGCACCCGGGTATTCAGTGACATACCACTGGCGGAGCTCATTGAGACCATCGACTGGACGCCGTTCTTTATCACCTGGGAACTGGCGGGCAAGTTTCCAGCTATTCTGGACGACAATCGGGTCGGACAGCAGGCCCGCGATTTATATCGCGATGCCAGGGCCATGCTGGATCGACTGGTTGACGAAAAGCTGCTCACCGCTAAGGCCACGATTGGTTTCTGGCCCGCTGCCAGGGTTAATGGAGATGATATAGCGGTTTATGAGGACGAATCGCGCAGCAAACAGTTGGCCACCCTCCACCACCTCCGGCAGCAGATGGAGAAGCCCAACGGAGAGGCCAATTACAGCCTGGCCGACTTTATCGCGCCAGCGGACAGCCCAGCCAGGGATTACATCGGCGGCTTTTGCGTGACGACTGGCCACGGTGTTGCCGAGCTGGCAGCCCGGTATGAGGCCCAGCACGATGATTACAACAGCATCATGCTGAAAGCGCTGGCCGATCGTCTCGCGGAGTCGCTAGCTGAATACATGCACCGACAGGTGCGGACCCAGTTTTGGGGGTACGCTGCTGATGAGTCCCTGGACAACGACGAACTCATTCGCGAGCGCTATCGCGGTATCCGGCCGGCACCTGGCTATCCCGCCTGCCCGGATCACACGGAAAAAGCCACGCTGTTCAATCTGCTGGATGCGACCGCACAATGCGGCGTGCGGCTATCGGACAGCTTTGCGATGGAGCCGGCGTCATCGGTGAGCGGTTTTTACTATGCTCACCCCGAGTCGCGCTACTTCTCGGTGGGCAAGATCGGCCGGGACCAGTTGCAAAGCATCGCCGAACGCAAAGGCGTCGCCGTTGAAGAAATGGCGCGATGGCTGGCTCCCAACCTGGACTGAGCCGCAGGTAAACGATGAGCGAACCGGAGTCGACAGAGAGCGCGGAGGAAAAGCCTGAGCAGAAATTGAACCTGCTGCAGGTCGTCGGCAGCGTGTTTGCTGCGGGCCTGGGCGTGCAGAGCAGCAAGAACCGTCAAAGGGACTTCAAGCAGGGTAAGTTGGGTGTCTTTATAGCGGCAGGGCTGCTGTTTACCCTGCTCTTTATCGGGACAGTTTTTACTGTCGTCCAGCTTGTATTAAGAGGTTCGGGGAGCTAGTCGGCTCAGGAGGGCATTCCTGACAGCCAGAGATAGAGTGTGAACACGACCAGGGTAATGACCGCTGTCGCGGCAATGGCATCGGCTGCACCGTCGCCGTCTCGGCTAAAATCTTCGGACATTGTAAGGCTCTCCATGAGCTGTTGTCAGGGCGTTTTGGAAGGCGGCATTATACCAGCTAAGCGCGGAATCCCAAGCCCTTCAACGCGTCCCTATCGCTCAAAAAATTAGATTCTAACCTTATGAATTATAAGACTATTTATTGCTGCAAGTTTTCTGGTAAGGTACGCCGCCAGCAGCATTCGCAATCGCCCCAGGGCAGGAATTCAGATGTACGTTTATGACCAGGTCGACCATACCCTCTTGGATGAGCGGGTCAGCCAGTTTCGAGACCAGACACAACGCTACCTGGCAGGCGAGCTGAGCGAGGCAGAATTCCTGCCCTTGCGCCTGCAAAATGGATTGTACGTGCAGCGTCTCGCTCCCATGCTGCGCATTGCAGTCCCGTATGGCCTGCTGAATAGCCGGCAACTGCGGACACTCGCGGAAATCACCCGTAAGTACGACAAAGGCTACGCACACATCAGCACACGCCAGAACATCCAGCTGAACTGGCCCCGCCTGGAAGACGTACCAGACATATTGGCAGAGCTTGCGGGCGTGGAGATGCACGCCATCCAGACGAGCGGCAATTGTATTCGCAACACAACCACAGACCAGTTCGCCGGTGTTGCTCCAGATGAACTGGAAGACCCCCGGCCCTACTGCGAGATCATCCGTCAGTGGTCGACCCTGCACCCGGAATTCGCTTTCCTTCCGCGGAAATTCAAGATCGCTGTCTGTGGCACGGAAGAAGACCGCGCAGCCATCCATGCCCACGATATTGGACTGGAACTGGTACCCAATGATGCTGGCGAGATTGGCCTGAAAGTCCTGGTCGGCGGCGGCCTGGGTCGTACCCCGGTCATTGGCTCGGTGATCTGCGAATGGCTGGACAAGAAGCACCTGCTGACCTACCTGGAGGCGATCCTGCGCGTCTATAACCAGCACGGCAGGCGGGACAACAAATACAAGGCCCGTATCAAGATCCTGGTTAAGGCGATGGGCGTCGAAGCTTTCCGGGAGGCCGTAGACGAAGAGTGGTCCGCGCTCAAGGATGGTCCGAGCACGTTGACGGACGAAGAGATAGTGCGCGCAAAGTCTTTCTTTACCAGCCCGGATTACCGAAAGATCGATGCTGCGGACAGCGGTGCAGCGTTGGCAAATGCCTGCCAGAAAGATCCCATTTTCGGTAACTGGGTAACCCGTAATACCCAGCCACATCGGGTGCCTGGCTACCGCGCCGTCACTATCTCATTGAAATCCACAGGCTATGCTCCCGGTGACGTCAGCGACGAACAACTGGAGCTACTGGCTGCGCTGGCGGATGAATACGCATTTGGTGAAATCCGCAACACCCACCAGCAGAACATGGTGCTGGCTGATGTGGAAGAATCTGCCCTGCCCGCACTGTGGCAGAAGTTGCAAGCTGCCGGGCTGGCGACCCCGAATATCGGCTACCTGACCGATATGATCTGCTGCCCCGGCGGTGACTACTGCTCGCTGGCCAATGCCAAGTCGATACCGGTGGCTGAGGCTATACAGGAACGTTTCAACGACCTTGATTACCTCTATGACCTGGGGCCGATAGAGCTAAATATCAGCGGCTGCATGAACGCCTGCGGCCACCACCATATCGGGCACATCGGCATACTCGGTGTCGACAAGCGCGGCGAGGAGTTTTACCAGGTTTCCCTGGGCGGCAGCCAGTCCAAAAAGGCCTCTATCGGCAAGATCCTGGGGCCGTCGTTTCGTCAGGAGGATATGCCCGACATCCTGGACAAGCTACTTTCTACCTACGTCACGTTGCGGACAGAAGAAGAGAGCTTTCTGCAAACCTACCAGCGGGTCGGCATAGACCCCTTCAAGGAGAAGGTATATGCCAAAGCTGATTAAAGACGGCGTTATCGCCGAGACCGACCTACTCCCCGCTGATCCTGAGCGGGAGGTAGCCGGTCATATTCTGAACCTGGCACAGTGGCAGGAACTCGCTGACAAGAACGGTAGCGCTGTCCAGCTAGAGCCAGGAGATGGCGCTACCCCCCTGCTGGATCATCTGGACCAGATTGATCTCGTGGCCATTAATTTCCCTGCATTTACTGACGGGCGCGGCTTTTCTTACGCCCGCGAGCTCAGGGAGAAAGGCTTTGCCGGTGAACTGCGCGCCGTTGGTGCGTTTATTCCAGACCAGGCGGATTACCTCAGTCGTTGCGGCTTTAATGCGTTTCAGTTTGAAGATGAGAGCCTGCTGGAAACAACGCTGCGTATCCTGCAACCCTTCAGCAATAATTATCAGGCGGATATCAGGCAACCGGACCCCTTGTTCAGGCGCCGCGGCTGAAACATCACCGCCCTCCCCGGTTTATCTCTCGTAGCCGGTTGATTACACTCCACTGATTCAGTTTCCGGGTTTGGCATCGCATGGACGTTAGCTCCGTCACCTTTTCCTTTTTCCTTATTTTCAGCGGCGCTGCCATCTTCGCCTCTATTGCGCTTTATACACGCCAGCCCCTGATCATTGCCTATATCGCCCTCGGAGCGACCATTGGGCCCTACGGCCTGTCCATGGTTACCGATCTGAACCTGCTTTCAGACATTGGCCATATCGGTATCATTTTTCTGCTTTTTCTGCTGGGACTGGATATGCAGCCCCAGGCACTCTGGTCGACCCTGCGCAAATCGACCGTGGTGGGCGTTTTCAGCTCCGCTATTTTCCTGGCCATCGGTTTTGCCGTCGCGCTGGGATTTGGATTTGATACCCGGGATTCCCTGATTGTGGGAGCGGCGATGATGTTCTCCTCCACCATCATCGGGATAAAGTTGCTACCCACAACGGTTCTGCACCATCGGCATATTGGCGAACTGATGATCGGCCTGCTGCTTTTGCAGGACCTGCTGGCGATTATTGTGCTGATGCTGCTGTTAAGTGCATCTTCCGGTGAAGCGGCCGTGGGTAGTGACCTGGCACTGTCCCTGCTCAGCCTGCCTCTGCTGGGCGCGGCCACCTGGCTGACAGTCAAGTTTGTACTGTTGCCCCTGATCTCACGCTTTGACCGCTTCCACGAATACATTTTCCTGCTGGCGATCGGCTGGTGCCTGGGAGTGGCCGAAAGCGCCCAGTTGCTCGGCCTCTCAGCCGAGATTGGCGCTTTCATAGCGGGTATCAGCATCGCTACCAGCCCGATATCGCAATACATCGCAGTGAACCTGAAACCGCTCAGGGACTTCTTTCTTATCCTTTTTTTCTTCTCGGTCGGAGCGCGCTTCGACCTCGCCTTGCTGGAGCAGGTGTTATTACCCGCTCTCGTGCTGTCAGCGCTGGTGCTGTCACTCAAGCCAGTGGTTTATCGCTTTTTGCTCAAGGGCGTCAGTGAAAAGCGTATCCTGGCCTGGGATCTCGGTTTCCGCCTGGGGCAGGCCTCGGAATTTTCCTTGCTGATTGCCTACGTAGCGGTCGGAAGTGCCCTGATCAGCGAGCAGGCCTCGCTACTGATCCAGGCCACTACGATCATTACGCTACTTGTCTCCTCGTACATTGTCGTACTGAACTATCCGACGCCAATTGCAATCTCTGACCGCCTCCGCAGGGATTAAACCAACGCTTTCACGCTTGCTGTTTTTTGAGCGGGCAGAAAAAAACCGGCGCGAGGCCGGTTTTCCAGGCAGCCCTTGGGTTGCCTACAACTTGCTCTCCAGCTCGGGCAGCGCATCGAACAGATCTGCTACCAGGCCATAATCGGCAACCTGGAAAATCGGGGCATCTTCATCCTTGTTGATGGCAACGATAACCTTGGAGTCCTTCATGCCTGCGAGGTGCTGAATCGCACCGGAGATTCCGACCGCAATATACAAGTCAGGGGCAACGATTTTACCGGTCTGGCCAACCTGCATGTCGTTGGGCACAAAACCCGCATCCACCGCAGCGCGCGAGGCACCGATCGCGGCACCCAGCTTGTCAGCGATGCCGTCCAGTAGTTTGAAGTTTTCACCGTTCTGCATGCCGCGTCCACCGGAGATAACAACAGGCGCTGCGGTCAGCTCGGGCCGATCAGATTCTGCGACTTCTTCACCGACGAACGAGGAGATACCCGCGTCGTGAACAGCGTCAACGGCTTCAACACTCGCCGATCCGCCCTCTGCCGCAACAGCATCGAAAGCCGTGGTACGGACAGTAATGACTTTCTTGGCATCAGAAGTTTGTACTGTTGCGATAACGTTGCCCGCATAAATGGGCCGCTTGAACGTGTCAGCCGACTCTACGCCGGTGATGTCAGAGATCTGCGCGACATCCAATAGCGCCGCCACACGTGGCATGGTGTTCTTGCCATTGGTCGTCGCTGGGGCGACAACATTGTCATAGCCGGCCGCGACTTCAGCAATGAGCAGGCTCACATTTTCGGCGAGCTGGTGCTCGTAAGCGGCATTGTCCGCCACCAGAACCTTGCCAACACCTGCGACTGCGGATGCGGCCTCAGCGGCACCGCCGCAGCTTGCGCCAGCGACCAGGATATCGATATCAGCGCCCAGCGCCTGGGCGGCTGCTACCGCATTGAGAGTGGCAGGTTTGAGACTGCCGTTATCGTGTTCTGCAATAACCAGAGTGCTCATCAGATTACCTTCGCCTCGTTCTTCAGTTTGTCGACAAGCTGGTCGACATCTTCAACCTTGATACCGGCCTGACGTTCTGCCGGCGGTTCAACGCGCAGTTGCGTCAGGTGAGTGGTAACCTCTACGCCCAGGTCTGCAGGAGAAAATACATCAAGCGGCTTTTTCTTGGCCTTCATGATATTCGGCAGTGAAGCGTAACGCGGTTCGTTGAGGCGCAAATCAGTGGTAACAATAGCCGGCAGGTTGAGGCTGACGGTCTGCAGACCACCATCGACTTCTCGAATGACGTTCAGCTTGTCGCCATCTACCGTAACTTCAGAGGCAAATGTGCCCTGTGGCATGTTGGTTAACGCGCCCAGCATCTGTCCAGTCTGGTTATTGTCACCATCGATAGACTGCTTGCCCAAAATCACCAGGCGGGGCTCTTCTTTCTCGACCACGCCCTTAAGTAATTTGGCCACGACCAGTGGCTCGACAGCCCCTTCGGTCTCTACCTGGATACCTCGGTCAGCACCCAGGGCCAGAGCCGTACGAATTTGTTCCTGGCAGGATTTGTCGCCGACCGATACGGCGATTACTTCTGTGGCAACGCCGGCCTCTTTCAGACGCACAGCTTCTTCTACGGCGATTTCACAAAACGGGTTGATGGCCATTTTGACGTTGTTGAGGTCAACATCGGTGCCATCTGCTTTCGCGCGAACCTTGACGTTGTAGTCAACAACGCGCTTTATGGCTACAAGAACCTTCATGGATTCTCCATTGGATTGCAGGGGTGAATGTGCGGCTGGGACGGGTAGATAATGCCCGAGCCATTCATATCGGGCGGGTATCTTGCCGCCATTAAGTTCTCGGGTCAATAGCCATTCGAGGCAGAAATATATACAGCTTCAGACAGCTGGCAGATACTCGCCATTGATGGCGTCAATGGTTTTTTAACGTTAAAAATTATATACTTGCGTGTCTTTAAGGGGTTCCTGCCTGGAACCATCGACCCCCCGCCGCATACAAGAGGACTCTGCTGTGGAACGAGAATCTATGGAATTTGATGTCGTTATCGTCGGCGCTGGCCCTGCCGGCCTCTCTGCCGCCTGTCGCATCATGCAACTGGCCCAGGCAAAGGAGCAGGAAGTCACCGTCTGCGTGGTGGAAAAGGGCTCCGAGGTCGGTGCTCATACCCTGTCTGGCGCGGTCCTGGAACCGCGGGCCATGGACGAGTTGTTTCCCAACTGGAAGGAAATGGGCGCGCCACTCAAGACCGCCGTATCCGAAGACCGATTCTTTTTCTACACCAGTGGCAAGGGCGCCATCAAACTACCCAATATCTTCATTCCTCCACCCACCCATAACGATGGCAACTATATCGTTTCCATGGGAAATGTCTGTCGCTGGCTCGCCGAGCAGGCCGAAAATCTCGGCGTCGAGGTTTATCCCGGGTTCGCCGCCTCAGAGGTGCTGTTTCACGACGATGGACGGGTTAAGGGTATCGCCACGGGTGACATGGGTATCAGCGAGTCTGGCGAACACAAAGACAGCTATATGCCCGGAATGGAACTCCATGGCAAGTACACGCTGTTTGCTGAGGGCTGTCGCGGCCACCTCGGCAAGCAACTGATCAAGCACTTCGGACTTGACGAGGGCAAGGACCCCCAGCACTACGGCATTGGCATCAAGGAGATCTGGGAGATTCCTGCAGACAAGCACCAGGAGGGCCTTGTGGTACACGGCCTGGGCTGGCCGCTCAGCGAAAGTGGCTCCAGCGGCGGTGCTTTTTTGTATCACGCCGAGAATAACCAGGTGTACATCGGCCTGATCACCGACCTGAACTACAGTAACCCACATGTGAGCCCTTACGAGGAGTTCCAGCGCTGGAAGCATCACCCTGAAACAATCAAGTACCTGGAGGGTGGCTCGCGGCTCAGCTATGGCGCCAGAGCGATCGCCAAGGGCGGATTGAACTCACTACCGAAAATGCACTTCCCGGGTGGCCTGCTCCTCGGATGCGATGCCGGCACGCTAAACAGCGTCAAGATCAAGGGCAACCACACTGCCATGAAAAGTGGCCTGTTGGCCGCCGAGAGCGTGGTAGAAGCACTGGCGGCAGGTGCATCGGCACCCGCCGACCTGGAGAGTTACGCCAGTAATGTCGAGGCCTCATGGCTGCACGAGGAACTGCATAGCACGCGTAATTTCTCTGGCTTCATGCACAAGTTCGGCTTTATGCTGGGCTCGGCAATGGTCTGGATTGACCAGACGATATTCCGCGGCAAGCTGCCATTCACACTCAATGACACAGTGCCCGATTACGCGACCCTCAAGCCGGCGGCGGAAAGTAAGAAAATTGATTATCCCAAGCCCGACAATACCATCAGCTTCGATCGTTTGTCCTCGGTGTTTCTTTCCAACACCAATCACGAAGAAGACCAACCCTGCCACCTGACCCTGGCGGACGCCAGCGTCCCACTGGACAAAAACCTGCCGCTATATGACGAGCCCGCGCAACGTTACTGCCCGGCGGGTGTTTATGAAATTGTTGAGGATGAGGGCGGCCAGCGGTTCCAGATCAATGGCCAGAACTGTGTTCACTGCAAAACCTGCGATATCAAGGACCCCGCCCAGAATATCACCTGGGTTGCCCCCGAGGGCTTTGGTGGCCCCAATTACCCGAACATGTAACCCTCTGGTAGTGCCCAGGGCTTAAGCCTGGGCCAGCCTGTATTCGTAGCCGTTTGAGAAAACCTGCATGTTTTCCCCAGCCAATTCCACAAGGTGATACCAGCTGGGGCGCGACATTATTGCGGTTAACCCATGCGCAAGAGAGACGACCGCAACGCCGTCGCGACGCGGCTCGGGGTGCAATGGGTGTTCGACACCAATTTCAACCCGGCTACCGTTATTCAGCGTCATGGTGAGAACACTCCCTTCGCCCTCCCCTGCGCTGTCGACGTCTACCACCACCAGCGGATGCAGGGCGACCTCAATGCGCCACTTCTCAGCGGGCGTCACCAGGTAGTATTCCCCGTCTTCTTCCCTGCGCAGAATACGGCTGAAAAGATTGACGATCGCCTCGCGTGTAATGGCACTACCCTCATGAAACCAACGACCCTCGGCATCAATCTGGATCGCTATGTCACCCGACAAGGGTGGTTGCCACAGGTGCAATGGCGGTGATTCGAGGTTTCGCTTACCGGCGACCTGCCCTTCGATTCGCTCAAGTTTGGCGTCCATAGTCCCTTGCCTCTGGCGCAGGGTGCATACCTGCGTTATAAACGTTGCTAACTCTCTATCGCTACGACAATCATGATCAACTGGATTCGAAACAGGGTCGTCTCATGGCTCAAGCACCAGAAGCCACTCCCTTCTACGCCGCTCAGTGATTTCGAGCGTATACGGCACGAGGTCAAACCTTGCGACGTGATTTTGGTTGAAGGCCGCTCCCGTGTCAGCGAGGTCATCAAGCTGATCACCCAGAGTAGCTGGTCCCACGCTGCGCTGTATATAGGACGAATCCATGACATCGAAGATCCTCTACTCAAGGACACACTGCGCAAGCACTACCCGGGCACCGCGGACAAACAGCTGATCATTGAGAGCGAACTCGGCCTGGGCACGGTGGTGAGACCCTTGACGACCTACGAGTTGGAACATCTGCGGATTTGCCGGCCACGGGGCCTGGGCTATGGCGACAGCCAGAAGGTTATTACCCACGCGATCAATGAACTGGGTACCGCCTACGATGTACGCCAGATATTTGATCTTGCCCGCTTTCTATTCCCGTGGTTCATCATGCCGCGACGTTGGCGTTCTAGCCTGTTCAGCACCAACCCGGGGAAGAATACCCACACGGTCTGCTCAACAATGATTGCTGAGGGGTTTGGCAGTATCCAGTTTCCCATCCTGCCGCTGGTTAAGCGTGTTGAGGGCGGCAAGGTTAAGCTATACATGCGCAATCCTAAACTGTGCACGCCGAGCGACTTCGATTACTCGCCCTACTTCGACATCATCAAATATCCCTTCCTGGACTTTCACCGTTACGCAGAACAGCGCCTGACGCCCTGGGAGGGCGCCGGTGAGCTAACGGCAGAAGAACGTGAGTTATACGTCGCCGCAGAGCCGGATAGAGCAAGCGACGAAAGTGAGGAGCCTGCGCGCTAGCACTGGCCCCCGCAATTACCGATCAAACGCACGCTGATGACACCCTCCAGTGCCTCCATGGCGACCAGGGCCTCAGGACTGGGCTGTGACTCAATGTCGATCAGGTTATAGGCAATCTCGTCACGGCTCTTGTTGAGCATGTCTATCACGTTGATATCCGCCTCAGCCAGAATGGAAAGAATGCTGGTTAACACCGCTGGCACATTGGCGTTGGTTACCGCGAGGCGGCAGCCGGTGACATGTTCCAGCTGAGTCGCCGGAAAGTTGACCGAGTTTTTGATATTGCCATTCTCGAGAAAGTCACGCAGCTGATTAGCCGCCATGATGGCGCAGTTATCCTCTGCTTCGTCGGTGCTGGCACCGATGTGGGGCATGAGGATGACGTCTTCTCGGCCAATCAATCCTGGCGCTGGAAAGTCAGCGATGTAGCGGCGCAGCTTGCCGGATTCCAGGGCCTCAATGATGGCACCGCCATCCACAATTTCCTGACGGGCGAAGTTGATCAGGCACGTACCGGGGCGCACATTCGACAGCAGTTCCGCGTTGACGAGGCCCCGCGTGGAATCCAATACAGGCAAGTGCAGCGATATATAGTCGCAGCGGGCAAACAGCGCCGATATTGCATCGGCCTTCTGGACCCTGCTGGACAGGCGCCAGGCCGCCTCCACTGACAGCGCGGGGTCGTAACCGACCACTTCCATGCCAAAGGTGAGCGCCATCTCCGCCACCAATGAGCCAATGGCACCCAGAC
>CAZPVJ010000185.1:0-34141 GCA_964590005.1 uncultured Alteromonadaceae bacterium | reverse complement strand
CCCCTTATCACCTGACATTTGAAATTGCCCCAAATTCGCAAATTATGGACATATCGACATGACAAAACAGAGTCCACACAAATCCACCAGGTGCGGGGCCTCAGCGAGCGTCATATGTTTTGTCACTAATGGGGACGATGTGTGGGAGCACCGCCACCAATCCGGTCAGAGGCAGCTCGTAATCCACCTCTAGTTTGCCGAGGCTGACCCACTGCCCTGCCGTTTCGCCAGCAGCTTTCGCAGGGGTGCTGAATCATAATCGCCGCTGCGAAAACGCCGACTGACCGAAGCGTGCAGCACGGCATCGGATGGCAACTCACGCTGCGCCCTGCCCAGTACACGCCAGAATCGCTTGTGCGATTTATGCGCTGGCGCCAAAGGGTCCAGATCACGCTGGCGGTAGAGGTGTCTTTCGAGTTCAAGACCGGCCCGTGAGGCCTCTTCTGCCATCCACGCCAATGGGATATCGCTGAGTAGCTTGCTCCCTTTTCTGGCACCGTACCCGCCACCCACATCCGCATGCACGCCGGCAAACCAGATTTGCGCCATATCGGCACTCTCTTTTGGCTGCCAGAGTGTGGGCTGGAAATCCGCTCGCTGTTCATCGATAGCAACAGCGTGCCGCGCCACCCTGACATTACTGCCAAGCTCCGCGTCAAAAAACAGGTCGCTCTCCTCGGCGAAAGCCAGCACCCGGGTAGGCACCCCCAGCGCACCAACCGTGTCCCACACACCAATGAAGTCGACTGTCGCTCTTCCGCGGTGCCCGGTATGCTTCTGGCGCCAGTCAGCGGCTCGTCTGGAACCGGGCTTGGCCCGTCGATTCTTGTAGAATTCGAAAGCATCGGGGATACGGTCTGCGAGCGAGCGACGAAGCACACCGCAGTTATTGAGCATGCCGGCCAGACAGCGCACCGTGTAAGCACCGCGACTGAAACCAAACAGGTATAGCTGGTCACCGGCATTGTAATTCTGGACAATAAACCGGTAGCCGTCCTGAACGTTCTTGATCATTCCCAGCCCAGCTACACCCCCCATTACCGGCGCTGCGTAGGAACCCACGCCCCAGTCGTAAAAGACCACCTGCCTGATACCGTCGGCAGCCACCGGCTTGATCGCCCGGGCGACACGCAAGACATTGGTAGGGTAATCATCACCCGGGTCATTCCAGGTCCCGTCGGCGCAAATCACTATTCGCTTCGCTGCGGTATTCGACAATGCTTCGCCCTCTTCAGGACCCCTCTCCGTCACTCCAGCCTAGACCAGGCTGACCGTTCCGCGGCCTGAAATAACTTTTTTTGACGATTCGAGCCAGAAGCAGTCACAGATTTAGTTAAACGAGAAATTCGATTCCGTCTTTAACACACTGTTTAAAAACGACTTTCAATTACAGCAAATTAGCCTTGGTAGAATTCGTTATATAAGGGCAGCCCTTCAGAACAAAATGTTAGTCGACTTGCCCCAGCCGCTTTGGTTTCATGAAGCTGTGCCTGCGGGCACTCTTCGTTGTGTTGATTCGCATTTTTCAAGCGCAATACACGCAAAAAAATACCATTTTACGGCGCCGCGCCTGAACCGGGTGTGGGGACCTCCCTGCCGCCGCAGGGCGCGGAGCCAGCAGAACAAAGAGGCATACTTGATGAGAAGACAGAAGCGCGATATGAATGATCGAGCGTATGATCGCGGCTATAACGTCGGCCTTTCAGGCCGCAGCAGTGACTATTGCCCACATGCCAACGATGCCCACCGCACGAGTTGGATGCAGGGCTGGCGGGAAGGTCGCAGCGATCAATGGGACGGCCTGACGGGTGTCTCCGGCGTTCACAAAACTCGCGCTCTCTGAACTTCAACGCGGCCCGAGAGGCCGGAATCAGAACCCCGGGGGCCAAGCCGTAGCCCCTATTCGCGCCTACTGCTTTGGGCGAGATCCAGTAACTCGCGGTTGGCCACGGCAAACATGGCAAAATCCGGGGCGGTAGCGGCATGCAGCTCTGAGAGCATCTCTCGCCAACGCTGCAACAAGGTGGCTTCATTGCTCTCCCACTGCTGCAGGCACTCGACCAGGTTTCGGTCCTCGCCAATGTAGCGCAGTACCCCCACGGCAAGGGTGCGCTGTTGCCATTCAAGGTCCTCCAGGTAGGTGTCACGGGCCATTGCCTGCCACTCGTTTTCGACCTTGCTGGCAAGTATCTGGGCGCTGAACCAATCCAGCTCCAAGCGCTCGCCCATGAAGAAGTACAGTTCCGCGACCTCCAGCAAGGGCGACTGCGTCTCCTCTGCCGCCTGGATGATCCCCAGAGCGGTATAACCCTGGATCGTACCCGCCACGGCGGCGGCCAGCGCGGGCTCCACACCCGCCTCCTCGTAGCGCTCCACCAGTGCCTTGTAGCGTTCCGCCGCGTCGCCTCGCAACATTCTCGGCATGGCGTCCCTGAGCTCTTCAATCCCCTCGGCGAATTCAGCGATCATGCCGGTTGGAGACAATTCATGACGCCGGTTACGGAGCAACCAGCGAACAGCGCGCTTAACCAGGCGGATCAGGTTGAGCATCATCTCCATCTGCACCTGGCAATCCACCTGGTGATCCAGGGCTTCGATCTGGTCCCATGTGTCCCCGATATTGCTCACCTCCAAAACAGCAGCGTAGGCGCGGGCGACATCAGCCACGGGCGCGCCGGTTGCCTTGCGCTGTCGAGACACGAAGTTCAGCCCCATCCGATTGACGATGTCGTTGGCTATCTGGGTACACATAATTTCGCGGTGCAGCCGGTGCTCTTTAATCTCCTCGTTGTATTGTTCAACAAGCCGCAGGGGAAATGCTGTTTCCACCGCGCTGGCAAGATGGGGATCCTTACCGAGGTCGGAATCAATCAACTCTTCTTTGAGGATCGCCTTGCTATACGAAACAAGGACAGCCAATTCGGGTCGGGTCAGGCCTTTACCCTGGACCCTGCGGTCTGCGAGCTCCTCGTCGGAGGGTAGAAACTCCAGTTCCCTGTCCAGTTTCCCGGATTCAACCAGATTGGCGATAAACCGTCGGAACTCCCCACTGCGCTCCACTGCCTGGAATTCCGCCAGGCTGATGGCCTGTACCTGCCTGTAATTGTTCTGCAGGACAAGCTCGGTAACGCTGTCAGTCATTGCCTCCAGCAGTTCATCGCGCTGTTTACGCGTGAGATCACCACGGGCCACCACGGCATTCAACAATATCTTGATGTTGACCTCATGATCCGAGCAATCAACACCACCGGCATTATCGATAAAGTCCGTATTGGAGCGACCGCCATTCAAGCCGTACTCCATACGCCCTAACTGGGTCATCCCCAGGTTGCCGCCCTCGCCCACTACCTTGCAGCGTAGATCGCCGGCGTTCACCCGCAGGCTGTCATTGGATTTATCACCGACGTCGGTATGGGTCTCGAGTGTCGACTTGACATAGGTTCCTATGCCACCGTTCCACAGCAGGTCGACCCTTGCCTTGAGCAGTCCAGAGATAAGCTCGTTAGGGGTCAGCGAATCCTGGTCAATATCGAATCGCTCTTTCATCTGGGCAGAGATGGGAATCGCCTTGGCGGCACGATTGAAAACACCACCACCCTCGCTGATCAAGCTCGTGTCGTAGTCCGCCCAGCCTGAGCGAGGAAGCTCAAACAGCCGCTTGCGTTCGGCAAAGCTGGCAGCGGGGTCGGGATTCGGGTCGATAAAAATGTGCATATGGTTGAACGCGGCGTTGAGCTTTATATGCTCTGACAGCAACATGCCGTTGCCGAATACATCGCCGGCCATATCGCCAATACCCACCACCGTAAAATCTGTGGCCTGGATATCGACATTCATCTCCCGGAAATGGCGTTGCACAGAAACCCAGGCGCCACGAGCGGTAATACCCATTTTTTTGTGGTCATAACCGGCACTGCCGCCGGAGGCAAATGCGTCGCCGAGCCAGAAGTCGTACTCCTGTGAGATCGCGTTGGCGATATCAGAGAAAGTTGCCGTGCCCTTATCTGCCGCCACAACCAGGTACGGGTCCTCATCGTCCTTGCACACCACGTGTGGCGGCCTGACCACACCACTGTCGGTCCGGTTGTCGGTTATGTCGAGCAGCCCACGGATGAAGCTCTGGTAGCAGGCGATACCCTCGGCCTGGGACTCGTCACGGGACATCTCCGGGGTAAGTTGCTTGGCGACAAACCCGCCCTTCGCTCCCACCGGAACGATGACCGCGTTCTTGACCTGCTGTGCCTTGACCAGCCCCAGCACTTCGGTCCGGAAGTCCTCGGCCCTGTCGGACCAGCGCAAGCCGCCGCGGGCCACCTTGCCACCTCGTAGGTGAACACCTTCGACCCTGGGCGAATACACAAAAATCTCAAACAGGGGTACCGGTTTAGGCACATCGGGAATCGCGGAGGGGCGAAGCTTGAACGAGAAGTAAGGTTTCAGATTACCGTCTTCACCGTGTTGGAAGAAATTGGTACGGACTGTTGCCTTGATTACCGTGACGAACTGGCGAATGATGCGGTCCTCGCCGAGATTCTCCACCTCATCCAGTGAATCGAGGATACGCGACTCCACCGACATTTCCCGCTGTCCGCGCCAATCTTCGTCACCATCGAACACCGGGGAGAAGCGGGTAAGGAAAAGTTCGACGATGCCACCCGTGATCTGCATGTGGTTGGCCATCGTCTCGGCGATATAGTCCACGCTATAGGGGAACTGCAACTGCCGGAGATAGCGCGAGTAGGCGCGCAGCAGCGCTATCTCCCGCCAGCTCAGGCGTGTACCCAGCAGCAGACGATTGAATGAGTCGCTTTCCGCCTCGCCATGCCAGATGCGGGCAAAGGCGTCCTCAAACTCGTCCTTTACTTCATCGAGGTCAATATCGTGAGACAGTGAATAGATCAGGCTAAACTCCTGTATCCAGAAGCGCTCGCCACTGCCCGCTCTCACCCCGTAAGGCCTTTCCGATACGACGCGCAGGCCAAGATTTTCTAGAATAGGCAACACATCAGACAGCGGCAGGGAATCGCCCTGGCGATACAAGCGCAACTTGAGCTGCTCGTCACCTTCCTCGAGCAAACGGTACAGGCTCATACCCAGACCTTTCTGACTGGGCAGCGACAAAATGGCGCGGATATCCATCACTGCCACCCTCGGGTCAAAATCGTCGCGATAACCCGGTTGGAAGCCCGAGCCAAGTTCGCGCATATGCAGCTCGCCCTGCTCCTCCCCGTACTCCTCAATCAATCGCAATCGCAAACGGTCTTCCCAATCCAGTGTCGCTTGCACAATCTGTTCCTCGATTTCGTTGATGTCGTAGCTCGGCGAAGCGCCGGGCTCAAGACGCATGACAAAATGAACCCTCACCAGCACCGACTCAGAGAAGTGGGTATTAAACTCAGACTCCTCAGCCCCGAAGGCCGAAGCCAGTATGTTCTGGATAGTTTCGCGCAAGGCCGTGGTGTAGCGATCGCGAGGGATGTAAACCATACTGCTGACAAACTTGCTGTGCCAATCCTTGCGCACGAACACACGGGTCTGGCGGCGCTCCTGGATTCTCATCACCGCCAGGGCGGTATCGAACAATTCGCGGGTGCTGGACTGAAACAGTTCGTCTCGTGGAAAACTTTCCAGAACGCGGGCCAGTTCGCGGCCCTCGTGCTCGTCGGAGTGGAAGCCCGAAAGCTTGATAACCTGCTCTATCTTGCGCCTTAGAATAGGTATTCGCAGAGGATCGGTGGTGTAGACCGCGGCGGTATAGAGGCCAATGAATCGGTGCTGCCCGATCACTTCTCCAGCGTCATTAAATACCTTGACCTCCACGTAGTCGGGATAGGCAAGACGATGCACCCGCGAACGCACCTGCGACTTGGAGAAGCTCAACTGCCGCCTGAGCAGCTCCTCGGGACGCATCGAATGAAGGTCGGCCAGCAAATCCTGGGGACCCCAAGTATCCCGCAAACGAAGCAGTCCCAGGCTGGCCCCGGGGTCGACCTTCACGGAGAGTTCGGCCCCATGACCCTCAACAGTCAGGTATTCGTAGCCGAGCGCGGTAATGTGGTTACTCTCCATCCACTTGAGAAATTTGATGGCTTCATCCCGATGACCCTGGATAACGCATTCACTGTCACGCACGGTTTGCATCGCGCCGCGCAACCGCTGTCTGACTGCGCCAAAATCGCCAACGACAACAGCCACCTCGTTGAGAATTTCAGTCAGCGTTTCGCGCAGCTCCGCGAGCGCTTCCGGGTGCGAATGGCGCCCTATTTCGAAGTACATAAGACTCTCGTGAGAGAGCCCCTCTTGCGCCTCGTATTCAACGGGCAACACCCGCTCCAGTTGCGCTCCGTTACGGCGGGTAGCCAGGTTACAGCTGGCAATGGTGTGGATGTTTATATTGCGGCGATTGAGCTCCCCGCGCACCGAAGCGACACAGAACGGCATTTCCCGAGTTAATAAAACCAATACCGTGTATTTGGATTCCCAGCCATGACTCTGGATCTCGGGGTTAAAAATACGCACTTTGGGGCCGTCGGGTGCCCAACCATCCATAAAACGCAGCACGCCATAGAGGCAGCCGTAGATATTCTCCGCCGAGCGATCACGCAGGTCCTCCGCGGGAAATCGACCATAAAATGACGATGCCAGAGCGTGCAGGTCCTCGCGGTGCTCCGCATCGCCACGCTTTTCTATGCGCTCACCCAGTTGCTTGAGCAGGTTCTGCTTGAGGGATTCCCAGGCCATTGTTGTTGTACTGTTCCAGGTTAGTTATTCGAGCCTTTCTACTGATTCTAGACCACGCTGGCGGTTTTACTGCCACTATGGAACTTATCGAGAGCCAACCAGTCACAAAGCCGTGTGCCAGAGGGTGCATCGAGATGTTTGGACTGGCACTGTCATTGCTATAAAATGCGGGCCTCAAAAACAGCCCGGCAGACAGTAGCAGCCGGCCTGAATACTACCTTAAGTCGGATACTGGAGTAAGCGTGGCAAGCGCAGATATCAGAGCATTGGAAGACTGGCTGAGCCAGCAAATCATTGGGCAGGAACACCTGGTGCAGCGCCTGATTATCGCGCTGCTGGCCGACGGTCACCTGCTGGTAGAGGGCGCCCCCGGGCTGGCCAAGACCCGGGCGATCAAATCGCTGTCCGACGGGCTGGAAGGCAGCTTTCATCGAGTCCAGTTTACGCCCGACCTACTGCCGGGGGACGTTACCGGCACCGAGATTTATCGGCCGCAAGAGGCCAGCTTTCATTTTCAAAAGGGGCCAATATTTCACAACCTGGTCCTTGCTGACGAGGTTAACCGTGCACCGGCCAAGGTACAGTCGGCTCTGTTGGAGGCCATGGCTGAGCGCCAGGTCAGTGTCGGTAGTGAAACCTACGACCTGCCGGCCCTCTTTCTCGTGATGGCTACGCAGAACCCGATTGAACAGGAAGGCACATACCCGTTACCGGAGGCACAACTGGATCGCTTCCTGCTGCACGTCAATGTCGACTACCCGGATGCCGACGCAGAAACCCGAATACTGCGGCTGACCCGGGCCGAGGCGAGTCAGCAAACCGCGAGCGCACCAGAACCGCTGAGCCAGGATGCCGTGTTCAGTGCACGGGAGGAAGTGCTGGCAATGCACATGGCGGATGCCGTAGAAACGTACATCGTGCAACTGGTGATAGCCAGTCGCGCGCCGGGGCAGTACTCCGAGCAGTTAGCGGGGTGGATTGAGTTCGGCGGCAGTCCGCGCGCGACGATCGCACTGGACCGGTGTGCACGCGCCCACGCCTGGCTGCGCGGGCAGGACTTCGTCAGCCCTGATGATGTGCAAGCCGTAGCTGCCGATGTGTTGCGCCACCGTCTGCTGCTCAGCTTCGAGGCCGAAGCCAATGGCGTCACACCCGACCAGGTCATATCAGAGCTGCTGGCCCTGGTGCCTGTGGGTTGATTGCAGGCCATGCATCTGCATGATATCAGCGAACCGCCTCGAGGCGCGCATGTCCAGCTCGCAGACCTGATCGCGCTGCGTTTTCCTGCGAGACAATTGAGCATTACTCGTAAGAGTCGAGCACTCAGTGTCCTGGCCGGACCCAACAAATCCAATTTCCGCGGTCGAGGCATCGATTTCGAGGAGGTGCGGAGCTACCAGCCCGGGGACGATATCCGCACCATCGACTGGCGCGTTACAGCGCGCACCGGCAATGCGCATACCAAGCTCTTTCGCGAAGAACGGGAACGGCCCGTATTGGTCGTCGTGGATCAGCGTAACAGTATGTTCTTTGGCTCCAGCCACTGTTTTAAATCAGTCCTGGCGGCGCAACTGGCCAGCTTGTTTGCCTGGAGCGCTCTTGATAATGGTGAGCGCGTGGGTGGGCTGGTGTTTAACGAAGCCGGTCACCGGGAAATCAGGCCGCGTCGCAGTCGTAAGAACGTGCTTGCCCTGTTGTCACAGGTCGACAGCTACAATCACCTGCTTCCACTGGAACACGCTTTCGACGCCCAGAGTTTCGCCGAGATGCTGGGCAACCTGCGTCGAATTGCACGCCCCGGCAGCAGCCTGTTTATCGTGAGTGACTTTCGAGGCGCCGAGGGTGGTCTCGCTCGTGAGCACCTGTACCAACTCGCTCAGCATACTGAAATTACCGCCGTGTCCTGCCGGGATCCCCTGGAATACGACTTGCCTCGAGCGGGACGCTACGCCGTGACCGACGGCTCAGAACGCAGCGAGCTGTCGACCACTGATCGAAAGTTCCGAGAGGCATATCACGCCACCCGGGAGGCGCAGGCGCAACAGTTAGCCAGTGATCTACAGAAACTCGGTATACCGTTATTGCGCGCAACGACCAACCAGGCGCCATTCAGCTTGCTGCAAACCTACTATGGTGACGCCCGCTGATGAATCCTCAGGATCCATTATCGCAGTTGCACCCTCTCCGGGACCCCGTGGCAATTGGCTGGTGGCCGCTCGCTCCCGGGTGGTGGCTATTGCTGGGCTTGATGGTGCTCGTACTGGCGATGGCCGCGTTTCTGTGGTGGCGGCGATACCAGGCCAGGGCCTATCGGCGCCAGGCCGAGGAGCAACTCGCCGCGCTTACGCGCAGCTTTCAGGACAACCAGGACACCGCCGCCTTCTTTGGCGGCGTCAACAGCCTGCTGAAGGCCACAGCCCTGCACGCATTCCCCCGCCGTACTGTGGCTGCAGCCAGCGGCGCACAATGGCTGGCACTTCTCAACGAATCGCTGGATGAGCCCGATGACACGTTTAGTGTGGATCTCTTGTCTGCCGCCTACAGGCCAGATTCGCTCGCCGCCGACCCGGACTCTTATCATCGCGCAGCCCTTCATTGGATCAGGCATCACAAGGTGACCGCATGATTGAGTGGATCTGGCCCTGGGTATTTGCCCTGCTGCCACTGCCCTGGTTGGTCACCCGGCTGGTACCCGCGGCCCGCATGCAGGAATCGGCATTGCGCGCGCCGTTCTACCAGGAATGGCGACAACTGAGCGAAAGCCAGGGACAGGGCCAGGGGCAGCGAAGTCTCGCTCCACGCATAGCCTTGTGGTTGATATGGGTTTGCCTGCTACTCTCGGCCGCGCGACCAATCTGGATAGGCGAGGCCATAGAATTACCCAACAGTGGCCGCGACCTCATGCTCGCTGTCGATATATCCGGCAGCATGCGTATCGAGGACATGCAATTGGGCGACGTTATCGGTCGACGTATCGATGCGGTTAAACAGGTGGGTGGCCAGTTCATAGAACGCCGAACCGGGGATCGACTCGGCCTCATCCTGTTCGGTAGTAAGGCGTATGTGCAATCCCCGTTAAGCTTTGATACGGCCACCGTGCAACGCTTTCTCGAAGAGGCACAAATCGGTTTTGCCGGGCAGGAAACCGCTATTGGTGACGCTATCGGCCTGGCTGTAAAGCGACTCCGCGAGCGCCCGGCAGAGAGCCGCGTGATGATCCTGCTAACCGATGGCCAGGACACCGCCAGCTCGGTCTCGCCGCAGGAGGCGGCCCGGCTGGCGCAGGGACTGGGTATCCGCATCTATACCATTGGCATAGGAGCCGATGAGATGACCCTGCCCGGGCTGTTCGGATCCAGCTTCGGTAGTCGCCAGGTTAATCCCTCAGCGGACCTCGATGAAGCGGGCTTGCAAGAAATTGCAAAGGCTACTGGCGGCCAGTATTTCAGGGCTCGCAACCCCCAGGAGTTAGCTGCCATCTATGCCCTGGTAGACGAATTGGAGCCCGTTGAGCAGGCGGTGGAAACCTACCGCCCCAGACAGGCACTGGGCTATCTGCCGCTGCTGGCCGCGTTGGCCATCAGCTTTATCCTGGCGCTCTCTCACTGGCTCGCCGGGGCGGGCATGCGGATAACGGGCAAAGCGGGTGAGATCGCGAAAGAATCGCCTCAAGGTGTCGGGGGACAAGCCTGATGCCCGCGCTGACAGACCTGCACTTGATGCGTCCCGAGTGGCTTTGGGGTCTGCTGCCTGGTCTATTTTTGATCTTGCTGCTGTGGCGACAACACGGCCGTCGAGGTAGCTGGAGCGAAGTCATCGCACCAGAGCTATTACCCTTTCTCATCGGCGACCAACGTGGCACACGTGCGCCGAACCTGCTGCCGGTCATCCTGTTGGCATGGATACTGGCCTGCCTGGCGGCCGCCGGCCCCAGCTGGCAAAAGCTACCGCAACCTATCATCCAGAAGCAGGATGCCCTGGTACTGGCGTTGGACTTGAGCCTGTCCATGAAAGCGGCAGACCTACCCCCCTCGCGAATAGATCGCGCGAGACAAAAGTTACTGGATCTACTGTCCGCGCGACAGGAAGGCCAGACTGGTTTGATCGCTTTCGCTGGGGACTCCCACATTGTTACCCCCCTGACCGACGACAACCCTACTATTGCCAATCTACTGCCAGCACTACACCCGGATATGATGCCGGTAGCCGGCAGCGACGCGGCCGCCGCTATTGTCCAGGCAAGGGATTTGCTGCATTCGGCCGGCATTCGCAATGGTCGGATACTGCTGGTAACGGACGGCGTGTCATCTAGTCAACACGCTGAAATCAGTGACACATTGACCGACACGGATATTGCACTGTCTATCCTGGCGGTCGGTACCGAGGCCGGCGCCCCCATCCCGCTCCCCCGGGGCGGCTTCCTGAAAGACAGCAGCGGTACCATTGTTATCCCGCGCCTGGAGACAAGCTCGCTGAGCGCGCTGGCCGGACTGACCGCGGGTAGGTTGAGAGAAATCCAGATCGATGACAGCGATCTTTCCTACCTGTTGCAGGAACGGACCCTGCCCGGTGATGGTGAAACACTGACCCTGGATCGCACCGCAGATGCCTGGGAAGACCAGGGCTACTGGATAGTGTTGCTGCTGTTGCCCATCGCACTGGCCATGTTCAGGCGTGGGTGGCTGGTGTGTCTCACCCCCCTGCTTTTCTTGTCCAACGCAGAGCCTGCCCGGGCGCAGGTCTGGGACAATCTTTGGCTGACACCCGATCAGCAGGGTCAAAGAGCTTTGCAGGCCGGCGACAACGAACGGGCCCAGGGCCTGTTCGAACGTCGCGACTGGGCAGGCACAGCCGCCTATCGTAATGAAGACTACGAGGGCGCATTGCAGTATTTCGACGAGCCAGTGACTGGCGATGATTGGTACAACCGCGGGAATGCGCTGGCCCGCGTCGGCAACATTGATGATGCCATCGAAGCCTACAAAGAGTCCCTGGCTATCGACCCCGGCAAAACCGATGCCGAGGAGAACCTGGCATTGCTGGAGCAACTCAAGAACCAGCAGCAACAGCAACAAAACCAGGACAATGAGTCACAGGACCAACAGGACCAGGACCCGCAAGAGCAGCAAGATCAAAGCCAGCAAAACCAACAGAGCCAGGATCAACAAGACCAGCAGAACCGCGAGCAAAACGAGAGCGAGAGTAACCAGGATCAGCAAGACTCCGGGGAGCAGGAACCGCAACAGGATTCACCCCAGGACCAGGCGGAACCACAAGATGAGGGGCAGGAAGAAAAACAAGAACAACAACCTGCCCAGCAGCCCGAAGAAGAGCAGCAGCAGGAGCAACCCGCACAGGCAGAGGCAAGTCCAGAGGACCAGGAGCGCGATCAGGCAATGGAGCAATGGTTGCGCCGGGTACCCGATGACCCGTCCGGCCTGCTACGGGAAAAATTCCGGTACGAGAGCCGACAACGAGAGGCCGAGGGTAAAAGGAGAAGCAATGACAGTAATTGGTAGATACTGCCTTAACGGGCTGCTGCTGGCGCTGATCATTTTCAGTGCCGGACAGGCCATGGCCGAGGTCAAAGCGAGCCTGGATCGCGACCAGGCGGCCGTGGGAGACACCCTGCAGCTGACCATCAGTACCAGCGATGGCGAAAACATCAACAATATTGACCTGCGACCACTACTCAAGGATTTTGAGATCCTGCGACGATCTACCAGTAGCAGCACCCGCATTATCAATGGCAAAACCACCCGCGAGCGCCATGTCACCCTGGACATCAAAGCACGACGTGAGGGCACGCTGCGCATACCGCCCCTGCAGGTCGGCAACAGCCGCTCGAACATGTTACTCGTCGCTGTTGGTCCAGCAGTAGCACTGGACGCGGGCGGTCAGAACGTGTTGTTCGAAGCGGAAATCGACCGATCACAAGTGTATGTCCAGGGCCAGGTATTACTGACCCTGCGCGTACAACAGGGTATCAATCTGGACGCTCGTAGCGTCACGGAGCTGAAGCTGGACAACGCCTTCGTTAAACAACTGGAGCAAAAGTCATTTCAGCGCACGATCGATGGCCGGCCCTGGCTGGTGCACGAAATTCGCTATGCGATCTTTCCAGAGCAAAGCGGCACCCTGGAGATTCCTGAGCAGACCTTTGCGGCGAGGGAAAGCGCACCCAGGCGCAGCCTCTTTGATGTCCGCGGCTCAGGTAAGCAACTCAGGCTAAATTCAAAGAATCTGTCTATTGAGGTACTGCCCCGCCCGGCCGAATACCCTGCGGGAGACTGGTTACCAGCGCAGCGACTCACCATTGAGGAAACCTGGTCCACTCCGCCCGAGCAGCTGAAGGCGGGCGAGTCGGCCACTCGCACGATTCGAATCAGCGGCGAAGGCCTGCAGGGCGCGCAATTACCCCCAATCCTGTTCCCCTCCAGTGAGGGCCTCAAGTATTACCCTGATCAGCCCATCATCAGCGACACCGAGGTCGGCACCGGTCTGCTGGGCTCGCGCCAGGACAGCGCAGCGCTGGTACCCACCCGTGCCGGGGAGTGGGAAGTACCCGAGATAAGGATTCCATGGTGGGATACCGAGGGCGAGACCGTGCGCTACGCAGTCCTGCCGGCGCGGACGCTCAGTGTGGCTGCCGCACCAAACACCGCAAGCTCAATGACCAGCGTGGACCCGATTACCCGGGCCGAAACCGCGCCCGGTGCTACCGTAGAGGCCATCCCGGCAGGTGGCAGCCCGCTCTGGCAGATTATCGCCGGTGTCTGCGCCCTCGGCTGGCTGGTTACAACCGCGCTGCTGTTACGCCGACCCCGACGAGTAGCGGGCAGTCAGGAGCAAGCAGACAAGGACGACACCAGTGAAGCGCAGGCATTTAAGCTCTTGCTGGCCGCCTGTTCAACCGGCAGCGCAACCCATGCGAGATCGGCGTTAATCCGGTGGTGCGCCAGCGCCCGACCCGAACAACATATCACGTCGCTCGATCAGGTCAGGTCACTGGCAGACGACGAAGAACTGCACTGCGAGTTAGAGAGCCTGGACGCCGCCCTGTACGGGGGGCAGGACGTTCACTGGCGCGGTGACAAACTGGCCCTTGCGGTAAAGCGGCTGCGCAAGGTGATCAAACGAGAAGGCGAGTCTACTGACAAGACGCTGACGCTGTATCCGGCCCCGTGAATCTATGGTAACCAGGCGATGAAGCGAGCAATAAACGGACTACACGAGATAGTGGGGCCGACCATCGCCAACCTGTCATTCGGCGTGATGCAGCACTCCCTGCACGTCGCCCAAGGTCTGGGAGTGGACATGATGCACACTGCCAGGTCTTTTGCCTATTACCGAAAAATCTTCTACCACAACCAGTCCCGTGCCACCGTGCTGCGACGCCTGCAGGGTAAACGCATTGTCGACGTGGGTTGCGGGTTTACACCTTACGCAACTGACTCGATGTTTCGCGCCTGTCACGATGCAGGTATCGATTTTTACGGTGTGGATCCCTTGATAAAGCCCAATATGGCTTTCAACTTCAGGGACCGGGCCCTCGCGATGGCCACCGGTGGCAGTGGCAGGTTCAGCAATCGTCCTCCGGGCGTGTCCCGCGCTCTGTGTGGCACCGCACAGGCCCTGCCCTTCGAAGACCAGAGCGTTGACGAAATACTCTGCAGCTACCTGCTGTTCGTCTGGATTGAGGACGAACAGACCCTGGCGGATATATTCGAGGAGTTCCACCGCGTGCTCAAATGCGGCGGCGTGGCCAGGCTGTTTCCGCTGCACGACTGGCAGCAGGTCAAGGCACACAGTCCCAGACTGCGGAAAGTACTGGCAAAACTTTCGGTGGAGCAGAGCTTTGTTCCAGCCGGCTACCGCCCGCGGGTTATGTCGGCAATGCTGACGGAGATGACCCGCAGGGCTTGAGGGCCCGTGTTAATCCAGTGACTTGCTGACAACCTCAAAAACATCCCGGGACAAGTCAGATTGCCCCGCAAGGCGCTCAAGTTGCGCCCGCATCAGCTCACCACGTCCAATATAATTGCGCCACTTGGTCAGCGGCATCATCAGGCGAGAGGCTATCTGCGGATTTCGACTGTTGAGCTCGATCACGATATCAGCGAGGAAGCGATACCCGTTCCCGTCTGCCCGATGGAAGTTGACAGGGTTGTTATTGGCAAAGTTGCCAACCAGTGCCCGGACCTTATTCGGATTGAGCAAATCAAAGTCGGGGTGCTCCAGCAAGTTCTTCACCCGGGTAAGGCCATCGCCGACAGGGATCGATGACTGCACCTGGAACCACTGGTTGATAACCAGTGAGTCGTGGCGCCAGTCATCGTAAAAGCTGCGCAACGCGTCTTCACGTTGTGCGTCATCTCCCTCAAAGGCAATTGCCCGCAGCGCCGCCAGCCTGTCCGTCATATTGTTGGCTGATTCGTACTGCGATAAGGCCAACTGCAATCCGACGTGCCCCTCGGACGCCAGGTAATCCAGGCATACATTGCGCAAGCTGCGTCTGGCAATCTGCTCACCGTCCGGGCTGTATACCGCTGGGCTATCCAATTCCCGGTAGCGATCGTGCATCGCGTCATGTTGCAGTGACGCGATGCTTTTGCGTACGGCCAGCCTGGCCTCATGGATGGTATCGACATTGGCCCCGCCCGTCTGGCTTGCCAATTCTGCCAGGTAGTTCTCTCCCGGCAGCTTAAGCATATCCGCCACCATCGCAGGATCCAGGGACGCATCAGCAAGAAGCTGACCTGCGGCCTCGGCAAAGATGGGGTCCACGGTCACACTCGCTCCGGCCGCTAATGCCGTCTCGACCTCATTGATGACTTTGACAGCCAACTGCTGTGCCGAATCCCAGCGGACAAAGCCGTCATCGTCGCGACTCATCAGGGCAAAAAGCCCTTCCTTGCTAAATGGGTAGTCGAGTCGTACTGGCGCTGAAAAACCGCGCAGCAGGGAGGGCACAGGGCGCTCCCGAACCTGCTCGAATACCAGCGTTTGTGATGGCTGGTCTATGAGCATCACTCGGTGAGTATTGTCATCGGTTTCGGTGTCGATCGGCTCATCCGCCAACCTGATGGGCAGGTTGCCCGCGTCGCCCAGAAGGCCCAGCGCGAGCGGGATAACAAAGGGCTGCTTGCTCTCCTGGCCCGGTGTAGGCGGACAGTGCTGGCTCACCTGTAACGTGTAGGTCTCATTATCAGGGTCATACTCATCACGGATAGTCAGCACCGGGGTTCCCGCCTGTGAATACCAGTTTCGGAACTGCCCCAGGTCGACACCCGAGGCATCCTCCATCGCTCGCACGAAGTCTTCACAGGTTACGGCCTGGCCATCGTGTCTTGCAAAATAGAGGTCCGAGCCTGCACGAAACTGCTCCGCGCCCAGCAGGGTATGGATCATGCGTACGACCTCGGCCCCTTTTTCGTAGACAGTTACCGTGTAGAAATTAGAGATTTCAATAAACGAATCGGGTCGAACAGGATGTGCCATCGGGCCCGCATCCTCGGCAAACTGCAGGGTTCTAAGCACCATCGCGTCTTCAACGCGCTTGACCGTGCGCGATCCCATATCTGCCGAAAACTCAGCGTCCCTGAATACGGTAAAGCCTTCCTTCAGGCTGAGCTGAAACCAATCGCGACAAGTGACCCGGTTGCCAGACCAGTTGTGAAAGTACTCGTGCGCAACAATGGCCTCAACTGTCTGAAATCCGGCGTCGGTTGTTGTTTCCGGACTGCAAAGGACACAGGAGGTATTAAAGATATTGAGGCTCTTGTTTTCCATTGCGCCCATATTGAAGTCGTCAACCGCAACAATATTGAAAATATCGAGATCGTATTCGCGTCCGTATACCTCTTCATCCCAGCGCATGGACTTCTTCAGGGACAACATCGCGTGATCGCATTTTCCCAGGTCTTTTTCCTCAACATAGATGCGTAGCGTTACATCACGACCACCGCTGGTGCGAAATTGGTCCTCGATGTGCGACAGATCACCAGCGACGAGCGCGAACAGGTATGCCGGCTTCGGGAATGGGTCGTGCCAGCTGACGCGGTGACGTCCGCTGGCTACGGTTTCTGCACGCAGCCTGTTGCCATTGCTTAGTAGCACTGGATAGCGAGCGCTATCGGCTTCAATCGTGACCGTGTAGACAGACATCACATCGGGGCGATCGAGGTAATAGGTGATCTTGCGAAAACCCTCTGCCTCACACTGGGTGCAAAATAGGGTGCGAGATTTGTAGAGCCCTTCCAGCGAGGTATTATCCTGCGGCCTGATTCGGGTACTGCAGCTCAATATGAACTCGGTAGGGACTGAAAAGATCTCCAGCGTTTCCCCGCCGGCTCTGTACTCACTTTCGGCCAGGCTACGGTCGTCGATGGCAATATCGATCAGTTCCAGTTCCTGCCCATGTAACAGCAGGGGCGCGCCCTCGATGGTGGCATCGTTGCGACGTACCGTAAGCCGCGATCGCACAATGGCGTAATCTTCGTGTAAGTCAAAATCCAGCTCGGTGCTGTCGATGAGATAGGCTGGCGGTTGGTAGTCCTCGAGAAAAATGGTCCCGGGCTTGGCGTCTCGCATAATGGTTCCTACTGTGAATACAGGGCGATGTTGTAGCCACCGTACTTTCGAATATTGATCACTCCGGTATCGAAAATGAGGTACTGGCCCTTAATACCCATCAAGGTACCTTCGATGGAGGGGGTTTTGTCCAGGTTGAAAGACTTGACCTTGGTCGGGTACTCCAGCACCGGATAACGAATTCGTGTCTGCGCTTGCGCTTCCAGGGCGGTGATAGCCTGTAGGCCATGCGCTTCCCTGATAGCCGCGACTTCGCTGCCACAATCGCTGATCAGTGTTTGTCTCGCCGCTTCCAGGTCGACGTCATCGTTATCACCCTTGAGCATGGCCTGCCAATTGGTCTTATCTGCAATATGCGCGGCAAACGTCTTTTCAACCAGCCCCGACTGCAAACGCGTACTGACCCGGAAGATAGGCTGGGCCTGGGTGGCACCCTGGTCCATCCAGCGGGTAGGCACCTGCGTACCGCGGGTAATGCCCACCTTGAGGCCAGACGTATTAGCCAGGTAGACAAAGTGGTCGATCATGCAGTTGGCCTCGCCCCACTCAGGCTCGCGACAGGTACCCTGGTCATAGTGGCACTTCTCAGGACTCATGATGCAGGTATCACATTGGGCCAGGCGTCGAAAACAGGGATAACAATAGCCCTGGTTGAAGCTTTTATTCGTCTTACGGTTACAGTGAATGCAATTGATTACGCCGTCATACTGCAGTTGCAGGGTCTTACCGAGGTAGCCATTCAGCGCTATCTCCGCATCACCCAGCAGCATCCAGTAATTGACCGGTTCAGCCAGCTCGGTTCGCATTTTGCGGGCATTACCCTGCGCCAGTAAATTCGCCAAGCGATTCTCCCTGTTCTCAATCCTGCCAGCTAAGCGGTTTTTCTTCGGGCTCATCGCAGACGTCACCCGCCTTGTGCCCCCGATCTATGTAGCCAATACGCTGCTCTGGAGGCAGGTGTTTTTCACCCCAGGCGATCACCGCCTGCATCGTCTCCTCTTTCTGCTGAGCGCTCAGTGCGCGTCCGTCCGGCCACTTCCCGAGCTCCAGGGCCTGCCTGAGGCTCTGGTAAATCTCGGGCGACATTGTGTCTATCATCTGTTGGTAATTCATGATGTCCTCCGCAACACGGGGCGCGCAATTATAACGCTGCAACTCAGTTGCTGTCGCTGCCCAGGCGAGATACCAGCGCGAATGCCCCGCCCAGCAAGCTTCCCGCAATCAGGCCACCCACGTGCGCCGCATTGGCGATGGCGCCAAAGCCCAGCACCTCGATTACGCCCAGCAAACAGACCAGCAGCCAGCCGATCATAAACAGCATAATTGCCGGTGCCGGCTCAATAGGCCATCGGGGCTGCAGTTTCGCTCCCACCCAGCAGAACCCCAGCAAGCCGTAAACGACCCCGGACATTCCGCCAAACAACCCGGGGCCACCGAACAGGAACTGGGCACTGTTAGATACCAGCGAGATCACCAGGAACAAGCCGAGCATATTGATGGCACCCATCACTCGCTCCACGCGCGAACCCAATTCCCACATCCAGAGACTGTTGAAGACAATATGCAACCAGCCGAAGTGCAGGAAGGCCGGGGTTACCAGACGCCAATACTGGCCGCCCATTTCATCGAATAATAGCTGGCCGTCATGCAAGGTGAACGGCATGAAGGTAAACAACGCCAACCAGTCGATGGGCGCATTGAGGTAAACCAGTAAAAACCCAAGGACGCTCAAAACGATGAGTGCCAGGGTGGCCGGCGCCTGCTGCCGCGCAACGGATTCGTTTCGCCGTACAGGTGCCCTGCGGCTATGCGGTGCCAGCTCTATTTTTATCTCGCCTGCTCGCCAGGCGCGATAGAGTTGCTGCACCGGCTCGACCTGCCTCTGCTCAGCTACCTTGACGACCTGTTGGCCATTTTCCTCGACGATACGATGCGGCAACCCTCGTTGCTGTAACAGGGCAACAAGGGGCAGCAAGTCTTCCTCAACGGAAACGCTGAGCGCTGTGTACAGGTTGCTCATAACTCAGTTGACGAGCGCGTTGCTCCAGCGCAGTTTGTCCCTGCAGCTGGCATAAAAGCTGTGTCCTAAGGGGTGAAGCAAGGTGAGGTGATGTGCTTTCTTGGCGATGTACACGGAATCTCCGGGGCGGGCGGTCAGATTAACCTGTCCGTCGCAAGTAACCGGGGGATGGATTCGGTTGCGCTCCAATACATCGATGCGTATCTCGCTACTGCCATCCACGACGATGGGCCGCGAGCTCAATGCATGCGGAAACATCGGGACCAACACAATGGCATCCAGGCTGGGGTGCATTATGGGCCCGCCGCCCGACAAGGAGTAGGCGGTGGATCCCGTCGGCGTTGAAATTATCAGGCCGTCTGCCCGCTGGCGGTAGACGAAGGTGTCGTTGATATACAGTTCCAGTTCTATCATCTGCGCCGTCGTGCCAGAGTTGACCACCACATCATTGAGGGCGCCAGAGCAACCGATTTCCTTGCCGTCCCGCATCACCCGGGCTTCCAGCAGAAATCGGGTCTCACGTGTAAATTCACCGTCCAGCACCGCTGGAATTTGCTCGGCAAGTTCGTCTGGGCTGATATCAGTCAGAAAGCCCAGCCTGCCCCGATTTACTCCCAGTACAGGCGTGTCATAACGCGCGAGTGTCCTGGCTGCGCCCAGGAGGCTGCCGTCACCACCCACCACGATGGCCAGCTCAGCCTGCTCGCCGATTTCCTGCTCGGTAACCACAGTCAAACCCGAGGTGTCGACCAGCTCGGCGAGCCGGTCTTCCAGCAGAATTTCCACTTCGCGGCTACGCAGTAACGACAACAGCTCAATGAGAACGGCACCGACGCCATCCCGCTGACTGCGGCCCAACAAACCGATTCGCTTAAATGATCCCGCCATTGCGGTCGCAACCTATGCTGACAAGGACTGTTATTATAACCACGAAACCCGCAGGACGCGCAGGCATGGCTGCATCTCCACTCCCACTGACAAATCGCTACGTACGTGACCTGGCATGGGCCTGCTTTTCACCCGCGTTGATGCACACCGACAAACTCGCCGACGATCAGCACAATGTTGCCAACTGTGGCCTGTCATTGACCGCCCAGCGCAGGGATTGGCTGGCCCGGCTGGACCGCGAGCCGCGACAGCTGCTCGACTACCTGGCCAACAAGCCACAGTCCCGGCTGGGACTCTACTTCGAGCGGCTGTGGCACTTCTTCCTACAGGAGGACCCGAGCGTAGAATTGCTGGCACACAATCTGCCGGTAAGAGAAGGATCGAAGACGCTGGGCGAATTTGATTGCCTGTATTTCTGTCGTGAGCGGCAGCGACACTACCATCTGGAGCTGGCCGTTAAGTATTTCCTGGCTCACGGTGCGACAGGCTCCGACCCGCTATCGCGTCACTGGCATGTGTGGCTCGGTCCGAATAGTCGTGACCGCCTTGATCTCAAGGTTGAGCACATGATGCAACGGCAAATCAGGCTGTCAGAAAAAACCGCGGCGCGCACCGAATTGGAAAAACTCGGCATCACCGATCTCGCTTACGAAGTCGAAATCAAAGGCTGGCTATTCAGTAACCCATCGCAACCCCAGGCGGCACCGCGAGGGCACAATGCAGAGCGACCCATAGAGCACTGGCTGCGCCATAACGAGCTGGCGGGGCACCTGAAGGCCGCCGCCTACGAGCGCCTGGCGATACTGCCCCGCCTGCAATGGCTAGCCCCCACACTGCTCTCCGATGTTGAAGGCCTGCCCTGCCTGGAGCTCCAGCAGCTACTCGACGATCACTTTGAGCAGAGTGTAAGGCCTACGCTGATCGCGGCGTTTGGTGACAGCGACGAGGAGCTGTGTCGTTTTTTTGTGGCCGGCCAGAAGTGGCCAACAGACCAGGGGAGCCTGTCATCCTAGCCAGTCGAAACCCCGCCGGCCCTGCAAACCACCGGTGTGAACAACTGTCAGCGCCTCGTCTTTATCCCAGATGCCCGCCGACCTTAGCGAGTGCACCATGAACATCGCTTTGGCGGTGTATACCGGGTCCAGCGGAATGCCCTGCACCGCCTCGAATTCGAGCATAAACGCTTTCAGTGCCGGACTGACCCTGGCGAAACCACCGCAGTGATAATCATGCTCTACGCGCCAGCGGGCAGTCGTGGCATCGCCAACCTGAGCTCTCACGGCAGCAGCAACACGGGCATCGAGATCGAGAGCGCCGCGCAGGGCGGAGACGCCTATAAGCTCCCAGGACAGATCAAGTTCAGCCGCGATTCCAGCCAGCGTGGTTCCGGTACCCGCTGCGACCACCACCCGCCCCGGCCTGTCAATCTCAGCAGCCAGTAAGCGGCCTATTTGCCGGCAGCCGCTGACGCCCCGGTCGTCCCCGCCACCCTCCGGGACAACTATCGAGCCGGGGAAACGATCGTCCAGACTGGCCAGGTATTCCGCTTCATACCGCTGCCGATACTCCCGACGGGATACAAACTCCAGAGACATCCCCAGGTCGTGGCAGTCTCGCAGTGTAGCGCTGGGCGCACTGTCGTCGTCACCCCGCACAATCCCCACTGTCGCAAAACCCTGACTGGCACCGACGGCCGCCAGAGCGTGCAAGTGATTGGACCAGGCACCGCCAAAAGACACCAGGCGCTTGATGCCTGATTCGCGTGCAAGCTCTACGTACGCTTGCAGCTTAAACCACTTATTTCCCGGCGCCTCGACGTTCAACAAGTCCAGACGCAATAATTGCACGTTACGCAGTGACACGCCGTGCACGGGCGCCGGATCCAGAGTCTGTAGCAACTTGGTTTTCCGCATCAGGATAGTTACCATGCGCGTTGGAGCCGCGCCCGCACGCTCGGCCAGGTGATCGACAGCCTAATAGAAGGAAACCAAAAAATGTATACAAAATTTTTCGCCGCCCTGGCGACGCTTGCAGTGTTGGCCGGTTGTGCCGGTGAACCGGAGATACAGACCGGCGATGATGCCGAGGTCATCATGGGCAACCTGCACAAGGTCGACAATTCCCGGGTGCAGCTGGCCTACCTCGACCCCGATGCCAATCTGGGTAAATACAACCGCGTGCTAGTGCGGCCGCTGGGGGTCGACAAAATCGAGATCATCCAACCGTCCCGGTCCACCTCGGTGGCCGGCAACAAGGATTGGGAGCTGACCGACAAGGACAAGCAGGAACTGCAGGCGATGTTCCACGAGGTGATGGTCACGCAGCTGGAAGAAAAAGGCGGCTATGAAGTGGTCGATGAGCCCGGCGATGATGTGCTGGAAATAGCAGCCATGATCACCGCGATTGCACCTTCGGCACCCAAGGATGATAACCAATCGCGCGCGGTGGGTCGTACCCGCGTCTACACCGAGGGCGCCGGCAGCATAGCCGTGGCAGTAGCCTATGGCGATTCAGAGACCGGCGAGGTACTGGGGCTGGCCAAGGATTCGCGCAGCAGCAACAGCTATTGGGGTGCCAATACCAGCGTATCCAACAAGGCAGATGTCCGCAGGATGTTCACCAGCTGGGCCATCGGTATACGTGACGGTCTCGACCGGGTACACGGTAAGTGATCAGAGGGTTCGATTAAGAAGACCGCGAAGCCCGGCCACCACGCCGGGCTTTTTATTGGTCAGTTGCCAAGTCCCACATTATTTTTTTGCAGAACCTGCTCCGCGCGATAGCTGGAGCGCACCAGTACGCCCGACACCACCTCCAGAAAGCCCCTTTCGAGACCCCACTGCCGGTAGGTTTCAAACTGCTCAGGAGTCACGTAGCGATCGATCGGGAAATGATTTGCCGTTGGTTGCAAATATTGGCCGAAGGTCAGGATATCCACCCCGGCCTCCCGAAGATCATCCATCGACTCACAAATCTCATCCTCGGTTTCGCCTAACCCAAGCATCAGACTGGTCTTGGTGAGCACATCGGGGCGATGGGCTTTCGCATGGGCGAGCACCGCCAGCGTCTGCTCATAACTGGCCCTTGGATCGCGAACCGGGTGAGTGAGTCGTTTTACGGTCTCGACGTTCTGCGCAAAAACCTCGATGCCGGAATCCACGACAGTTTCAACATCCGCCATCACCCCCAGAAAATCCGGGGTCAGTGCTTCTACCGCGGTGTCCGGGTTTCGCTCCTTGACCCGCCTCACACACGCCGCGTAGTGACCGGCGCCGCCATCGGGCAGGTCATCTCGATTGACCGAGGTCAGGACCACATACTTCAGCCCCATCAGCGCCACAGACTGGGCGGTGTTGTCGGGCTCTTCAGCGTCCAGCCAGCCGCGGGGATTGCCAGTATTGACGGCGCAGAAACGACAGGCGCGCGTACAGACATCGCCCATCAACATAATGGTGGCAGTGCCGGCACTCCAGCACTCGCTCATATTGGGGCACTTGGCCTCTTCGCAGACCGTGGCAAGACGGTGTTCGTGGACGATACCCTTGACCTTCTCAAAGGTTGCGCCCCCGCGCACTTTTACCCGCAGCCAGTCAGGCTTGGCCAGGCGCTCGCCATCCTGGCGAGTCGCCTTGATACCATCCTTAATGGCGGTGATACCCTTGTCATTGACGAACTTCTCGCCACTGTGGATTTGCACAGCAGGTATCAATGAGTCTTCGGACATATCCCGAGAACCTGTGGCCTGAAAGAGCCTTGAATTATACCGGATAAGCGAAACCGCCGCAGAGCCGCAGCAAGCAGGGCTGAATCTAGGCGGTACCCGCCTGGGCAAAGCCGTCCAGCGCACGCCGCATGCTGTAAAAGGTCTGGTTGTGCGGCAGGCGTTCGCGGACCATAAACTCGACACTCTCGCTCAACTTGTTCCACAACGGCTTGTCCGTCAGCAACTTATCGATTTGCGCAGCCATGTGCCTGGGGCCATCGGAGGCGAGCACCCCGTCGCCATCGGCGAACGTTGAATTGGCCGTTCCCAGGCGGGTCGTCACCGTAGGTATGCCCCTGCCCATGGCGTTCAATAGTTTGGCTTCAGCATGATCCTCGTAAAGCAGGGGGTCGATGGTAATACGGCAATCAAGGGGTTGAAGATCGGGATTACCCCGTGAAGTCTGGAAACTGATTCCCGGGTAATCCATCGCGGCCGACAGCAGCCTTAAGTCAGGATCTTTCCCTACCAGCTGCAATTCCAGGTCGGGGTGTTGCTGCAAGGCAATCGGCCATACAGTCTTGATGAACCACAACAGGCTATTGACGTTTTTCTCGTCCCCAAGATAACCCACATAACCCAGGCGTTTATTGGTGGCATGAAAATCGCGCGATCCACCAGCATCGCCCTGCTCGCGCTGAGCGGTGAGTGAAAACTGCAGTTTACCAAAGGGAACGCCCGCATCCGCCAACGCCGCGGCATCCGCCGGGGGTGCAAATACCAGGTCTACCTGGGTGCAGGCCTGCACCTCTCGCTTGCGGAGATGCGGCACCTCCAGGTTGCCAAAGAGTCTGGCCATGGAAAAACCGCGCGCGTCCGGACCGTTATCTTCCCGGTCGAAGTGGGCGGCATGCGCGTTATAGACCGTGGTTCCAGCAAAATTCAACGGCAGGTAATAGAATGAGACGAAATGGTCTATCACCAGGATATCGAAGTCATCGGCCACGGTTTGGATCTGCGTCGCCAGGCCTGTGCTAAGCCCCAGGTCTCCGTTACCGCTGGCATCGGGCTCACGATGGACCAGCTCAGCATCGAAGCGGTGGTGAATGTAATCGGAGATACGGATTCTCTGGCGTAAGTCTGACGCGGCCGAGTCTTCTTCCTCAGTCAGGGGGCAGGCGAGCGTGACCGCGTATTCTTCGGCCAGCAGCGCCAGTACCTGCCAGCTTGCGTTATCCGCAGCCTCTTGTATCGGCTGAGGTAACTGCGGGGTCACAAACAACAACCGCTTATTCTTCATCTGCTTCTCATCTTCTCATGCTTTGGTCTTTCTGCAAACGATTACGCCGACCAACGGCCACCAGATCTGCCCAACGGTGGATGCAAGGCACGGGCCAGTACAAAACTTGGACACCACAGTGCGACAAAAGTTGTCAGTTTCCGTGCAATATCAGGCGCTTAGCCCCTGCTCAGGGCTACAGGCACCTGTGCGCCCAGGATCTGCGGCTTATCGGCAATTCGCCATTTGCATTGCAACGCAGGCAAATTGCGATGCGACCTGCGACCAGCAATCTCGCCCGGCTCATCAGCACCCGGCATAAACCGCGACGCCCTGGAAGCCAGGGCGCAAGAGTCCACGGGTCGACTTATCGCGCCGGGGGCACTACATTAGCCGCTGAATAACTCGCAGGAGTACAGACGATGACCCACCGGAACCTACACCGCCGCGACGTACTGCAGGCCATGCTCACCCTCAGTGTCATGAGCGCCCTGCCCGCCAGCGTGTTAGCGCAGATTGTGACAGCCTCGCCGCCACCGAATAACTTCGACGGCAGCAGCACCGCCGAGCAGGTCACCCAGGGTATAGACCTCAGCGGAAAGACCATCGCCATAACCGGGGCCAACTCCGGCCTGGGGTTGGAGACCATGCGAGTTCTCGCCCTGCGCGGTGCCCACGTGATCGGCATCGCACGCACCCAGGCCAAGGCTGAGACCGCCTGTGCCAGTGTGACGGGAACAACCACGCCAATGTATCTGGATCTGGCAGACTGGAGTTCGGTGGTGGCCTGCGCAGACCGCATCAAGGCGCTGGATATACCACTGGATGGATTGGTCACCAATGCCGGCATCATGGCGCTCCCGGAGCTGGAGTTGACCAATGGTGTTGAACGCCAGTTTGCGATCAATCACCTGGGACACTTTATCCTCATTAACCAGTTGCGCGAGCCGGTGCTCGCAGCCCCGGAGGGCCGATTCACTATTCTCAGTTCGCTGGCGCACCGGCGCGCAGACAAAGGTATAGAATTTGACAATCTTGACGGCAGCCAGCACTACGACCCCTGGGGCGCCTACGGCGTTTCAAAGCTGGCCAACGCCCTGTGCTCGCTGGAACTTGCACGGCAATTGTCGGACACCAGCGCAACGTCTAACAGCGTGCACCCCGGTGTGATCCAGACCAATCTGGGCAAACACCTCCCGGCCTGGCAACAGTTTGCGGCAAAACTGATCGGCTGGACATTCATGAAGGATATTCCCGAAGGCGCCGCGACTACATGCTACGTTGCATCCAGCCCGGACCTGAAAGGCGTACGGGGCTTTTACTTTGCAGACTGCAATGTCAACGAAGGAGAAACCCCTTATATCCGCGATGAAGCCATGGCGCGCAAGCTATGGACAGTGTCAGAGGAACTCACCGCCGACTACCTGCCCACCTGAGGCCAGGGGCTTATCGACTGGAGTAATACCGGTAGCACTCGCTTATATGCGTGGTCAGGGCGCCCCGTTCATAGCCTAACAGGCGGGTCTCATCCTCAGGAGGGTCGTAGGCGGTCAGCGCGTTGACCCCGGCATACATAATCATCCGTGGAATGATCGGGTGCTCGTCTTCTCGCACTTCCAGTTCCCGGGGATTTCCCGCGGCCGCAAACCAAAGCTCAAAGTAGGATTTCCAGGTCAGGTTGGTATCACCGATCAGGTAGGCCTTGCCGGACGCACCCCGCTCCAGACCGCCCTGCAGCGCCTGGGCTACCGATCGACAGGTCATGTGATTGGTGCCGCCCGGTGGGGCAAATATCGGTGCACCGTCCACTTCGCCTCGTGCATAGGTGGCGAGCGTCACCAGGTGCTCAACATCAAACCCGGGTGTGTAACCAAGAATATAGGGTGCGTTGCAGCTGCAAACATTAAACGTTGACGTGCTCATAGCACGAATGGCCTCGTCCGCCTTATACCGAGAGCGCACATAGGGGTCCTCGGCAATACGCTCCGGTGCAACCTGGGGATAAAAACTGCCGAGATAGACTGTTCGCGAGATACCCGCTGATCTTGCGGCGTCGAAAAACCGGGGAATCGCCACCGTATTAAGATCATGGTAGAAGGCCTCGGGCGTAACGGAACCGTCCCAGGGGAAGTACTTCACATCGACCCCGGCGCAGAACACCAATCCCTCATAGCCCACCAGGCGACCATCAGAGAAATCGTCTTTGACATAGTCACCCTGCACAAACGGCAGATCGTTGAGGGCCGAGGTTCCACGAGGGCGCGAGCGGGACATTACCGTGACGTCGTAGCCCTGATCCTTTAAATACAGCGCCGCATAGCCGCCGGCAAAACCAGTGCCTCCCACAACCAGTATCTTCATGGTGGTCTCATCCTCACTGCAGCATCAAAAAAGGGCGCGCCGCGCCCTTTTGATTTCGGATCTGATAGATCAGGGCCCCATTACTCACCCCCGGTTGACTACCAGGGGTGACTTGGACCCAACGGGATCAGAACTCGACACGCAGCCCCAGCGTGTATTCACGGGGCGATCGGTAGGAGACCTCGTTACAGCCACACAAAGTCGCCAGGTCGAAGCCCTGAATACCTGCGCGTTCGTCGGTCAGGTTGCGGACAGCACCGGTAACAGTCCATGTGCCATCTGATGACTGCCAGCTCAGCAGCGCATTGGCCAGGGTGTAGCTATCAAACTCATCGGCATCAAAATTACGCAGGTTGTAATAGTAGGAATCAGAGTAGCTGACGTCCCCCTGCACGGTCATGACGCCACCCAGGCCGTCCCAGGTGTAACGCACCACACCCACCGCCTGTACCTCGGGCGCGTAGGTTGGCTCCACGTCTCGCGGCGGTAACGGCGATCCACTGCGCAAGGGCAGGTCCTGGACTTCAGAGTCCAGGTAGGATGCACTAAGAATAATATCCAACCCGGGCATCGGGGTTGTCTGCAGCTCCAACTCCATACCGTAAGACTCAGCGTCAGCATTGATCACTACGCCACCGACTCCGACGAACAGGAAGGCCTGGTAGTCTTCGTAGTCGTAGTAGAAAGCCGAGCCATTCAAGCGCGTACTCCCATCGCCGAGGGTGGACTTGAAACCCACCTCGTAAGCCAACAGGATCTCTTCGTCGTAGGGCAGGCCCGCATCACCACCGGAGCCAAGGTAGGACCCCAGTAGTGGCGCATTGAAGCTGCCTGCCTTCACGCCGCGATTAATGCCGCCGTAGAGCAGCAGATCCTCACTGGCGTGGAAATCCAGTTGCAGCTTACCGGTCCACAAATTGTCGGAGGTATCGTCCTCGAAAAAGAAGGGGTCGCCCGCACCGGTAAAGTTCGGTATGAAGGGCCCGGAGTTAACCACGTCGTTCCCCGCTGAGGCGAAAAAGCCAATACCCGTTTCGAAATCCTTTTCCTCTCGAATACCGCGCAATCCAATAATACCGGTCAGGCGATCTGAAAAGTCGTATTCGTACTGACCGAACAGGCTGTAGGAATCAGTCTCGAGGGAGGCCACAACCCCGACATCCAACGGAAACGCGAAGATGCCCAGGATGCTGTTTGCCGGGGCTTTCAAACCGTTATCCGAGTCGTTATCGATGTTGAGATAGTAAACACCGGCAACCCAACGGGAGTTATCGGTTTCGCCATTGAGTCTGAATTCCTGGGTAAAGCTACTCGCATCAACCCCGGCGTAATTGGCCAGCTGATTGACCGGCGCCGCATCGACGTCGATAAAAAGCAGCTTTTCGTAATCTTTGTAATCGGTGACCGAGGTCAACTTCGTACCCCCGTCCATCTCCCACTCGACGCGGGCGTTCAAGCCCCAGGACTCGGTGGAACCCTGGTCGTCAAAGGCAAAGTCACTGGAGAATTCAAAGTCGTCATCATCTCGGTCGATGTAGCCAAAGAAGTCACCTCCGGGCGCCAGTCGGCCGTCGTCCAGTCCGATGCCTGCGCCAGGCAGCAATTCGTCGCCGTCAATAGCGTCACCACCGGCATCACCGCCAGCGGTATCAATGCTCAGGCGGGTTTCGTTGCGCGGCGTATCAATCACATTAACCAGTTCACCGTCGGTCACCACCGCAATGGTCGACTTCGACTGGTAGGGACCGGTGCTGACCTCTGAATCTGCGTAGTTACCCGACAAGGTAATGTCGAGGCTATCCGAGGGTCGGAATGCCAGCGCTGCACGGGCCGCAATGGTGTCGTCATCACCCAGGTCGGCTCCCGCGCCATTCCCCGGGGATTCGCCACCCACAAAGAAGTCGGGCACCTGGTCGGGGTAAATATTATCGAGGTAAGGGTCCTGGTTGTTGTAGCGGAAGGCTACCCGGCCCGCGACTGTGTCTGAAATCGGGCCACCGAAGGCGCCCTCAACGGTATACCGGTTAGCGTCATTGTCTACATCGAACTGGCCAACCGTTAGATCGATATAGCCGGTGGTTTCTTCGAAACTGGGCTTGTTGGAAATGTAGTGCACCAGGCCACCGGTGGCATTACGCCCAAATAGTGTGCCCTGCGGACCTTTCAGAATTTCCACTCGCTCAATATCAAAGACGGCGAAGGTCTGGGCCTGGGCGACTGCGATATAGCCCTCGTCCAGGTAGACGGCATTCGGGGATTCGATAATGTCATTAAAGTCATTCTGGGTAACGCCGCGTATAGAGAACTGCGTATTCTGTCCTGCGAGGTTGCCGCTGATGTGAACCCCGGGGGTGAATGACGCAACATCAAAACTTTGCTGGACATTGAAAGCCCGCAGTTGATCGCCGGTAAAGGCCGAAACCGCGATACCCACATCCTGCAGGTTCTGCTCCCGCTTCTGGGCAGTGACCACAATCTCCTCCAGTACGCTCTGCGCGACCGCCGGCAATGGCACGGTACCGCAGACCGCAATAACCGCTAGCGCCAGCGGGGATTTCCGGGTTGTTTTGCCTTTAAGTTGCATAGCCTTTTTCTCCTCGGTGCCCGTTGCCGGTAACCCTATTGATAATGACTGAGACCGCACTGCAAACACTGTCCAACGGTCGCGGGGATCGCAAAAAAGTATGTGCTCTTTTCACGGCATCTGCAAAGCCCCACACTTTAGACGTAAAATATTACCACTTTTAATCCGGCTGTCAGCCTTTCAGGGCTCTGCCGAGGTCGATGACAATCCCGCCTTCAGCCTCTTGTAGAGCCTCACACCCTTCTCTCGTTGGACGGCAATTACGTCCAGGCGTTGCTGAATCTTGCGCCTGCTGTGCTCACCCTCGGCAGTTTCAAGCTTTTTTTCCAGCTTGTGTTGGTCAGATTTAAGCGCCTTCAGCACTTTGTGCAATTTCCTGATCTGCTCTTTATCGGCGTCTTCTCCCAGGCCAATGAGACGTCCCAGTTTCGCCAGGTGCTTTTCAATCTTCATCGTCTGAACCCTCAACAGTGACTGCCGCTCCCAGGCCGGATCCACGAGCGATATCGGCGATCTCATCAATATTCAGGGCCATTTCACTCTCGAGATACTCGTCACCAGTCAGCCTGGAGCGTGTAATCCCTTCGGTTGCCGACAGCAAATGATTGACCAGATCACGCGTGTAGGCGCCATCATTGATAAGCGAAGTGGCCATCTGCGAGCTTATCGAGCCATCGCGGATAAGACGGTCGACCGCCGAGGCCGCATTGGCAGCAGCGTCAGCGCTCTCTACCCTGGTACGGTCCAATACCAGGAGGGTAACGACTGGATCATCCTGCTCAGACAGCGCCGCTATCTGCTGCAGGGTACTGCCGACCCGTAGCCTGAACCGATTGTACTCCCGCTGTATATAGGGGTTGCGACTGCGCAGGTAGCCTTTGAGATTCTTGCGAAGGTGCTTGGTGGCCTTTATGGCCGCCGTAATCTCCATATTGGCATTGCGCAGGGCGGTAAACCGCGTGGAAAAATCGGAGGGCACCACCACCTGTGCGCGGCTGGCAAATTCAATATTGGTACTGTAAATATCCTTTATCATCCGCGAGTACTGATCGTCGAGATCAACTTCAATCAACTCTACGGGAGCGTCCAACAGGAGCTGTAAGTCCTGCTCCTCGCGCAAGGCAGACCGGCGCAGGCTAACACCGTGCGCCACCAGGCTGAAGGCGTTGTCAAATAGGTGAAGCGTCTCCTTATACAATGCGCGGTACGCCACGTCGGGTAATTCAAGAGATGCTGTACTCAAATAACGCGGCAGGTCTCGCTCTACGGTGGCGCTGCGCAGGTGTTTCTCAAGGAACGCAACCATAGTGCCAATAAACGGCACCATAAGCGCAACCCCCAATACATTGAACAGGCTATGAAATACCGCCAGCTTCAAGGTGTAATCATCGCTGGCAATGCCGATAGCCTGGCTGATGCCACTGACGGCTATCGCCAACGGACCGATGAAGACCAGCGCCACAAGACCGGTAACCCCATTAAAAATCAGGTGTGCGGCCGCCAGGCGTTTTCCGCTGACAGTGGCGCCAATGGAGCCCAGCAAGGCGGTAACGGTCGTACCCACGTTAGCGCCTATCGCCAGGGCCAGGGCGTTCTCGTATGTTAGCTGACCTGCCGCCAGCGCTGTAATCGTGAGCGCCAGGGTTGCATGACTGGACTGCATAACCACCGTGGCCAAGATGCCCAGAGCAGTAAACAGCAACAGCCCTGCCAGGCCGGCCACCGCGTACTGGCTCAGATCCATATCCATGGCGAAGGCGGAGAAGCCCTCCTTCATAAAGGATATACCCAGAAACAGGAAGCCTATGCCCACGAGGATCCAACCAATGCCTTTCACTCTCGAGGGGGACTGCATCAGTAACAGGACACCAAGCACCAGCATCGGCATGGCGTAGGAGGAGATGTTAACTTTCAGGCCGAAGCCGGCAACGATCCAGGCACCGGTCGTCGTACCCAGGTTGGCGCCGAATATCACGCCGACGCCCTGGGCGAGACTGATCATCTCTGCGCTAAGAAAAGAGATCGTGATCACTGACACCAGCGACGAGGATTGTGTCAGCGCTGAGCTGAAGAAGCCGAAACTGAGGCTCTTCCAGAGTCGGTCAGTCGCGTGATTGAGCAGCCGCTGCAGGGAGCCGCCGCCGCTGAAGGCTTTAAAGCCCTGCTCCATGCAGAGCATGCCGAACAGGAACAAGGCAACGCCACTGGCGACCTCGGCAAAATCACCGCTGATCCACAGCCCGTATACGAGTACGAGTGCAATCGTTGGCAGGAGGATACGTCGCAGCATCGGTAGGCAGCAGCTCCTCGCCTCTTGGGCGAACTCGGCTAAACGTCAGTCCAGTTTAGCCTGTTCTCTATCCCACTTTACGGTTGGGTGTCACTGGGGCGAATAGCGGTTGATGACCATCTTGCCCAGCGCCATTTGATGCACCTGGTCGGGACCATCGGCCTGTCGACACCAACGAGCGTAGTTGAACGCCTCGGCCATGCAGTAATCTTCAGTCAAGCCGCCCGCGCCATGCATCTGCATACAGCGATCGATAACAGTCTGCGCCATCAGTGGCACACTGATCTTGCTGGCGGCTATCAAGTCCATGGCACCTTTCGCGCCGGATTCGTCCATCTTCTGGCACGTTTTCAGCACCAGCAGGCGCATCATCTCTATCTCTGAATAGCTGCGGGCAATATCCTCGCGCACCGACTGGTGCTGGGCCAGACTTCGGCCAAACGTTTCCCGATCAGTCACCCGTTTACAGGCCAGCTCCAGCGAGCGCTGGGCCGCGCCAATTAGGCGCATACAGTGGTGGATGCGGCCAGGGCCGAGACGGCCCTGGGCGATCTCAAAACCCCTGCCCTCTCCCAGTAGCACATTCTCCAATGGCACACGCACCTCGTTGAAACGCAATTCGGCATGCCCAATGGGGGCATCGTCGTAACCGAGGGTAGTCAGCGGCCGTATAACTTCCAGGCCGGGCGTTCCCTTGGGTACCAACACCTGGGTTTGCTGCTTGTGGCGGTTGGCGTTATCGGGGTCGGATTTACCCATTACGATCATGATCCCACAACGTTCGTACATCGCCCCGGTAATAAACCACTTACGCCCATCAAGCACCCACTCGTCACCGTCCTGCTTGATACTGAGTTCTATGTTGGTTGCATCGGATGAGGCAACCTGGGGTTCAGTCATTGCATAAGACGATCGAATCTCGCCATTAAGCAGTGGCGTCAGCCAACGCTCGCGTTGCTCCGGCGTGCCGTACTTCATGAACACTTCCATGTTGCCGGTATCGGGCGCGTTGCAATTAAACACCTCAGGTGACCACAGCACCCTGCCCATAATTTCTGCCAGGGGTGCGTACTCGAGGTTAGTCAGTCCTTCATGATCACAGAACTCCGCGTGAGCAGGTGGCACAAAAAGGTTCCATAGGCCCGCCTCTCTGGCCTTGGTCTTGAGTTCGTCCATCAACGGCAAGTAGGCGAACCGATCCTCCGCCGCTGCGAGCTGCTCAGCATACGCATGCTCGTTCGGATAGATATGCGCTTCCATAAAAGCGGTTAATGCTTCCTGGTAACGCAGGGATGTCTCGGAAAATTCAACCATGAACAAGGCCTCAATCAATTCAGTCGGGGTGAACCCTACATTCTAAAGTGCTGGGCGCTATCTTAGAAATCTAATTCTGGTGGCAGTTGATCAAACGGGAGGGCGCGGAGCTGGTTAGCGCTCCTGCAGATACAAAAAAGCCCCACCCTGCGGGTGAGGCTTGTTTGTATATGGCGGACCGGACGGGACTAATCACAGCACCCTCAGGGGTGCTGTGACCCTGCGGGCTTCGCCGCTGGGCGGCTCGTAGCAAACTGCTCCCGTGGTCGCAGTTTGTCGAACCCAGCGGCCCGGCGTCCCGGCGGCCGGCGTCCCGGCGGGTTCTCGTCTGCATTCCACTCCAGCAGATACAAAAAAGCCCCACCCTG
>CAZPVJ010000184.1:0-6533 GCA_964590005.1 uncultured Alteromonadaceae bacterium | reverse complement strand
GCGCTCGCCGCCAACAGCGCTGCCTCGTCCTCGGCAACCTCGGCCTCCAGGTCGCGCACCTCGCTCTCGGCGATACTGCGTTGGGGTATCAGTTCACGCCCCTCATCCAAACGACGCCTGGCATCAGCCAGCGCCAGCCTCGCCTGCTTCTCACGCGCGTCTGCGGCGCGGTATTCCAGTTCGGGAATTTCCGGGTCGAGGGTCAACAAGACCTCACCAGCGACAACACGAGAGCCAGCGTCCACGTTCATGGCGCTAACCTGACCGCTGGTAGCAGCGGAGAGCCGCGCACTGCGCGCGGAGGTGACAGACCCGGTTACCTGCAGCTGACGAAAGATCGGTTGGGTTTCAGATTCGGCAACACCCACCGGCACTGCAGTGCCGCCCTGACCAAGGGCCACCGGAACTGCGCAGACAAAGAGAGCCAGTCCTCGGGCAAGCAATATCGCACCTGCTCGGTGGAAGCGACGTCGCACTTCGCTGGCGATGCGTTCAATTCTCTGGTTCATTGTGGTCCTGAAATCCATTAGGTGGTCGGCGTCGACACGACTGCAACAACTGCGCGTGACCGCAGGGGCCCTGCCTGCTTACAACCCGTGTTGTACTTATCCGGCGAGCTCTGCGCGGTCGCGTTCGGACGCACTGAGTTCTACGCGCGGGTCATTCGGATAGATCCATTCATTACCGATAACCTGCGCGACTCGCAGTTCGTTAGGGATGTTGTCAATCCCGATCATACGATCAGCTGCTTCGTTCCAATGGTAGATGCGCGCCTCCTGGTAACTGAGTGGCACACCCTCAAAACCAGCAGACTCCATGGACCGCTGAATTCTCAGGCCAAATCGCGTGTCTTCCTGAAGCACCTGGCACAGTTCTTCACCCCGGTTTACAGTCCACAAATCAGGCGCGTCCCTATCGCCCCAGTCGGGCGCCATTGTCCAGGTCTCAATCAGGCAGCTGTTGATACCGGTGGGCCAGAAACACAGCGGCGGGATCGCATACTGGCTCAGCGGTACCACAAGATTGGGAAACAGCCCGTAAGATTGCGTACAGGTGCGGGCTATTTCACCCACTGTTTCAAATTCCGGCAAATCTGCAGGCAAGTCCACCGCATCGAGGTTACGCCCACCTTCAGGCGTGGGCGCAATCATTCGGCCGTGTCCATTGTGATAGAGCGTATTCACGTTACGCCGGTCATCGAGAATCGGAGACACCGTCGTAGGATGAATACTGCGCACATGATAAACCTCGGTGTTGGCTTCCATGGCGATTTTCCAATTACAGTCCAACTGAAAGCTGTGGCGCGCGGCCAGGCGGCACTTATCGAACTGGAACTCAGCCCACTCGTCGGCAATGGGGCCCAGCCAATCGAGCAAGGAGGGAGCAGTCGTATCAAAGTTTACGAAAATCAGGTTACCGAATCGTTCACAGCGCACCGGCTTGAGCCCTCGGCTGGTGAGGTCCAGGTTGGTAAAATCCTCGCGGTCCCGCAGGCCTTTTAGCTCACCATCGTGATCGTAAGACCAACCGTGATAGGCGCAGGTAAGGCGACGACTGTTGCCGGACTCTTCCAGCACTACCGGAGCGCCGCGGTGCGAGCAGGTGTTGTAGAACGCCTTTATCTCCCCTGCCTCGGTATGGGTAAGCACCACGGGTTGGCCGGCGCGCTCCCAGGTACGGTAGCAACCGGGTTCAGGCAATTCGTCGATATGCGCAGCCAACAACCACGATTTACGCCAGATGTGATCGATTTCCAGCTGATAAAAGCGCTCGTCGACATAGCGACCTGCCGGAATATCGGGCATATGCGGCCAGCCCTCGGGAGGCGCTGTTCTCGCCGCCTCATATTCCATGATTTGTCGCAGCTGCTGAATGTAGTCAGGCGTCATCATATTTTTGTCTCGCTCATCAAACCGCTTTCACAGCCTCGTGATCCATTTCGAATTCCAGCCAGAGGTGGTGAAAGCCACGCAACATATTGGAGTGCGTGCGCTCATTCCCACCCTCGCCTGCATGTCTCAGGCTCTTGAAGCGTTGCAACATACCCTGCAGGGCGTAGCGTGCTTCCAGTCGACCCAAGGGCGCGCCTATGCAGAAATGAATGCCCTGCCCAAAGGTAAGGTGGTCAGTTGGGCTTTCTCGATCCAGGCGAAACTGGTCAGAATCAGTATAGTGCCGCTCATCACGATTTGCTGAACCAAGCACGACAAACACGTTTTCACCCGCTTTTATCGATTGGCCCTGAATCTCGGTTTCAGCCGTAGCCTTGCGGCTGACCCAGTGGACAGGCGCGTCATATCGCAGTATTTCTTCTACCGCAGCGTCAATCAAAGCAGGCTGTTTTCTCAGGGTATCCCAGGTATCAGGGTGATCGGCCAGGTAATACAGTAGGTTACTCAGCAGGTTGGTCGTGGTTTCGTTACCGGCGATCATGAGCAACATATTAAAGCCCACAATGTCCGCATCGCTCAGGCCCTCACCGTCGATGCTGGCGTGTACTACTTTGCTGATCAGGTCGTCACCCGGGTTCTCCCGCCGCTCGGGTATCAGCGACTGAAAATAGGCGGCCATCTCCATAATGTCGGGCATGCGATCTTCCAGGTCACTCGCCTCGGCCGTGCCGGTCAATGCGTCAGACCAGCGCTTGAAGTCGTTTTTTCTCTCAAAGGGAATACCCATCAAGCGGGCGATAATGGCTACCGGAAGTGGAATTGTCAGGGAATCAGATATGTCGACCGGGCCGCGAGCATCCAGCTCATCCAGCATCTGTTCTACCAGGTCTGCGACTTCGCTCTCCATCACCTTAAGCGCGCGACTGGTAAAGGCCTTGTTCACAATGGCACGCAACTGTGTGTGTCGTGGCGGATCATCGCTTAGCAATGGCAGGGCTATACCCTGCTCGTCGGGTTGTCCGGTTTCCTCGCCCATGGATCTGGAGGAAAAGAGACCCGGGTTCTTTAAAACAGCGCGAACATCATCGTACCGGCTGACCACCCAACCCTGCACATCACCTGCCCACCAAATGGGCTTATTTTCCCGCCAGTCCGCGTAATCAGGATAGGGGTTTTCCAGGCGCTCTTCGCAGAGAAACTTCATGCAGGGTTCCATGATTTTCTAAACGGCCAATTTTAACATCAGGCTTGGCAGTACATGAATAGCGGCCAAACAATCGTAGCTCGCGCCGCGGGCACCAGGCAGGACCCACAGGCCCATTCCAGGAGAGCTTAGGTCCTGCTTGAGTCGCTATTGCCACTCCACCCATAACTCCTGTGGGCCGCGAAACTGCACGGACTCCACGGGTTGCAGACTCTGGCCGGGCATCAGCCGCAAGCCGGGCAAGCGTTTGCTTAACTCCTCGAGGATCACAATGAGCTCGAAGCGCGCCAATGGTGAGCCAAGACACACGTGACGGCCAAAACCGAACGCTACGTGCTGGCGCGCGTTATCCCTATGGATATCAAAGGTTTCCCCGCGATCAAAGCGTGATTCATCGCGGTTGGCCGACGGCAGAAAACACAGTACTCGCTCACCCGCTGCTATCTTTTGGCCCTGGATTTCAACGTCATGTTTCACCAGGCGGCGCCAAGCGACCACAGATGACCGAAACCTCAGACACTCCTCTACCACGTTCGGGATAAGCGTCGGATCCGCAACAATCGCCTGCCAGTCCCGCGGGTGCTGCAACAACGTCAGTATCGCATTTGCCGACATATTGGTCGTGGTTTCATGACCCGCCAACAGCAGCCCAAACACCACATTGTTGATATCCTCGATAGTAAGAACACTGTCGTCACCGGCTCGCGTCTCCAGCATGTCGCTGGGCAGGTCATCCTGCGGCGACGCCATCCGCTGCTGCACCAGCGCCAAACAATAATCCCAATAGTCGGCGAGATGCCCGGCAGCAGTCAGCTGGTCTTCCAGGCTGGGTTTGCCGAAGGACAACAATAAGCGACTATCGGCCCACATTTTTATTTTTTGCACGTCTTCCTCAGGCACCCCGAGCAGCTTAAACAGCACCAGCGCAGGCAGTTCATAGACCATCTGCTTAACGAGATCGGCTTGCCCATTCGCTTCGAAGCTGTCTACCGCATCATTGACCAGCTTGCGAATATAGGGCTCCAGACTGGCGGTGCGCTTGGGACGGAACGCTTCCTGCGCATTTCTGCGAATCCGGGCGTGGTCCTCTCGCTCATTGTTCGACAGCGTTGGTCTAGGCGAAAAACCCCGACGCTTCAAGAGCGCCAGCACCTCAGGGGAATAAGGCGTCAGAGGCTCCAGCGTAATCTCAGAGGAAAAGTTTTCCTTGTCGCTGAGAACGGTCTTGATGTCGTCATAACGCGTTATCGCCCAATAGCCGATATCGGGCAGGTGGCTCACAGGACTGCTCTCTCTCGCGTGTTTCAAGATGGCCTCCAACTCATCGTTGGACAGCTTGAAGGTGTCAGACAGGGCTGTTACGGGGCAACTGTCGGCATCCGATCCATTGGCAATATTCATGGTAGATCCCCTTGCGTATTATCTCTCGACACCTGGCCCCTTGGCTAAGCTGACTCGGGAAAGGCGTAGGGGTTTCGCGGGCCACACTCAAAGATAGACACTTATGCCACTGTCAGCTTCAGTCTAGCCCGCTATTGCCAGCTTGTGTAATCTGCGTTTCGTCATGGAATCGACGTTTTACGCCAACGCCCGTATCGCGCAAGCGAAACAGTGGGCGCCCATAGGGTGGCATTTCCCTGGCGGCTTGGGGGTATAATACGGCGCCGACACATCGGGCCCTAAAAAGTCCAAAACAACGCTATAAGCAAAAACTGACCAAACCAGGAGAAGCAACTGTGCCACGACATAATCTTGAAGGAAGCTCATCTATCGTCACCGGCGGTGCATCCGGAATCGGTGAAGCCTGTGCCCGCCAACTTGCCCAGGCTGGTTCAAAAGTCGTAATTGCCGACCTGAATGAAGAGCGTGGCGCGGCCGTAGCCAGTGAGATCGGTGGCGTTTTCGTGCGCTGCGATGTTACCAAGACTGACGACGCCGATGCGGTGGTGGCCAAGGCCTGTGAACTGGGACCCTTGCGCGCCTGCGTTAATTCCGCGGGTCTCGGTGCTCCCGGTCGTACGATTGATCGAAGTAATGTCCCCCTGAACCTGGATAAATTCAATTTTGTGATCCAGGTGAACCTGATAGGTACGTTCAATGTACTGAGCCGCGCTGCGGCGGCCATGGCACAGCAGGAACCCATGGACGAAGACGGCAGCCGCGGCTGCATTATTAATATGGCTTCGGCTGCGGCTTTCGACGGACAGATTGGACAGGCATCCTACTCGGCCTCCAAGGGTGGCATCGTGGGTATGACACTACCCATTGCCCGCGACCTGAGCAGCGTCGGCGTGCGCCTCAACACCATCGCACCGGGATTGATTGACACACCTATCTACGGACAGGGAGAAGAGTCCGAGGCGTTCAAGGCGCACCTTGGCAAAAGCGTACTCTTCCCCAAGCGACTGGGTACTGCGGAGGAACTGGCGTTTGTGGTGATGGACGCAATTACCAACCCGTATCTGAACGCAGAAGTTATCCGCCTGGATGGCGGTATTCGAATGCCACCGAAGTAGATCTTTGGTCGATGATTCAGCTCAGGGAACGTCATCCTGCGCCACCCCCAGGGGCGGGAACCAGTTGGCATCGTAGGCCTCCTGGAGCAGGTTGACCGCGGCGAGGATTTCCAGGGCTTCCCGTGCGAACTGCTCGCGGCGCTCTTCCAACCCACTGTCGTAGCCGCCGAGCAGATCCCGATGGCCTGAAAGCCTCAGCGCGGTATCAAAGAGCTCCTTGGACAGAGCGGACTCGGTGCTGATCTGCTTGCGCAGCAGCATTTCCCTGCCCCGCTCCAGCAGATTCTCAGTGAAAGCTTTGCGCTCGGGGGTAGGCTGAGCGCCCATAACATTGAGCGTTACCGCCACCACGTAGTAGGCCTCGGCGAGCGATCGCAGGATGGCGTGACCGAATCGGGGCGGAGCGAGTTTCAGCTGGCGCCTTATGGACGTGGTGCGCTTGTCCCATTCCGGATAACGGCTGTTTAACTCGCTCACCACTTGCTGGACCAACTCTTCCTGTGGACGGAAGAAGAAGTCGAATTTAAAAAACTCCCTCAGCTGGGCAACCCGCTGCGTAATCTCTTCCAGGCCCGCATAACCGACGTCGTCGACGCTGAGCGCCAACGCCATCTCGCCAAAACCCGCGTGCAGAAAATGGTGCGTAATGGTATTGCGGTAATAAGCAGCGGCGAGATGCTGGCCCTCGGGGATGAAGTAAATCGGGGTGGCGCCCTTGTCGAATCCCTGGATCAGCTTTGAGCGGCGCATGGAGAGCAGTGCAGCGGCGACCTTGGTCTCGCCAGCAAGGTCCAAACCTGTCGCCAGTGGCAGGTCCAGCGTCTGCGCCATCTGCGAGATCTGGCTGGCCTGCTCGTAAATCTCCCCTATGCTCAATGCCCGACCGTTGGCCGCCAGCAAGACCATGGTCAGCACATCGGC
>CAZPVJ010000183.1:0-2976 GCA_964590005.1 uncultured Alteromonadaceae bacterium | reverse complement strand
AACCTCGCCAAGGTGGACGTTCTGATCCTTGACGACTGGGGGCTGATGAAGCTCACCGCCGAGAACCGGCGCGATCTGCTGGAGGTGTTGGAAGACCGCCACGGCAGCCGCTCCACCATCGCTACCAGCCAGCTGCCGATCGAGGAATGGCACGCCGTCATCGGCGATCCGACCCTGGCCGACGCCATCCTGGACCGGCTGGTGCACAACGCTTACAAGATCAACCTCAGAGGAGATTCCATGCGTAAACGCCAGAGAAAGTTGACGAGCACCACCGCTTCCGAGTAACAATGCAAACCCCGCGTCGCTACGCTCCGATGGGTGGCAGCTTTGCCCCGGTCCGGGTGGCAGCCTTCAGATGGAATGGGTGGCAGGCTTCAGCGGTTTACGCAGATAAACGACCATTACGAGAAGCGATAGGAAAGGCAGCAAACGAAAATAGCGGCTGGTAATCTCCTCTGCGCCAGGGTTGCTCATCAGGCGATAAGGATTTACTCCCGTTAATTTATAGGTTTTCCAGGTTCGCCACACGAATGCAAATCCAAAAAACAAAAGAAAATAGGTGGGCAAAAAGACCGTTAGCGCTTCCCTCATAGAACTCTCCTTGAACGCATAAAGCTACTGTAGACATTCCAGTTACTGTAAGGTCAAGTGGTTTCTGTATTTGTTGAGGTAGTGTGTCGAGGGAGAAAGAAGGGCGCGATGTGCGACTGTTCCTTTGACTCTGACGCCATCAATGTGGCGCTCTTGCGTATAATCTATCTTGCGTTGAACCCCATTTAACATAAGATAGATTATTGGCAGTTTTTCGAGGGCAATTTTCGATTTAACATAATGCGCATTATCGACCTTTTTTAGGCGGGTGATGAGAGTGCAACGCCTGGAACCGCCTGGAGGTAGTTCACCATTTAGCCATATATGCCGATTTGAGGAATATGATTCCTATCTGCCTTCTTCATATATATGACCGTCAGCACTGTGCTCGACCGGATCGACAACATTGAAGTAACTGTCACCGCATCTCAAGTAATCGTTGAATAGCGACCGGGATAAGGTTCCGCCAAGTACTGTTTGAGGTCCGTTATAAGGAGGGACAGTTTTCCTCCTGCGGCTATGTGAATAAAAAAGACTATGCGCCAGGTCCCCAATCTCCCGCTGCAGGGCGAATCCCTTTTCCCCATATTCGAGCAATCTTAGCTGGCCTGGTGAAAGGGCGTTGACCGCGGTTTCAAGGCAGGTGAACACTTGCGCTTGAGTCGCATGAGCTAGCAACCCCGCCAATCTGTGTGTTGGAGTGCAGGCAGTACCACAATCGACGCCACGCTCAAGTAAGCGTTCCCTGATAAATCCCTGGCATTCATCAACCTGGACCTGCAACACCAGGCGTTCCAGTCCCGGTGACAGGATAGGGGGAGTTGGCCATAGGGTGTCATTTGTAGAGTGAATAAATAAGCGCTCTTTGATAGGCTTTATGAATACTTGCTCTATCCTCCACATATCTCGCATTCTTGGCGGAGTGTTGGTGCTTTTTTCCAGATCCAATACACCGGACTGCTCCAGTTTCACCAGTAGATATCGTGTATACCACTCCGTCTGGGCAAAATTTGACGCCAGAATCTCTTTAATCGCGAATCCAGACCCGCAGGCGGGGAGGGCAGCCTTCAGCGCCTCAAGAATTAGACTGACGATTTGTTTGTCGGAGTTGGAAAGCAACGGACTGGGGCACCAGTTACCGTTAATGAGAATTTCCAGGATATTCGGCGGAATAACTCGATTGATATAGCAGGTCTGTCAGTTTATAGCCTCGGTAGAGCGCCTGGTGGAAAGTCAGGCCCGCTTCTCGCCTTGAGACAGCCACGCCCCCCGCGAGCATCCAACCCGCTCTTAGCCAAGTCTCGATTTCACGTGAAAATTCGTTGTCTGTTCCGCACGCGTAATCCGGATCAATGGTTCCGCTGCTTACCACCGTGTATTCGAGAGACATGAGAGATAGGAGTCCTTATTAAGAGGGCGTTATTCGTACCAATATCGCCATGTTGTAAGGAGCAGAATAACAATTGGGCACCCTAAATGCTACTTATAGTCTGTCGATATAAAGTCATCATGCATTCACCCTTGATGTGTGAATGCACAACAGTACAAGACGAGCCTGGGCAAGGTGATTGCTAAGCGGCGTAAGGCCATGGGTTTAACCAGCCAGGAGTCTCTTGCTGCTGAAGTAGGGCTTCATCGGACTTATATAGGTGCCATCGAGAGGGGAGAGCGCAATATAAGTCTGGAAAACCTTGTCTCGATCAGTGCTGCACTAGGCCTGCCTCTATCCAGGTTAATAGGGGAAGCAGAGCAGGCAGCGGTAGCGGAACAGTCGCGATCCGGCTCTATCCCGAAATCTGTGCACTAACAAGGCTTTAAGCTTCTTTACTACCGTGCTCATCTAGGTATAATTCCGCGCCTTTAATTAACTTCGCCCGAGTTGTGTCTAGTATGCACCCAGTTGCATATTAGGCGGACTGCTATTAGCAGGTTCCAATCGCAGGATCGAATGGAATGGGGCGGTGTAACTAATTGATATTCAAAGACTTAATCTATGAATATCTCGTGGAAGGCAGGGTATTGATCAATATTTGCGCAAAGTTTTTGTCGCGCGGGTCAATATAGGAGTTCGAGTCTCTCCTTCCGCACCAAATTTACGGCAAGTTCTGTGAGCCCTGGAGGCTTGCCAGAGCCTGCCACGACACGGGCGCTAAAGGCGTTCGACAGCTATCGGATCTACGAGGAATTACCATGCAGGTTTCTATCGAAACGACTTCAGGACTGGAGCGTCGTCTCACCGTTGGCGTACCCGCCGAGCGCGTTGATGTGGAGGTGGACAGCCGTCTGCAGAAAGCAGCGAAAAATGTCCGTCTTCCCGGCTTCCGTCCTGGCAAAGTGCCCATGAAAGTCATGCGCCAGCGCTTTGGCGCCGGTGTGCGCCAG
>CAZPVJ010000182.1:0-8564 GCA_964590005.1 uncultured Alteromonadaceae bacterium | reverse complement strand
CGCCAGCGATGTTTCCAATGTACGCACCGGCATTATCGCCGGCTCGGGCGGCGCCTCCTCTGCCAGCCAGACCGAAGCTGCTGACATCCTGCGTGAGCGCGGGCTGCGCCGGGTGGGTCCCTACCGGGTTACCCAGACCATGGGCAGCACAGTATCAGCCTGCCTGGCCACGCCATTCGAGATCAAGGGCGTTAACTACTCCATCTCATCTGCCTGCTCGACCAGCGCCCACTGCATCGGCAATGGCATGGAGCAAATTCAGCTCGATAAGCAGGACATCATCTTTGCCGGTGGCGGTGAAGAGCTGCACTGGACCCTGAGCAGCCTGTTTGATGCCATGGGTGCATTGTCTACCAAGTACAACGAGTCACCGGAGCGCGCATCGCGGGCCTATGATGCCGACCGCGATGGCTTTGTTATCGCCGGCGGTGGTGGGATGCTGGTCTTGGAAGAACTGGAACACGCCAGGGCACGAGGTGCCAGGATCTACGCTGAGTTGGTAGGCTACGGCGCAACCTCAGATGGTTACGACATGGTCGCCCCCTCGGGTGAGGGAGCGGTCAGGTGCATGCAGCAGGCGCTGGCAACAGTCGACGGCGCAGTCGACTACATCAACGCCCATGGCACCAGCACCCCGGCAGGCGATATTCAGGAGCTGAAAGCTGTGCGCACGGCTTACGAAGGCCTGGAGCATATTCCGGTGATAGGCTCTACCAAGTCACTGTCAGGACACTCACTGGGCGCTGCCGGAGTGCAGGAGGCGATTTATTCCCTGCTCATGATGCGCGGCGGCTTCATCGCTGCCTCAGCCAACATCGAAAACCTGGATCCGGAAGCCGAAGGCCTACCGATCGCGGTGAGCCGCCACGATGATGTTGACCTACAGCGCGTAATGTCCAACAGCTTTGGCTTCGGTGGCACCAACGCCTCCCTGGTATTCCAGAAATTCACCGACTGAACACAGCCTGGGCTGCCCATTGCGGCCTAGGCAGTCAGTGAATCCAGAAGTAGAACCTCCACCGAATCACCAGCGCTTACCGTCGTGCCCGGCGGGATCACTGCCAGCGCATTGGAGTGCGACACCGAGCTGAGCACTCCCGAGCTCTGATTGGCATAGCGCGTGGCCACCAGCACACCCCCTGAATCACTCACGGTGACACGAAGGTACTCCTGACGGCTTCCGGGTCGCTCAACCGAGAATGCCGCGTTGGCGTGCAAGCTGGGCGTAGCGATCTCGCTTACACCCTGAAGGCGCTGTAGGAATGGTCTGGCAATCAGGCAGAACGTGGTAAATACGGAACTCGGGTTACCGGGCAACCCAATAAAGGGCGTGGCACCAATACTACCGAAGGCGAGCGGTTTTCCGGGCTTTATCGCCAACTTCCACAACGCCAGCTGGCCGAGGCTTTCGACCTGCTGTTTTACATGATCTTCCTCACCAACCGAAACCCCGCCCGAGGTAATCACACAATCCGCATTCTCGGCGGCTTTCTGTAATGCCTCCCGGGTCAGCTCGGGATCATCAGCGACTATGCCACCGTCGACCACCGTCATTCCCAGCGACCGTACCAGGCCTGCCAGGGTGTAACGGTTGGAGTTGTACAGCTGTCCGTCAGCCAATTCGGCGGTACCGGGTTCGACCAGTTCATCACCCGTCGACAGGATGGCCACGCGCAGGGGGCGGTACACCGGTACAGTCGCGCAGCCTATCGAAGCCAGCAGCCCCAAATCCTGGGGACGCAGCCGCCTGCCAGTGGCCAGCACGGTACTGCCCCTGGCGATGTCCTGACCCGCAGGACGCACGTGCTGGCCTTCGCTGATCTGGGCGTTGATGGCTATTCGCTCACCCTCTACCGTGCAGTCTTCCTGCATGACCACGGCGTCAGCACCGGGGGGAATGGGTGCACCCGTGAAAATTCGGGCCACTGTACCCGGCGCTAAAGGTGTGCCCGAGGTGCCTGCCGGGATGCGCTGGGACACAGGCAGGTCTGCGGCACCGGTGTCAGCAACTCGAACGGCGTAACCGTCCATAGCGCTGTTGTCTTCGCCCGGTACATCGATTGCAGAGACCTGGTCACGCGCAAGCACCCGACCAAGAGACTCCAGTAGCGGCAGCTCCTCAATCTCCGCAGAGGGCTGAGCTCGTTCCAGTACCTGGGAAAGCGCCTCGGCTACCGGCAGCAGCGGCTTCAACCGGTGCTCTCCCGCACATTGAGCACGCCGACGAAATTGCAGGGACGATGGCTGCTGTCGAGCTGTTCCCGGATGACGCCGTTCCAGGCTGTGCGACAGGCGCCGGTAGAACCGGGCATACAGAAAACCACAGTGCTATTGGCGAAACCGGCAATAGCGCGTGACTGGATGGTTGAAGACCCTATTTCCTGGAAAGACAGCGCTCGAAACACCTCGCCAAAACCGTCGATCGTTTTGTCAAAGAGGGGCGTCACCGCCTCTGGCGTGGAGTCTCGACCTGAAAAGCCGGTACCACCGGTAACCAGCACAGCGTCTATGTCGGAATCGGCTATCCAGCCTGAGAGAACCGCTCGAATCTGGTAAATGTCATCGATGACTATCGCCCGGTCGGCACACTGATGGTTGCATTCCTGTAGCGCATCGACCAGGAACTGCCCGGAGGTATCATCGTCCAGGGTACGGGTATCAGACACGGTCATGACCGCTACCCGGACCGGACGTGGCTCACTGTCAGTTGCCTTGCTCATGACGAGACCTCTTGTTGTAACTGCAATTCGAAATAGTGTTTCACTGCATCTGCGATCGCGCCACGCCAGGCCACCTGCTTGATCGCAAAGGTGTTGAGAATAAGGCCGCAATCCAACTGTCGATTCAGCGGATCCTTTTCGGGAGCTGGTTGCAACTGTACCGAGTTGGGAGCGAACTCCGAAAACTGGGAAGCGCTGGCCAGCAGCACCTCCGCAAACTCGTAACAGTGGGTGATGTCAGAGCTACAGTAATTATAGGTACCCCAGGAGTCGGCCCCGGTACTGACCTGGTCGATTACCGCCGCCACAACCCGCGCTGCATCCATCGACTCTACCGGACAGCCCTGCAAGTGGCTACTCAGGTCCAGCGTACCGCCAGTCGTCAACTGCCCGAGCATATGGGTCAACACATTGATCCCACGTGCGGAAAATATCGGTCCGAACCGGAGGATAAGATGCGCCTCGCAAGTATCGCGCACTGAGTTTTCGGCCTGTAGCAACAATTGCCCGACGGTTTCTTCATTATCGGGGGTGTCGAGTTCTGTGTAAGGGCGGCCCCGATTCCCCGAAAATACACGGGAACTGGACAGATAAACATAGTGGATACCGCTGCGTTGACAGGCTTTGGCCAACCAGTGACAGCGCTTTACATCGATATCGTGAAGGATTTCCCCGCTATCAGACGCCGCAATTATTCTGGCGTCGATGATCGCATCGCAGCCCCCGCGACGCGCGGCTTTTTTGGCCTGCCGTTCACTCTTCCAACGGCAGGCCGAGGAATTCAGTGCCTCAACCTCGTGTCGCCCCCAGCGCAGCAGGTGCGACTGCAGGGCCATACCAATCGAGGTGTCCGCACCAATCAGCAATACACGCATCGCTGGGCCTCGGGGTCACTGCTCGCGGAAGACGTCAGGGCGGAAACCGTTAGAACGGGATATCGTCGTCAAAATCGCCAAAGTCAGTTGGCGCTGCCGCGGGTGCCGCAGCGGCGGCCGCTCCCTGTGCCGGGGCTGCCTGTGGTGCCGGTGCTGAACCTTGCCCCTGCGGGTAACCACCACCCTGGCCGCTGTTGCGGCTATCGAGCATTTGCATCTCGTTGGCGACGATCTCGGTGGTATAGCGATCCTGTCCAGAGTTGTCCTGCCACTTGCGGGTACGCAGCGAACCCTCGAGGTAAACCTTGGATCCTTTGCGCAGGTACTCACCCGCGATTTCCGCCAGGCGGTTGAAAAACACCACCCGGTGCCACTCGGTTCGCTCCTGGGGTTGCCCGGTCTGCTTGTCTTTCCAACTCTCGGAGGTGGCCACCGTGATATTGGTGACAGCGCCACCAGAAGGCATATAGCGCGTCTCGGGATCGTTGCCTAGATTGCCTACCAGAATTACTTTATTCACGCCCCGTGAAGCCATAAACCATCCCCTGAATCGAGCGAAACTGAACCAATTAACGAACCGAGGACTATAACAATCCCCCACCCCAAATGCGACAGCATTGTCGGCCAATGTCGGTTAGATCAGTCCCGCAAACGTTCGGTAAGTCGGCCGCTGGCGCGGGCGACCTGCGTCAGCAATCCCGGCACCTGGTGTCGGTAACACCACTCCTGGGCGGCCTGCGACAGGCTGGTGGCCGTGTAACCCAACCAGCGCAATGGCTCCGGCTCCCAGCGTCGTAATACCGACGCTTCCGGTGCTCGGTGTGCCCAGGGCATGGTCGTAAGTTCAGTCTCGCGACCGAGGATCAGGTCGGCCAGTGTACGTGCCATCAGGTTGGACGCGCCCACCCCCTCACCCTGGTAACCACCGGCGGTCGCGCTACCGCTGATGGGATCATAGACCGCGTGAGGCACACCGCCGCGCGGCACGCCCAGGGTACCGCCCCAGCGGTGGCTAATGGGCACCCCCTCAAGCTGAGGCAAACAGGACAGTAACAAGCGGTGGATGGATTGGAAGGCCCGCCGCTGGTTGCTGAAGTCACTCCTGGGACGACCGCCAAATTCATAGGTACCGCGAGCGCCAAACACCAGGCGTCCATCGGCGCTGCGCTGACCGTAGGTAATCAGGGGGCTGGCATCACAAAACACTTCGCCCTCAGCCAGGCCAAGGCGCCTCCAGAGCTCATCCGGCAGGGGCTCCGTCGCTATAATCCTGCTCTGTACCGGCAAGACGAGCCGCCGTCGGTCAGTCAACTCGTAACTGAATCCTTCGACAGCCAAGACCCGCGTCCCGGCTGTCACAGTGCCACGATCGCTTACCAGTGTCTGCTCGCCCAGCGCGAGAACCCGGGTATCGTCGAATATGTCGACGCCCAGCTCGCGAACCGCCCTGGCCAAACCCTGCACAAGCCTGGCGGGCTGGATGCGGGCAATGTGAGGCGTAAAGATGGCACCCAGCGGGTGCTCGATGGCCAGTCGGGCAGCCAGCGCAGAGGGATCGAGCCAATGGTAGTCCGCCTGCTCATAGCCGTGGGCATGCAAATCGTCCAGGTGTTCCCGTTGCAGCCTCTCCTGCTCCGGATAGCGAGCGGCAGCGAAAATGCCGCCACCGCGCCGGTAATCGCAGGCAATGCCGGTCTCAGCCAGCACCCTCTCGACCTCCGGAATAATGCCTTTAATCGCAGCCAATGCGACACGACGCTGCTCTGGGCCCAGGCCGGCGAGCAGGCGACCCTCACCCTCGAGCGCTGCCATCAGCCAGCCACCATTGCGGCCCGACGCGCCAAAACCACAGACGTGGGCTTCCAGGACACAAATAGCCAGCTGCGGCGACAGGGTTTTCAGGTACCACGCAGTCCACAAGCCTGTGTAACCGCCCCCGACAATCGCTACATCATAGTGCCGGTTGCCGGGCAGTGGATTTACCGCGGGAAGCGCCTGGTTTTCCAACCAAAGGCTTAAGCCACCGTAATCGCGCATTGCCGTTCAGGCCCCTGGCAGGTCGCCAGTGGCTTCGGTGCTGGCCTCATTGCGGGGATTGTTCAGCACTAGCCAGACTATGCCGGGGATAAGGCACAGCAACAGCAAGCCCGTAGCGCCCCACTGCTGCAAGGCATAGCCACCCGCCGCACCACCGGCGAATGCACCCAGGAACTGGCAAGAGGAAAAGATACCCATCGCGGTACCGCGTCCATCGACAAACACCACTTTACTGACCAGCGAAGGCAGGGTGGCCTCGAGGTAATTGAAGCCGACAAAGAACAACCACAGGCTGGCGTAAAACAGGATCGCGCCGCCGGCGAAACCAAAGCCTGCCAGTGCAACCAGCACCAGCACTATCGCGAGTGCGAATACCTCCCTCAGATAACCGCCCCGCTCTGCCAATCGCATCATGGGTAACATACCCAGCACCGATAGCAAGAGGATAGGCAGATACACCTGCCAGTGGCTATCGCGGGGTATCCGCAGGGACTCCTCCAGCACGGTAGGCACCAGCAGAAAGCAAGCCATCAACATGAAGTGCAGGCTGAAGACGCCAAAATTGAGTCGCATCAGTTGTGGATCGAGTAGCGCCCGAGAGAGATATTGCCCCCGTGCCCCCACTTCCTTATGACCGACCTGTCGCTCGGGGGTCGGTACCAGAAACAACACGATGACAACACCCAATACGGCCAGCACCGCCGTGAGGTAGAAAACACCCGCCAGGCCCGTGCTGGCGGCCACAGCGGGCCCAAGGACCAGGGCAAGGGCAAAGGAGGCGCCAATGCTGGCACCAACAATAGCCATGGCCTTGGTGCGCTGCTCCTCACTGGTCAGGTCGGCAGCGAGGGCCATGACCGTGCTGGCGATGGCGCCCGCTCCCTGCAGGAAACGCCCGATGACAATCCCCAGTGCGCTCTCAGCCTGACCCGCCACCACGCTACCCAGCGCAAACACCACCAGGCCGGCAACAATCACCGGTTTGCGACCCACACGGTCCGACAACCAGCCGAGCGGAATTTGCAGGGCAGCCTGGCTAAGGCCATAGACTCCCAGGGCCAGACCGAGCATCACAGGGGTGGCGCCCGGCAAATCGGCGGCATACAGGGCCAGCAGGGGCAGCACCATAAAGAGCCCCAGCATTCGGAAGCTATACAGGAGTGCCAGGGAGCCGACAGTACGCCGCTCCAGTCGCGTCATGGGGTTTTCGGTAATCACGGAAATTTCTTTCTGGACTGAAGACGCATTTTAACAGCTTAGCCCCTGCTGAGCATCCACACCGGCTGTACGCGCGTAACAACCACGTTGGTTTTGCCAGGCGCAAGCGCCAGGGCATATACTGTTGGGTTTCGAACGACGATCGAATCAGGAGCAAGATGGACACTATTCAGGTCCGCGGGGCACGCACGCACAACCTCAAGAACATCGATCTCGATATACCCCGGGACAAGCTGGTTGTAATCACCGGATTGTCCGGGTCCGGTAAGTCATCACTGGCCTTTGACACGCTTTACGCCGAGGGCCAGCGCCGTTACGTGGAGTCGCTGTCCACCTATGCCAGGCAGTTCCTGTCCATGATGGAAAAACCCGACATGGATCATATCGAGGGACTTTCGCCGGCCATCTCCATTGAGCAGAAATCCACTTCGCATAACCCTCGCTCAACCGTTGGCACCATCACCGAGATCTACGACTACCTTCGCCTGCTGTACGCGCGCGTCGGAGAACCGCGCTGTCCTGACCATGGCGTCAACCTGGCCGCGCAAACAGTCAGCCAGATGGTGGACACCGTGCTGGCCCTTCCCGAGGGCACCAAGCTAATGCTGCTGGCGCCGGTGGTGCGCGAGCGCAAGGGCGAACATCTGCACATTTTTGAAGAATTGCGAGCCAGTGGATTCGTGCGCGCCCGGGTTGACGGGATTGTCACCGACCTGGACGACGTGCCCTTACTCGACAAGAAAAAGAAACACCGGATTGAGGTCGTCATCGACCGATTCAAGGTGCGCGAAGACCTTGGCCTGCGCCTGGCTGAATCCTTCGAAACAGCGCTGGGCCTCACCGACGGGCTGGCGACGATCAGCTACATGGATGATGACGCCGGCGAAGACGACATCATGTTTTCCGCCCGTTTCGCCTGTCCCCAATGCGGTCACAGTATCGATGAGTTAGAGCCACGTCTTTTTTCATTTAACAACCCAGCCGGTGCCTGCAGCGGCTGCGACGGGCTGGGCGTCAAACAGTACTTTGATGAGGACAGGGTCATTCTGTACCCGGAGGCCAGCCTCGCAGAGGGCGCCATCCGCGGCTGGGACCGGCGCAATGTCTACTACTTCCACATGCTCAACTCGCTGGCGGATCACTATGGCTTCGACATCGACGCACCCTTTGAGACCCTCAACAAGAAACACCGCAAGATTATCCTGCACGGTAGCGGCCGCGAGGAAATAGCCTTTTCGTACATTAATGATCGGGGCGACGTGTTTCAGCGCACCCATCCCTTCGAAGGCATCCTGCCGAATATGGAGCGTCGCTACCGGGATACAGAGTCGCAATCGGTGCGTGAAGACCTGGCCAAGTTCCTGGCCACCGCCCCTTGCCCCGACTGTGACGGCACTCGCCTGCGCCAGGATGCCCGTCACGTCTTTGTCGATAACCGCAACCTGCCCAGCATCACCTCGATGGCTGTCGGCGAGGCACATGAGTATTTCGAGAGCCTCGCCCTGGAAGGACGTGCTGGCGAAATCGCCGATAAAATACTCAAGGAGCTGCGCGCCCGCTATCGCTTTCTGGTGGACGTTGGCCTCAACTACCTGGCATTGAACCGCAGTGCTGAGACCCTGTCCGGCGGCGAGGCCCAACGGATCAAGCTCGCCCGCGAGTTGGCCAAACGCGACACGGGTCGCACGCTCTACATCCTTGACGAGCCGACCAC
>CAZPVJ010000181.1:0-14937 GCA_964590005.1 uncultured Alteromonadaceae bacterium | reverse complement strand
AGCATCACCTTGGTGATGTTGCCGCGGTAGCGCCAAGATTTGACCGGGCTGCGATCCAGCCAGGGCAAGACAAACGGGATGGCCACCGACGCCGCGAAAGCGACAAAGCCCCAGAACTTGTCGGGCACGGCCCGCAGCACTGAGTAATAGGGGGTGAAATACCAGACCGGTGCAATGTGCTCCGGCGTCTTCAAGGCATTGGCTTCCTCGAAGTTGGCTTACTCGAGGAAGAATCCGCCCATCTCGGGCATGAAGAACATCACACCACAGAAGATAAACAGGAACACCGCAATGGCCTGCAAGTCGTGAACCGAGTAATAGGGGTGGAAGGCCACACCGTCCAGCGGAACACCGTCTGGGCCCTTGTTCTTCTTGATGTCGACACCGTCCGGGTTGTTTGAACCCACCTCGTGCAGCGCCAGCAGGTGCAATACAACCAATGCCAGCAGAACGATGGGCAATGCCACCACATGCAGGGCAAAGAAACGGTTCAGGGTAATCCCGGAAATCAGGTAATCACCGCGAATCCAGGTCACGATATCTTCGCCCACCACCGGAATGGCGCCAAACAACGAGATAATCACCTGGGCGCCCCAGTACGACATCTGCCCCCAGGGCCGTACGTATCCCACAAAGGCCTCTGCCATCAGCACAACGAAAATCAACATGCCGAAAATCCAGATCAATTCGCGTGGCTTCTTGTACGAGCCGTAGAGCAGTGCCCGGAACATGTGCAGGTAGACCACCACAAAGAACGCCGAGGCGCCGGTGGAGTGCATGTACCGCAAGATCCAGCCGTAATCGACATCACGCATGATGTACTCGACCGAAGCGAATGCCCCTTCCTGGCTCGGGTTATAGCTCATGGTGAGCCAAATCCCGGTCAGCAGCTGATTGACCAGCACCAACAGAGACAGCACACCAAAAAAGTACCAGAAATTAAAATTCTTGGGCGCGTAGTACTGGCCCATGTGGGTGTTCCAGGCACGCATGATCGGCAGACGCTCATCCACCCAGTCTCGCAGTCCTGTCAACGCATTATTCATCAGGCTGCCTCCGAGTCCACGCCAATTACAAGTACATTGTCACCCTCAAATGAATAGGGGGGGACCACCAGGTTGGCCGAGGCCGGAACACCGGCGTAAACACGCCCGGAAAGATCAAACTTGGAGCCGTGACATGGGCAGAAGAAGCCGCCCAGCCAGGCATCGCCACCAAGGTCGGCGGCGCCGACTTCAGGTCGGAACTTGGGAGCACAGCCCAGGTGCGTACACAGGCCCACGACAACCAACAGCTCCGGGCGAATCGCGCGGGCGTCACCAGTCACGTAATCGGGCTGCTCGGAGATGGCCGACTCGGGATCCTTGAGTTGATCGTTGAGGGAGGGCAGGTCTTCGACCTGACTTGCGGTCCGATGCATTACGTAGACCGGCTTACCTCGCCACTCGACGACAATCATCTGGCCCGGCTCCAATTTGCTGACATCGGCCTTGACCGGCGCACCGGCCGCCTTCGCCTTTGCCGACGGATTCCAGGACCCGACAAACGGGACTGCAATCCCCACGGCGCCAGCAACGCCCACTGCGCTCGTGGCGGCGGTCAGGAAACGTCGCCTGCCGGTGTTTACGCCCTCGCTACTCATCTGAATCTCCCCTGATTTCAGGCCCGAAGCGGACCTAGAATTGCCCGTGTGGGCAGGACTGTTAGAAACGCGCCAAATGGTAATGATTTTGCCTTGTTGTTACAAGGAAAACGCCTTGATTTAACAGCCTTTTTTGCGCCCAAACCCGCTGTCCCAGCGGCTTTGGAGCGACACAAAAAAAACGTCCGAGCCTCGCGTGAGGTCGGACGTTTCCGGATTTTTGACCAGCCGCAGTGGCGACTCGTCGAGATCGTTAACGCTTGGAGAACTGAGGACGCTTACGGGCCTTGCGCAGACCAACCTTCTTCCGTTCCACTTCACGCGCATCGCGGGTCACGTAGCCGGCGCCACGAAGCGTGCCGCGCAGTGACTCGTCATATTCCAGCAGAGCACGGGTGATGCCGTGACGAATAGCTCCGGCCTGACCGAAGCTGCCACCGCCCTCTACAGTTACATTGATGTCGAATTTCTCATTCAATTCAACAAGTTCCAGGGGCTGGCGGACGATCATCCGAGCCACTTCACGACCAAAATACTGGTCAAGTGGGCGCTTGTTGACGGTAATGCTGCCGCCGCCATTCTGGAGAAAAACGCGCGCAGTGGAGGTCTTGCGACGACCGGTGCCGTAATACTGGGTAGCTGACATAAATAATATCCGTTAAATATTCAGAACTTGCGGCTGCTGAGCGCTATGCGGATGCTCACCACCTGCGTAGACCTTGAGCTTTTTGAACATGGCGCGACCCAGTGGGTTGCGCGGCAACATGCCCTTGACTGCACCCTGGATAACCCGCTCAGGCGCCTTGTCGATCAGCTTCTCGAAAGAAATAGACTTGAGGCCACCCGGGTAACCGGTGTGGGAGTGGTAAATTTTACCGCTTGCCTTGTTACCGGTAACGCGAACCTTCTCCGCGTTGATTACCACGATGTAATCGCCGGTATCCACGTGCGGGGTGTACTCCGCTTTGTGCTTCCCGCGCAACCGGTGCGCGATTTCGCTGGCCAGCCGACCGAGGGTCTTGTCAGAAGCGTCAACGACAAACCAGTCGCGAGACACATCTTCTGCTTTGGCACTAAAAGTTTTCATCAATATTCGCCTCTTGGAGGGCTCCAATTTCAAGGACGCGAATACTACTGAAACGACACCCCCATTTCAAGGACAAAATTAATAAAAATTCGGTACTTAGCACACCTCTCAAGCGCGCCGGGAAAGGGGGCAGGCCAGTGCTTCCCAGGCCGCCTGAACGCTGGACTTCAAGGCCGGTGTTCGCGTGCCAGGTAATCGTGGGATTGCATCTCCTGCAATCGGGAGACAGTGCGCTGGAACTCGAACTCCAGGCGCCCGCCGGAATACAGTTCCAGCAATGGCATCGCCGCGGCGAGCACGAGTTTGACGTTGCGGTCGTAAAACTCGTCCACAAGGTTGATGAAGCGACGGGCCTGGTCGTCCGTATCAACACCCATCGCCGGAACCCCCGATACCAACACCGCGTGGAATTCCCGGGCCAGCTCAATATAGTCATTCTGCGATCTGGGGCCGTCGCAGAGCTCTGCAAAGTCGAACCAGGCGACGTCATCGGCCAGGCAACGACAGGTGAGATAGCGTCCATTTACCTGAATGCGCTCCCAATGCCGGCCGGCTACCGGGGCCAATCGCTCGAAACTGTCCCTCAAGCTCTCATCGGCGGCATCATCCAGCGGATAGTGGTAGAGCTCGGCCTGCTGCAGGGTGCGCAGACGATAGTCCACCCCGGCGTCGACATTCACCACCCGGGTGTATTTTTCAATCAGGGCGATAGCCGGCAGGAAGCGTTGCCGCTGCAGCCCATTCTCGTACAATTTTTCCGGGACAATATTGGAGGTGGCAACCAGGGTGACACCTCGCTGGAACAACGCCTCCATCAAACCACCGAGGATCATGGCGTCAGCGATATCCGTGACAAAGAACTCATCAAAGCAGATAACCCGGGCTTCAGCGGCAATCCGGTCAGCAACCAACAGCAAAGGATTCTTCTCGCCTTCCAGGCTTTTCAGGTCGGCGTGCACCCGCTGCATGAAGCGGTGGAAGTGCACCCGCATTTTACGCTCGATGGGCAGGCAGTCATGGAATGTGTCGACCAGGTAGGTTTTGCCGCGCCCTACCCCACCCCACAGGTATAAACCCACCTCTGGCTCATGCGGGGTGTTGCGCCAGCGACGCCAGGCCTGAACAAGCTTGCCACTCGATTCCACTCTGGCCAGCAAGCGCTCATAGAGATCCTGCAGCAGGGCTACCGCATTCTCCTGAGCCGGATCATGGCTGAAATCTTCTCGCTGCAGGTCGGCCTGGTAAGACTCCCAGGGAGTTTGCTTGCGACTGCTCAAGTTGGGCCGCCATTGTCAGACAGGTGAATTTTCGGCCACTTTACCCAGCGACCCGACACTTGGCAACGCCGGAAACAGGCAGAATCTATTGCACACGAGGCATTGCGGGTATACTGGCCCGGCGTGAAGCCGATGTCTTAGAGGAAGCTCCTGTGTATAGCCTTACTGTTCTCATCTCCGTCGCCGCCGCCGTGCTGCTTGTTGGACTGCTCCTTGGCATGCTGGCCGGCCGTCGCACCTCCAAGGAAGGTCAACGTTACCGGGAGGTGGAGCGCAAGCTCGATCAGGTCATGCAGGACAAGAAAGCTTTCGAAGACGAAGTCGTCGATCACTTCGCCGACACCGCCAAGCTGTTGAACAACCTGACCGAGAGCTACCGTGATGTTCACAATCACCTCGCCAGCGGCGCCGCCAGCCTCTGCCAGGGCAAAGGTCCGGTTGCCCTGGATCAGTTGCAAAGCGAAGCGGACCCACACTTGATTCCCGAGCAATTGGCCGATGTCCAGCCACCGCTAGACTACGCCCCCAAGTCCTCACCCGATGAAAAGGGGATGCTCAACGAGGAATTTGGACTGGACCGCCAACCCACACCGCCTGTCCAGGAAGAACCGCGGCCCGCTTGATTATCGACCACGAGCGGGTACTCCACAGCCTGGCGCCACTCGCTACGCACCACCAGCCTTGAACCACTGGGCCGTGTGCCGCTGGGCCGTGCGCCACTGGGCCATGCGCCACTACACAGGGTTATCGATATCGATAAACCGGTGCTCTATCCCGAAACGCTCTACCAGGTTCTGGGCGACTGCCTGCACGCCGTAGCGCTCGGTCGCATGGTGCCCGGCAGCGATGAAATGGATACCCTCTTCCCGGGCTATATGCACGGTCTGCTCCGAGACCTCGCCCGTTATGAAGACATCGGCAGAGGCCGCTACCGCGGCATCGATATAACCCTGCGCTGCGCCTGTACACCAGGCCACCCGGCTCACCTGGCCACCATCTGGTCCCACATGGAGAGGAGCCCGACCGGTCAGGTCTGCCAGCCGCTCGAGTAGCTGGGCAACCTCAACTGGCTCACCGAGGGTACCCACATTACCCACTCCTTCCTCTGAGCCGCCCGCCAATGAGGCCACATCAGCAACATCGATCAGGCGTCCAAAGCAGGCGTTGTTGCCGAGTTCCGGATGGGCATCAAGTGGCAGGTGGTAAGCAATCAGGCTGATATCGTTGGCCAGCAGCGAAGCCAGGCGGCGGCGCTTCATTCCGGTGACACAGGGATCCTCGCCGCGCCAGAAATAGCCGTGATGCACGAGGATCGCGTCAGCCTGCCAGTCGATAGCAGCATCAACCAGCGCCTGGCAGGCGGTAACCCCCGTGACCAGGCGGGCAACCTCACCGCGGCCCTCCACCTGTAATCCGTTGGGACAGTAATCCTGGAAGCGGGCTGGCTCAAGTAGCCCTTCAAGGTGCGCCATGAGTTCGGATAATTGCGTGGCCATGGAGGTTCCCCAGTGTATTTGCAAGCGGCAGGCGGGCTGCCTCGGATCACCGCATACTATACAATGGCTTGCCAATCTGCAGACCCTGATGTCATGAGAGAAGGTTTGAAATTCATAACCTGGCCGGCCATCGCCGGCCTGCTGGCCGCCCTGCTCATACTCGACCGCTGGGTCTTGCCGGAGCCTGTGACTACCGGCGGTAGCAGCGCAGCTCCGGTCAGCTACCACCGCGCGGTCAGCAGCGCGACGCCGGCGGTGGTGAACATCCACACCGCCAAACTGGTCACCACCCGTCGCAGCGCCATTCTGGATGACCTGTTCTTCCGCCAGTTGCCACCGAGCCAGCGCCAACGCCAACGCCAGCGCCTGGAGCAATCGCTCGGTTCCGGCGTGATCATGACCGAGCAGGGCCATATCCTGACCAATAACCACGTGATCGACGGCGCCGATGCCATCCAGGTGTTGCTACACGACGGCAGATCCGCCCAGGCGACGATCGTCGGCACCGACCCGGACACCGACCTGGCCGTGCTGCGGATTGATCTGCCCGACCTGCAACCCATCAGTCGCGGCAATTCAGACCTGGCACGGGTGGGCGACGTGGTGCTGGCAATCGGTAACCCACTGGGCTTTGGTCATTCGGTTACCCAGGGAATCGTGTCGGCACTGGGACGCTTCGGGCTACAGTTGAGCACCTACGAAAACTACATCCAGACTGACGCTATTATTCACCTGGGCAATTCCGGTGGCGCGTTGATCGATACCAACGGGCGGCTACTGGGCATCAATACGCTGATTTACACGGGCAGCAACCAGAACCGGGGCTCGGCCACGGGCATTGGCATCAGCCTCGCAATACCCGCCAACCTGGCGGTCTTCGTGATGCAGGACCTGATCGACTACGGCGAGGTCATTCGGGGCTGGTTGGGCGTCCAGGTGGAACCGAGGCAAACCATTGAAGGGGCAGCCCAGGTTTTGCTGGTAACGGATGTGGCACCCGATAGCCCCGCGGAGCGGGCCGGTGTTCGTCCTGGCGACATCATCACACATATCGACAATGAACTGGTGGTCGATGGCCGGCGAACCAAAAACCAGATCGCCTTTCTGCGACCGGGAGACTCCATCGAAGTTACTGTTCGCCGCGACAACCAGACCCTGGATCTCAAGGGCATCGTGGGGACCCTGAAGGAGTCGCCCGCGCCCTGATTAATCCGCTTCGGTTTGATCGCCCCCGGCAGCAGTCTCCAGCCTGAACTCGGCGCTGCGCGCATGTGCAGTCAAGGCCTCGCCGCGTGCCAACACCGAGGCCACCTGGCCCAGTTCGGCAACGCCCTGCTTACTGCACATGATGATCGAACTGCGTTTCTGGAAATCATAAACACCCAGCGGCGAAGAGAAACGCGCCGTACCGGCGGTAGGCAAAACGTGGTTGGGGCCGGCGCAATAGTCTCCAAGCACCTCGGCCGTGTAGCGCCCCATGAATATGGCCCCGGCCTGGGTAATGGCCGGTAGTAGCGCCTCCGGATCGGCTACCGACAACTCGAGGTGCTCTGGCGCCAGCCGGTTGCTGATCTCTACCGCTTCATCGAGGTCGCGGGTCCGGATCAGCGCGCCGCGACCCAACAGGGATGCGCGAATGATTTCTGCCCGCTCCATGGTCGGCAACAGTCGCTCGATGCTGGCCTGTACTGCATCAATAAAATCATCATCCGGGCACAGCAGGATGGCCTGCGCGTTTTCATCATGCTCTGCCTGGGAGAAGAGATCCATCGCCACCCAGTCAGGGTCGGTGCTGCCGTCGCAAATCACCAGAATCTCGGATGGGCCTGCCACCATGTCTATCCCAACCTGGCCGAACAGCTGCTGCTTCGCCGTTGCGACATAAATATTGCCGGGACCCACGATCTTGTCGACGGCGGGGATGGTCTCAGTGCCGAAGGCCAGGGCCGCAATGGCCTGCGCCCCGCCCACAGTAAACAGGCGATTGACTCCGGCAATGTGGGCCGCAGCCAGTACCAGGTCATTGAGCTCTCCATCAGGGGCGGGTACGACCATGATAATCTCGGGCACCCCCGCCACCCTGGCGGGCAGTGCGTTCATCAGAACCGAAGAGGGGTAACTGGCCTTGCCGCCAGGGACATAAATACCGGCGCGCGCCATGGGGGTGATCTTCTGCCCCAGCAGGTTGCCGCCATCATCGTGGAATTGCCAACTCTGCTGGACCTGGTGTTCGTGATAAGCCGCGATGCGCTCTGCCGCCTGCTCCAGTGCCGCGCGCTGGCTCGCGGGGATAGCCTCCAGCGCGTTCGCCAGTCGCTCGCTGGACACCTCAAGCGCATCAACAGAGTCGGCGGCCAGGCGGTCGAAACGCAGTGTGTAATCGAGCAACGCCAGATCGCCACGCTCGCGCACATCAGCGATTATGGCCGCCACGGTATCTGCCACCCGCGTGTCCAGGTTGTCCTCCCACGCAGTCAGCGCCTCCAGGCTGGCGCCAAGATCCTCTGTGTTGCTATCAAGGCGCAGCAACGGTAGATCTGCACCACTCATTGCTCGGCGACCACGTTTGCCAGTTCATCAATCAATCGCTGCAACGGTTCGTAACTCGACCGCATGGCCGCTTTGTTGACCACCAGTCGAGAGCTTATGCTGGCTATTTCGGCGAGCGGCTCCATACCATTTGCTCGCAGCGTGTTCCCGGTATCGACGATATCAACGATAAGGTCTGCGAGGTCCATCATCGGAGCCAGCTCCATCGCGCCGTAGAGCTTGATGACATCGGCATGCACACCCTGCCGGGCAAAGTAACGGCGAGTGATATTGGCAAACTTGGTCGCCACACGTATCCGCGAGCCCCCGGCCTGCCAGCCAACCGGGCCAGCGGTCATCAGTCGACAACGCGCTATATTCAGGTCCAGCGGTTCATACAGCCCTTCGGCACCATGCTCTAACAGTATGTCCTTGCCCACGACACCAAGGTCAGCCGCTCCATGGCGCACATAGGTGGGCACATCAGTGCCGCGAATGATCACCATCTGCAAGCCTTCTCGGCTAGTATCAAAAACCAACTTGCGACTGCTGTGTACATCTTCAAGCGGTTCTATGCCCGCCTGGGCCAGCAATGGCAGGGTCTCTTTCAGGATGCGCCCCTTGGTAAGCGCTATGGTTAACGGCTTGCTCATATCAGTACACCGGCTTTAGGCGGGCAAGCGCCGAATGTCGGCCCCCAACAACTGTAGTTTCTCCTCGATACATTCATAACCGCGATCGATGTGATAAATACGGTCTATCCGGGTTTCACCATCAGCCACCAGGCCCGCTATGACCAGGCTGGCCGAAGCTCTTAGATCTGTGGCCATGACTGGCGCTCCCTGCAAACTGCCCTGGCCGTTAACGATAGCGGTGTTTCCCTCGATAACGATATGGGCACCCATACGGTTCATCTCATGAGTCTGGATCAGGCGGTTTTCAAACACCGTCTCGGTCACCGTACCCGTACCCTCTGCAATAGCGTTCATGGCCGTAAACTGGGCCTGCATATCGGTGGGAAACCCGGGATAGGGCGCCGTCTTTAAACTGATCGCCTGCGGCCGCCGACCCTGCATATCGAGCTCGATCCAGTCGTCACCCAGCTCAATGGCCGCCCCTGCTTCGGTCAGTTTTTGCAAAACGACTTCGAGGTGGTCCGGGCAGACATCGCGCAGCATAATCTTGCCACCCGTGGCGGCAGCTGCCACCAAGTAGGTACCCGCCTCAATTCGGTCGGGCATCACATCGTAGGTACAACCGTGCAGGGACTCCACACCCTCGATCGTGATCGTGTCACTGCCATGGCCGGTGATTTTTGCTCCCATGGCAATCAGGAAGCGAGCCAGGTCAACCACCTCCGGCTCACGCGCGGCATTCTCTATAATGGTCTGCCCTTCCGCGAGAGTGGCGGCCATCATGATGTTCTCAGTCCCGCCGACGGTAACGGTTTCCATCAGGATACGGGCACCCTGCAAACGCCCTTCAACCTCGGCGTTGATGTAGCCGCCTTCAACAGTGACGGTGGCACCCATGGCTTCCAGGCCTTTCAGGTGCAGGTCGACTGGCCGGCTGCCAATCGCGCAGCCACCTGGGAAGGAAACATGCGCCCGGCCGAATCGTGCCACCATGGGTCCCAGCACCAGAATCGAAGCTCGCATCGTCTTGACCAGCTCGTAGGGCGCTGAATAGTTTGTTATCCCGTTGGCATCCACCTCGATGCTGAGCTTCTCATCGATCACCAGTTCAACACCCATGCAACCCAGCAGCTCGATCATCGTGGTGATATCGTGCAGGTGAGGCAGATTGCGAACGGTGGTCGTACCCGAGGACAACAGGGTCGCGGCCAATATAGGCAATGCAGCATTCTTGGCGCCAGAAATTCGCAACTCACCGCTGAGTTGGCGGCCGCCCTGTATCACTAACTTGTCCAAGGTTTCTCCAACGGCAATGGCCGCATCAGGCGTCGGCCTGACTCTGCCACTGGCTCGGGGTAAAGGTGCGGATGTTGACCGCGTGAATACTGCCGTCGGCAATCTGTTCGCCAAGGGCGGCGTAGACCAGCTGTTGTTTCTTGACCGGGCGCAACCCTTCAAAGACATCACCGATAACGGTAATGTCATAGTTGGCGCCCTCGCCCTGAACCTCTACCTGGCAGCCCTGCAATTCCGTCTGGACCAAGGCCCTGACTGTCGCAGCGTCCATACTCTGTCTCCGTAGTTCGCGCCGGCATGCAACGCCGGAAAGCGCGCATTTTAGGAGAAAAGCCTACCGATAGCGAGGGCTCAGGTCTCCAGCGCCTGAGTACTCCAGGCGGCAATGACCTGATCAAGGTCCCCGTCATATTCGCGGGCAGAGGCCTCGAACTGGCTACGATAGATTTCACCGAGATTAACGCTCTCAATGATCATGTTGCGCAGCTTCCACTCCCCCTGCTTGTTACGACCCATCTGGTACATGACCATGTAAGGCTCGGTCGCTTCACTGTAGATCAACTGCTGCACTGACACCCGGCTCAGCTGCGCTTCTTCAGGGCTGGTTTCGCTGACCTCAATGCGAGAGCCGCCAAATGCCAACAGGCCCTTGCTGTACGTTCGTATCAGCCCGGAGCGCATGACCTCGGTAAAACTGTCCAGTTGGGCACGCAGTTGAGCCCGACCACTCTCATCCAGGCCGCGATAGCGCTCGCTACTGGCGTAAGGGCCCATCACGCTACGGGCAAAACCCCTGAAATCCACCACCGGATCAAGAACGGCGAGCACCTCGTCGTAATAGCGCTCGGGATCATCGTCCGCATAGGCCTGGGCCTCAGCCACAACGGCCATGACTTCCATGGTCGCGGAGCGCACGACTTCGTGTGCTGACGACCCCTGGGCATGCGCGGATGACAGGGTGGTGAACATGGCCACCAACAGGCTAAAGGGAACAAATTTGGTCATGGGTCTGTGCTTACTCCATTTTTTGCTTCTAACGTACGCCCGGCACTGTATAATCCGCCGTTCGCCTCGCTTATACACAACGATGCGATGGGCTCTTGCTTTGTGCCAGTTAAGACCACAAACGTGGGCCAACAGTTCAACTGGACCGCAGATCCACATTTTAACAGGAATAGTGCGTACATGCTGATCGCTGCCGCTGCCATTCTAGTCGGCTTTATCGTCCTGATATGGAGCGCAGATCTTTTTGTTGCAGGCGCAGCCTCTATTGCCGAGAACATGGGGATGTCGCCGGTCATCATCGGACTGACGATTGTGTCCCTGGGTACTTCGGCACCCGAAATCCTCGTATCGATTACCGCCACCCTCGCCGACGCCGGCAAGCTCGCCATTGGCAATGCCATTGGCTCCAATATCGCGAACGTCGGACTGGTGCTGGGGGCTACCGTCATGATTGCGCCCCTGCAGGTTCACCCCAGTTGCATGCGCAAGGAAATGCCAATCCTTTTGGCCGTGACTGTCGGCGCTGGGCTGCTGCTGATAGACGGCAACCTGAACCGGCTTGATGGCTACCTGATGATTGGCTGCCTGTGTCTGATCCTGTTGCATATGATGCGCACCCAATCAAAAGATGAAGTGCTCATCGGCGAAGCGGAGGAGGAGCGCCTGCACCATCTGTCGCCGCTCCGCGCATGGTTCACCTTCGCGTTTGGCCTCCTGCTGCTGATCGCAAGCTCGCGCATTTTGGTCTGGGGCGCGACCGAGATTGCTGAAATGCTCGGCGTCTCGGAGCTAATCATCGGCCTGACCATCGTGGCGATCGGAACCAGCTTGCCGGAGCTCGCGGCAACGGTAGCCAGTGCGCTGAGGGGCCATACCGAAATAGCCGTCGGCAATGTGATCGGCTCCAACCTGTTCAACCTCCTGGCCGTCATGTCCATTCCAGGCCTTATCAGCCCGCTGGACTTCTCCCCCGCCGTGCTGGAACGGGACTATGCCACCATGACGATTTTCACCGTTCTACTGGCGATGGCCATCTATTTCGGTCGCCTGCGGGAAGGCGCGCGCGCGGGTCATTCCTACGTGGGCAGATCAGTGGGTACGCTGTTACTGACTTTGTATGGGCTGTACTATTACCTCCTGTACATCACTATCTAGGAAGCTCACCAGAAGAATGTCGGATAAAGCCGCCAACCGCTTCATTGCCTCGGCCCGACGCACGGTAAAAATGGAGGCCGAGGCGGTCGCCGAACTGGAGGCCCGTATTGACGGTACCTTCAATCACGCCTGCGAGCTCTTGCTGGCGACTGCTGGCAGGGTCATCGTAACCGGCATGGGCAAGTCCGGGCACATCGCCAACAAAGTCGCTGCTACCCTCGCCAGTACCGGCACCCCCGCGTTTTATGTACATCCAGGCGAGGCCAGCCATGGCGACATGGGAATGATCACCGCGGACGACTCCGTCCTCGCCCTGTCCAACAGTGGCAGCACGCCGGAACTGCTTACCCTGCTGCCCCTGCTCAAGCGCCAGGGCAACGTATTGATCAGCATGACTGGCAACCCCGAATCGGAGCTGGCCCGGGCCTCGGATGCTCACCTGGATAGCTCGGTTGCCACCGAGGCCTGCCCGCTGGACCTGGCCCCGACCTCCAGTACGACCTCAGCCCTGGTACTGGGGGACGCACTGGCTATTGCGCTGCTGGAGGCCCGCGGATTTACCGCCGAGGACTTTGCGTTCTCCCACCCCGGCGGCACGCTGGGGAGAAAACTGTTACTCAAAGTGTCTGATGTCATGCAAACCGGTACTGAGCTACCGACGGTGGCGCCAGCGACCGCCATGGCCGACGCGCTCTTTGAGATAAGCAGCAAGGGACTTGGCATGACCACAGTGATCGACGACAACGGCGACCTGCTGGGCGTGTTCACCGACGGTGACCTGCGCCGGGCACTGGACGCGAAGACGGATCTCAACAGCACCCAGATTGCCGACCTGATGACCGCCAGTGTTAAAACCGTGAGCAGCGACATGCTCGCTGCCGAGGCGCTGCGCATCATGGAGGAGAACAAAATAAGCTCCCTGGCTGTCATTGACCAGGGTCAGCGGTTAAGCGGCGTGGTTCACTTGTTGAGCCTGTTGCGCGCCGGCATAGCCTAGGCGCCGAGCAAGATGAGCGACGAACTGGATTCAAAAGCGGGTGCCATCAAGCTGCTGGCGCTGGATGTCGACGGTGTGCTCACAGATGGCTCTCTCTATTACGGTAATAATGGAGAGGAACTAAAGACTTTCAATATCAAGGACGGCCTGGGTATCAAGCTCGCGCAACGTGCGGGAATAAAAGTGGCGGTGATCACCGGTAGACGCTCGGACCTCTTACTACGGCGAACCAACGAGCTGGGCATTGACGATGTTGTGCAAGGGCGCGAGGACAAGCTGACCGCCCTGCAGGAGCTGGCCGGCAAGCTCGACCTCGATCTACAGGAATGCGCCTACATGGGCGATGACCTGCCCGACCTGTCAGCTATTCGAGCCGCCGGCATCGGTATGACCGTTGCAGACGCGGTCGCCACCGTTGCCCGGCATGCGGACTGGCAAAGCCGGTTTCCTGGCGGCAAGGGCGCTGTAAGGGAGGCATGCGAATACCTGTTAAGCGCCCGCGGTGCGCTTGCTGACGCCGAGGCAGGCTACCTCTGATGCCGCGCCCTTTCCTGCAATTGCTGCTTGCCATCGCCCTCGGACTAGCCGCCAGTTACTACTGGGAACCCACACCGAGCAAGGCCCCGGACCCGCAGACAGCTGCGAGACAACAGTCGCTGCCAAAAAACTATCTTGAAAACACGCGCACCTGGAGTTACGACGAAAACGGCGAGCTGGGAGAAATTATGGAGGCCGCCAGCGCCGAGCACTTTCCGCAACGCAAGGAATCCTTGCTGGAGCAGCCGCGTTACTACTCTCACCATGGCGACGACCGCACCTGGTCTGCCGAGGCCACAAAAGGGCGCTTTATCCACGATGAGCAGTTGCTGGTGCTGCGCGATGGCGTCACGCTGACTAACGACCAGACCGGGGGCACAATGATCAGCGATTCGATCACCCTCAACCTGATCAAAAAGACCGCCGCGTCACTGGTACCCGTGACCATCACCCAGGGACCACACAGTACCCGCGGTGACGGTATGCTGGCTCACCTGGATCTTGAACAGATTCGATTATTCAACAACGTGGAGAGCACTTATGTCCAACCGCGGCCCTGAAACAGGCACCAGCACCCGGTCCGCCGGCGCACTGCTGGCGACCATACTGCTAGCCACCTTGTCGGCTACGATTTCCGCGCTGCCGGAGGACAGGGACCAGCCCATACGGATCACTGCTGACCAGGCACTGCGCGACGAGAAACAGGGCTTTACTGAATACACCGGCAACGTCCAGATGGACCAGGGCAGCCTGCGCATCGAAGCGAACAAGATAACGATCTATCACGTTAATGAAGAGGCCGACAAGATTGTGGCTGAGGGCGAGCCGGCCCACATGCAGCAACAACCAGAGCCCGACAAGGGGCTGATGCACGCCCGCGCCAAAATCATCGAATACTACAAGGCCGAAGACCGGGTACACCTGCGGGTAAACGCCCAGGTGGAACAGGATGGCTCAACCGTAACCGGCGATACTATCGATTACTTTATCGCCGAACAGCTGGTTCGAGTCGACTCTAACCTGGACGAAAACTCCAGCCGGGTTGAAGTGGTAATCCCTGCCCAGGCCATCAAGGAAGAAGAGAACGCTAGTGGCGACACTGACGGCGAATAACCTGGCCAAGGCCTACCGCGGTCGCGAGGTCGTCAAGGATGTCTCCATTGACCTCGAAAGCGGGGAGGTGGTGGGACTACTGGGACCCAACGGCGCCGGCAAGACGACCTGCTTCTACATGATCGTCGGTATTATCAATGCCGATCGGGGCAAGATCGAGATAAACGG
>CAZPVJ010000180.1:0-7815 GCA_964590005.1 uncultured Alteromonadaceae bacterium | reverse complement strand
AGAGCCAAGGCAACAAGTAATCGAACTGGTTTCATAAAACCCCCCCCCAAGTTTTTCCCGTTAGCAGCGGCGCTTGAATACCTCTGCGACTAAGGTGCAATAGTATCCCACCCTCCGCCATTGTTTATACTTCGCATTTACCATTTCTGGACATTATTCAACGGTCAGATGAATACGAGAGCTCTTCCATTGATGCGCGGTTGCCAGCTTTCACCTTTTATCCGCTATTTGGAGGACCAGGGGAAAGACGCCCGAGAGCAGTTGAGAATGTGCCGCTGTCCCGTGCGGGCAGATTTCAATGCCCCAGAACTTATCATTCCAACAAACCGGCTGTGGCAGTTTATTGAGGAGTCTAGACGCACTCTGCGGGATATTGACGCCGGATGGGCAGTGGCCATGTCATACGGTGTTGAAGGCGGCGGCTACTTTGGCTACCAACTGGAAAACCAGGCCTCGTTGAGAGAGGCCATCAGTTTCTACTCCACTACGATATCGAGTCATGCCAGCGTCAGTCATGGAAAGCTCAAGACGTCAGACGATTCCCTATGGTTTTATCGGGCAACACACCCTCAAAAGAGCTCCGCATATTTCCAAGTAGAACAGTACGCGCTGGGAACCCTGTTACACATCGTGAGAAGTTATCTTGGAGATAGCTGGCGGCCCAGGCGAATTGCGATTGTGAACAGTCCGCGCCGTCCAGGCCGGCTGGCTATCGCCAGATCGTGTGATGAATTAATCACAAATGCCGAGCGGGCCGCTATAGAGGTACCCCTATCCACGCTTGATGAAAAACCGGTGAAACTACCGAATTCGATCAAACAACCAATGCCACCCGCTAAGCCGTTTCCTGAAGCACTACCCGACATTCTGACGCAAATGCTGAAGCATTACGTTCTGGACTACCCACTGACACTCACCGCAGTAAGTGACATTCTCGAGATACAACCGCGCACGCTCAATCGTCGACTGGAAGGTTACGGTATAAGTTTTCGCGATATAAGAAACAGAGTCCTGGTAGTACGGGCAAAGATTGAGATCGAAAAAGGCGAGCTTTCAATGGGAGAAATTTCTAAATTGCTGGGTTATTCCAATCAGAGCGCCTATTCTCGTGCATTTAGCGCCCTAGTTGGTATTTCTCCTACGGAATACCGAGAAAGAACACTTGCACAGGCATCTAAAAGTTAGCTTCTCCATAGAAAGGAAATCAGGTGCTTTCTAGACATATGAGCCCCCGCCAGTAGCATGACCGGAAGTTACAGGGGCAGCCTCTAGCCCCGTGCACTGCCGCGGTATTTTCCACTGATTGCCGTGCACTGCATCAACTTGGGCCGCTTTGTTTTCTGCTCTCTGTAACAGGGCGCGCGCCCTCCAAAGTCAGATTAAGGTCTCCGCCCCTGACCAGCCCCCGGGGTAGCGCCCCATCCGCTTCGAATCCGCGGGGCCGCCCAGGCCAGGCGGGCCAATTTCTATGGATTCATGAAGTTATGGCGACTATACCTGACACCTTTATGACATGAGCTACCGACGAGTTGTCGGCGGATTATGTGACTGCCGGAAAGGATCCGCTTCCACCTCGGAGCGGCCAGTCAAGCCATTGTAGTGTTCGCACGCCTAGCCGCTTCTTGTGCGCGGACATTTCTCCAGATAGGTCGGAGCAGTAGACGAGAAAACATGAATCCCGCAATGCACAATGCCAGTACTATGCTAGAAATTACGGGACCCGCTTCCCTCTGAAAGTATATATTTGATGCATTCATAAAATTCATAATGATTAAAAAAACAGAGGGCGTTTGAACGATCATAGCCACCCTTTCAAGGGTTTTCGTCTTTTTGACACCCCTTATTTTCTTATATACATCAAAAATGTAATACGTCTGTATGCACGCTACTACCAGGCTGCATGCTGCCCATATTGTCGTTTCTTTGAGGCCAAAGGAAATTAGAATAATGGCGAAAGAACATAGCAACGCGGACAACAACGAGAACTGGAGAATCATTGTCAAGCCAACGGCGTCGCCTCGGCGTGTGTCATTTTCGCCACGAAACTGAAAGGTTGCGATAATACCCGCGAATCCCGCCAAGGCTATGGATGCCTCAACTCCAAGTATTAGTATATCGAGCGATTCCATGCTTACTTTCCTTATTGTTAGATATCCAACAAGCATACGCTGATGTCCGCCGTTAGGCGACGCTGGACGCAAGAACAACCATTTACTGTCTAAACAGATCAACAAAGCGCCTGATTTCTGACCTCTGGCACTAAAGACTATCGAGGAGCATTGACGTTAAATCCCGCATTGCGTGCCACGAAATTTGAAAAGGTAGATTTATGAGCGACTATTTTGAGTGCATACCAGTTGGTGTGGAGTTCCTTGAGCAAACCAAAAACGTTTTCAAAGCCGAAGAAATCGTCAAGGCTACACCTGCTCAGATTTTTGAAGTATTTGAGGACGATCATGCCTGGACAGTTTGGGCTCTGCCCATCCAGCACGTTGAGTGGACCTCACCAAGACCTTTCGGCATAGGGACCACCCGTACTGTGTCGATGATGGGCGGTATGGACGGCTACGAAGAATTTGTTGCGTGGGAGCCCGGCAAACGTATGGCTTTTACCTTCGTTGGTTGTAGCAAGGATGCAACAGAAAAGTTTCTCGAGGATTACCGAGTTACCGACCTTGGTAACGGTAGCTGCCGTGTTGAGTGGTACATGGCTATGGAGCCACGCGGTTTCTCTCGACATATGATGTGGCTTACTCGCCCGGTAATGCGCTTCGCCAATCGAAGGATGTTCCGCAAATTCCGTCAGTATGCAGAGGCATATGCGGCCGGTAAACTGCGGAAAACGGACGTAAAGAATTTCGGCTCCTAGGCGAAAGCGGTCAACCTTTGGGGCAGATCATTCCTGGCGCGCCAGATGCCCGCTTTCACCTCAACGCAGACAGCTAGGTGGCTATACGAATAATAACGAAGCCGCTGGCGGCACTCATCAAGCTCAATACTGCCAGCACCGCATGGACAGTTGGGCTTCGGAATACGAGCCCCAAGAGTGAAATGCCAGCGACAAAGCCTGCGTTGATATGAATGGGCCCCATTTCAAACCATGGTATCAATCCCTGAACCCAGGGAGTCAGAGCTATAAAAGCTGATGTTAATAGCCCTAAAGAAAAGAACAGGCGCCGTTTTGCATAAAAATGTTCATAGTATGAATCTGGCTCATCACCTGAGTGCCCAAGTAATATGCTCGCCCTAACGTAAAGTAGTGCGGGAAGCGACAGAGCCCAAAGAAAGCGAATCGGTGTCCAAGTGACCTCATTTAACCGCCACATAGCCCACCAAGACATAACAGAGATAAGCAGCAATGTAGAGATCCAAACTGTGTGAACCCAGTACTGCCTGCCAGCCGCCAGTGAGAAGGACAAACCAGCGAGTAATCGACCTACGACAAGAGCGTTTATGAGGGCTATCGCGACTGATACATATTCGAAGTGCGACACTTTCGGTTCAACCTTTATCTGCTTCTAATTAGTGCTTCGGACATTACCCTATAGAAAGAGACGGGAAAAGTCCGCTTCCATCTCGACGGGGACTGATTGAGGGAGTCGAATTTGGTTGTGTGGACGTCCGCTTTGGTGGCCAATAGCAGACTTCTAGCGAAGCGGCGACCAACACCTACTTGTTAGGCATCTGTATCCACCACCAGCAGGTGCCGCCAAGAAATTAACCAAGTGCCTGAAGATTTTGTTGCGCCCCAATAAGCAGTTGCAATGCCTGAAGACTCGCCTTGTAAGTCTTTGCGACGAAACACAAGACGAATAACAGCGGCTGATGACGTTTCTTCAATTATTTTTAGCTCTGTTATCTTACTGCGATATGGAAGTCCACTAAGTTCGGGAAGCTCTGTGGCTGACTCCATGTAGTATTTCGAACCGTCGGGTTGGATATGGACGAACGGAAATTGGCTAGTTTTTGCCACGCTTAAATTATCCAACGACATAAGTGCGCCATGGTGGCTACGTGCTACCTCCTCTGGCGTATTAAACGGTTGCCCCCAGCACAAATGCGAAGCAAAAAGAGCGGCGAAGAATGCGAGTTTAATTTTTTCAATCATTATCATCAGCCTCTGTCGATGCCTAACAGCCCTATATATTGACTTAGTCCATTGAGAAACCGAAATCCTTGTTTGTACGAGCGGCAGCTATGGCCGACGGAAGCGGACGTCGAGTGACGTGTGCCCGAAAATGGCCCTGTCTAGGCGAAAGCGGTCAATCGGACCTGGAATGCCTGAAATCCTATGAGGACTTTCGACTGCCGATAATTCGGTGAATAATCATTGTCCTCGCAATCGTAGCTGGGTTGACACCCCTGCGCTTGAGGACGAACTGGTGTTAAATCGCTCGCGCCGCCTGGAACGCACTCGTCCAACATTCGGCAACACCGCCTTAGCACATGTCAAACTTCTTATGCTTAGGATTAATGACTATACTTCTCCGCAGCAAGATGACTTTTCCGGAGTATAAAATGAAAGCATTAACTGCGCTGGGGGCTTTGGCCTTTACAGTAGCGCTACAACCGGCCCTGGCCAAAGACATCGTTCACGACGGTGAGTTCTATATTTCCAAAGCCCAGAATGGCGAGCGCTGGGCAAAAGAGGACAAGGAGCTGGACGCCAAGTTGGCCGCGCTTCGTGAAAAGAATGGCGGCAAGCCACCGAACATTGTCTACATCCTAATTGATGATATTGGCTTCGGTGATATGGGCAGTGAGACCCTGAACATAATCCGTGGCTACGAGACCCCGTCTGTAAACAAAATTGCCCGGGAAGGCATGCGCCTCGCCCGGATGTATACCGAGCCGTCCTGCACCCCGACCCGCGTAGCTTTCATGACAGGCCGTCAGCCGCACCGCAATGGTATGGGTAATACCGCTGTGGATATTTCCGGCTTTGGTCTGGCCGACGGAGAAGTCACGCTCGCTGAGGTGTTGTCGGAGGTGGGTTATAACACGGTGCACATCGGCAAATGGCACATGGGAGATATCAAGGAGGCCTGGCCGAATTTCCAGGGCTTCGACTATGCCGCCTTCCCAATTCACCAGCAGGGTCAGCTCTCCATTTACCATGATGACGCAGCTGATGAAGAGGTGTCAGTCGGTATCGGCGACAATAATTATGATGGCAAATACACCATGGACCGCTGGTTGCGGACTGATGCCTCTGCCATGGCACTGGGTGTCGAGGGCGAACGAAACAAGCCGGTAATGGAAGTGGGTATTCAGCCCGGTGAGCGCTGGACAGAAAAGAAATACGAGGAGATGAACTATCGCTACCAGGCACAGGCGATGGAGCACTTGCGTAAACTGGCAAAAGAAGATGAGCCCTTCTTCCTGAACTACTGGCCACTGTATCCGATTACAGGCCCCCGCACATCTTATGATGAGTACACCACCGCCAATGGCGGCACCTACGTCGAGAAAATGAAACTGGTCGACAAGTGGATCGGCGACATGATGGACGAGTTGGATACTCTGGGCATTGCCGACAATACAATCGTGATAGTCATGGGCGACAACGGGCATTTCACCAAGTATTCGCCCCAGTCGGGTTATACCCCCATGATCTACCGTGGTGGCAAAGGCGCTACAACTGAAGGTGGCGTTCGGGTCGATGCGTTCGTCCGTTGGCCAGACGTTGTCGAGGCCGATTCGGTTGCAGGTGATATTGTGCACGTCACCGATTTGTTCACTACGCTGGCCAGAGTTGGAGGCGCTCTCGACGAAGTACCCCGGGATCGCCTGATCGATGGACTGGACCAGACTTCGCTACTATTCAACGGTGACACCTATGGCCGCCGCGACTATGTCTTCCTATACAACATCGGCTCTCTGGAAGCTGTGATCAAGGAGCAGTACAAACTCGCCATCCCGGGTGGCAAGATCGACAACGCGATTCTGGCAGACTTCTACGACCTGTTCCGCGATACCCGTGAGGAAAAGCCGGTATCCACAGAAATAGGTGCCTGGGGTGGCGCCAAGTTTGTGCGCATGGTGATGCGTCACGAAAAGCGCAAGCAGAAGTATCCCAGCGAGGGCCCTGCCACCGGCATGCCTTACGAGGGTATCGTCAACCTGCGGCCCGAGTCCAAAAAGGCAGTTGAGGAATTCCTGTTTATCAATATGAAGACCCCGACGATGTAAACCTCATTGAATAACTGGGGCGGTTCTGAGTATCAGGGCCGCCCTTTTTTTGTCTCGGGACGTCACGAGAGCATTCGGCATAGCCGAGATAGCTTTCGACCGCTTCTGGACGAACACGAACATTAGCGTGCCCTGGAGGCTAAAACTTAGGCTTTCACCTCTGAACTGCTACCGCGCATCGGCTCTACTCCAAGCTGTAAGTACGTTTGCCTGGATTTAACTTAAAGTACTTCTCAACCTGAATAGCCTGAAGGCAGACAGGCAGGTCCCAAAAAAGGCCCGGGTATGCGCCGCCACCTGGAAGAGCTACCGCATTGCCAAAAGTACTGTTGTATCTCTCACAGTAGTCACGATTGCCACGGTCATCGGCTAGGCAGTCTTGAATTGCTTGTTCACGCAGTGGAGCTATCTTGTTCTCGCGCTGTTCCTGGCAATCTTCCATAAGTTCAACCGCCTCTTCCCTGGAAATTTCACGTGCGACTGAAGCTGCACTGATCGCGAGAAGGATAGTGGCGAACACGAGTCGTCGCTTTAACTGAGTCATAAACTTCTCCAACATTTCCATATCCAACAAGCATAGACCGAAGTCCGTTTGTAGGCGAAAGCAGACCCTTTGGGCCTGAATCAGCCAAGGTGGGCTAGATGTCCGCTTTCACCTCGTTTCGTCCATGATCAGGAGTTGCTGGCGTGGATTGTACTCCTTCTACATGCTAGAGAGCCTCAAGCTCAACGCGCATGTCTCGAAAGTCAGAGGCCATCCGCTCGAGCACATACCATTTCGCCACCGCGTAAGCGACTTCGCTCCTGGCAGCTGGCAAAAGGGACTCCGAACTAGCGTAAATCGACTGCATAACTACCTCTGGTGAGGGTATTTGGCCCGCTACAGGAGCTACGCTGTCAGAGGGAGCATACGCACGAACTGGACTATCGCTAGAATTGTATTGGACAGGAATGATTCCAGAGATCAAAGACGGATAGGTGGCTCTTACACTCAAAGCCTGACGCATTAGTACGGTATTTGACTGATACAGGCCTGATAGATCGAACTCTATATCACGGTTTGACAGCAGTTTGATTCCACCTTCGGACAACAGTGCATCGTACTGGTTTCTGCTGAACCATATGTCGGCGTCCGTGGTACTGCGCAATACTTCACCCAAAAAGTTGGCTTCAGAAATTAGGGCTGGCTTATCGCTTTCTAGAAAAGAGATCAGCCGCTGCAAACGTTGAATCTTTAGTGGTAGAACCTGTTGCTGTATAACTTCTATGCTCCTGATATTGCCTTCGAGCTCAGCGTCAAGCGCCTGGATCGATACCTCAAGCCTGATAAATTCATCTCTGTCGCTGCGCCACTGGTCGACTCCTAGCGCGACTAAAACACCTGCAAAGATAAGGAAAAACTCAAAAAAACTTTGGCGAATGGTTCGCGCAGAAAATAGACGCATATATAGCTCGCTCAACAAACTCAAAGGACACAATCACTATACGCCGAAACTAGGACTTTTCCTCATACGACGAAAGGGGGAGATACAGGTGACCTTCAGTTTTGGCAGATAATAGCCGAAAGCGGACGCTTTAGGGCCTGAGTCGGCCCAGACGAGTTAGATGTCCGCTTTCACCTCA
>CAZPVJ010000179.1:0-20019 GCA_964590005.1 uncultured Alteromonadaceae bacterium | reverse complement strand
GACCCTGGCGGAACTGGAAACCGTGGAACGGGGCATCGTTAACGCCACCGCACAACTGCAAGCCCAGCAGGCCCAGCTAGAGAAGCGACAGGAAACCCTCGCGCAGACACAGAAGAACCGTGAATTGGCCGTTGCCAAATTAGCCGCAAGCATTAGCGACAAGGACAGCGCCCTACAGGCCAAGGAGCAGGAGCGCAGGGAGCTGGAGCAACTCCTGACCACCATTGAGGAGGCAGTGGTTAACCTACAGGCCCCCGACAACTACCAGGCATTTGCCGAGGCCCGGGGCGCTATGCCCTGGCCGGTGCAAGGCAAACCCAGCAACCGCTTCGGCCGTCCGCGAAACGAGGGCAAAATGCGTTGGCAGGGCCTGAATATCACCGCCGGTGAAGGGGCTACCGTGCGCGCGATACACCACGGTCGGGTCGTGTATGCAGACTGGTTCCGGGGTTCAGGCCTACTGTTGATCATCGACCACGGGGATGGCTACATGAGCCTCTACGCCCACAACCAGGCGCTACTGCGCGAGGTTGGCGAATGGGTGACAGCCGGCACACCCATTAGCACTGTCGGTAACAGTGGCGGCCTGGCTGAGGCGGCCCTCTACTTTGAAATCAGGCACAACGGAAAACCCACCAATCCGGCCAGGTGGTGCCGCGGCTAGGGCATTTGGCAAGCGCTTGCCGTGATGCGTTACACTAGACGGCCAAGATAGATGGAGCCGAAGGGCCTCCCGGCGGTATAAAAGATGCGATTCTTCACCTTTCCCATTAAACCCCTGGCGATTGCGGCGACAGCGATACCCCTGCTGCTTGCCAAGCCCTCCCTGGCCGTCGAGGAAAAGGGCGCCCTGCCTCTGGCCGAACTGAGAACTTTTGCCGACGTGTACAACCAGATCAGGGTCGGTTACGTCGAGGAGATCGATGACAGCACACTGCTGGAGTACGCCATACAGGGGATGCTGATGGGCCTTGACCCACACTCCACCTACCTGACCAAGGACGCTTTCGAAAATCTGCAGACCAGTACCACCGGTGAGTTTTCTGGCCTGGGGCTGGAAGTGGGTATGGAAGATGGCTATGTGAAGATCATCGCGCCCATCGACGGATCCCCCGCGCTGGAAGCAGGACTGCAATCAGGCGATGTCATACTCAAGCTGGACAGCCAGCCGGTGAAAGGCATGAGCCTGAACGAGGCCATCGAGATTATGCGCGGCCCCAAGGGCAGCCCGATCGAACTCACCATCGGGCGTCCGGGGGAAAGCCAGCCCTTCGAAGTCACCCTGGTGCGCGACACCATCAAGGTGGCCAGTGTCAGGGACCGCTGGCTGGAGCCTGGCTACGGGTACATTCGAATCGCTCAATTCCAAAGCCGCACCGGAGAGGACGTCAGTAAATCACTGGCCAAACTCATGGCAGACGATAGTTTGAAAGGCATCGTGCTCGACTTGCGCAATAACCCGGGCGGCGTGCTCCGGGCCAGTGTCGATGTGGCGGGTCTGTTCATGGACGGTGGTACCGTTGTGTACACCGAAGGACGTCTTGCTAATTCCGATATCAACTATGAGGCCAGCGCCGAAGACGCCAGCAACGGTACCCACCTCGTTGTCCTCATAAACGGCGGGTCGGCGAGCGCGTCGGAAATTGTCGCGGGCGCCCTGCAGGACCATTCCCGCGCGGTCATTATGGGCACCAGTAGCTTTGGCAAGGGTTCGGTACAAACTGTACTTCCGCTGTCCGAATCGAGGGCGGTGAAATTAACCACCGCGCTTTACTTCACCCCCAATGGCCGCTCAATACAGGCCGAGGGTATAGTCCCTGACGTCAAGGTGGAACGCGCCAAGGTCACAGCCTACAACAACTCCCGGCGCATCAGCGAAGCCGATCTCAGTCGCCATTTGGACAATGCCAATGGTGGCAAGAGTACCAAAGAGAATGCATCGCAAATCAGCTCTGATGGGTTACTCTCAACCGATAATCAATTATATGAAGCCCTGACTTTGCTCAAGGGCCTCAACGTGTTGGGGTTACGTGACCAGAATACTAACCAGACTAAGGCTGGAGAGGTGGCTAGCGGCGAGTCCTAGGAACAGGCGCCGTTACGGCCTGTTTTTTGTTGCCGCCTTTGCACTCCAGCTGACGTCTGCGCTCGCCGACCCGGCCTTAGAACCTGTTCAAACCAGCGCGCCCGTAGTGACCGCCGCAAGCGCGGGGCCGTTGCAGGACCCGGGTAAACTGGTGATTATCATCGACGATCTCGGGCACGTGCTAAGCCATGGCCAGAGAGCGGCTGAGCTCCCTGGGCCGGTCACCTTGTCGATACTCCCTTATACGCGCCATGGCGATCGCATTGCACGGCAGGCACATCAGGCGGGCAAGGAGATCATGCTACATGCACCCATGAGCAACCTCCGCAACCATCCACTGGGCGCCGGAGGACTGACCCCGGACATGAACGAACAGGAATTTCGCGCCACCTTTGCCGCCTCGTTACTGCAGATACCCCACGTGCAAGGCGTCAACAATCACATGGGCAGCGAACTTACCCAGTATCGCCCACAAATGCGCTGGCTGATGGAGGAGTTGCTCGAAGAGGAGCTGTACTTTGTCGATTCCCGCACCAGTAGCGACACGGTCGCCGCCAGCATGGCCGCCGAGCTCGGCATACCCCACCTGTCCCGGCATGTTTTTCTTGATAACGATCCCAGCAGGGAAGCCATCGATGAGCGTTTCAATGTGGCGATTGCGAGGGCCCGCAAAGACGGGCTGGCGGTCGCGATTGGTCACCCCTATAAGGAGACACTGGACTACCTGGCAGACCGACTGCCCACCCTGGGTGAGAACAATATAACCTTGCTTGGAGTGTCGGAAGCGCTACCCGTTGAGCAGACTACTCCGGCACCGGAGGAACCCGTAGTCCTTGTCCCCATAGCCAATTCGGTGCTCGCAGAATCAACCGATAGCAGAGCCCGTCACAGCCTGACTTCGACGCCTCGCTCCGCCATGTAGGCCTTTGCCTGGGGCACGGTGTACTCGCCAAAATGAAATATGCTGGCCGCCAGCACGGCGTCGGCACCGCCCTCAATAACACCTTCAACCAGGTGTTCCAGATCGCCTACACCGCCGGATGCGATCACCGGGATATCGACGGCATCGGCAATCGCCCGCGTCACGCCCAGTTCAAACCCATCGCGAGTGCCATCGCGGTCCATACTGGTCAGTAGAATCTCACCCGCGCCCAGCTCCGCCATACGGCGGGCCCAGGCCACGGCGTCGATGCCGGTGGGTCGCCGGCCGCCGTGGGTAAAAATCTCCCAACGTGGTTGACCGTCGACATCATCAACCCGCTTCGCGTCGATCGCAACGACAATACACTGCGAACCAAAACGCTCAGCCGCTTCGCGCACCAGTTCCGGGTTGTGGATGGCCGCTGTGTTGATGCTTACCTTATCCGCGCCGGCGTTGAGCATGGTACGAATATCTTCCAAAGTGCGGATACCACCACCAACCGTCAGCGGGATAAAGACATGCTCGGCAATCTGCTCCACCGTATGCACGGTCGTCTCGCGACCCTCGTGACTGGCGGTAATATCGAGGAACGTGATTTCGTCCGCGCCCTGTTCGTTATAGCGCATGGCTATTTCAACCGGGTCACCGGCATCACGAATATCCACAAAGTTTACGCCTTTGACTACGCGGCCGTTTTCTACGTCGAGACAAGGGATGATGCGCTTGGCCAGACCCATATCAGGCAGTCCCATCACACAGGCGCTGGGCTTCGCCCACATCCAGCGTACCTTCGTAAATAGCGCGGCCGGTGATAGCGCCGCTGATCCCCTGATCAGACACCGCTTTGAGCGCGGCGATATCATTGATATCCGTAATGCCACCGGAGGCAATGACCGGAATCGTCGAGGCGCGCGCCATGGCAACAGTTGCCTCGACATTGACACCCTGCATCATGCCGTCTCGCGCGATGTCAGTGTAGACAATGGCGGTTACGCCATCAGCCTCAAATTGGCGGGCCAGGTCGGCTGCCAGCACATCAGTCACCTCGGCCCAGCCGTCAGTCGCTACCCGACCATCGCGGGCATCGAGGCCGACGATTACCTTGCCCGGAAAGGCCTGGCAGGCTTCTGCCACAAACGCGGGCTCCTTGACGGCGCGAGTACCGATAATGACAAAATCAACACCGGCCTGCACATAGTGTTCTATGGTCTCTAACGAGCGAATACCTCCACCAATCTGTATCGGCAGATCCGGGTAGGCTGCCGCGATCGCGGTGACCACTTCGCCGTTAACCGGTTCGCCAGCAAAGGCCCCATTCAGATCTACCAGGTGCAATCGGCGGCAACCAGCGTCTACCCAGCGACTCGCCATGGCGACCGGGTCATCGGAAAACACGGTACTGTCATCCATCAAGCCTTGGCGCAATCGCACACACTGCCCGTCCTTGAGGTCAATTGCCGGGATTATCAGCATCGCCCGTCCCACTCCAAAAAGTTTTTCAGTAGTTGAAGGCCCGCTGTATGGCTCTTTTCGGGGTGAAACTGGACAGCGAACAGGTTATCCCTGGCGAGCGCCGCGTCTGCCTGCACACCGTAATCAAGGCGCCCGGCCAACAGTGATCTATCCTGCGCCTGCACATAGTAACTGTGGACAAAGTAAAACCGGGTTAAATCAGGGATGCCCCGCCACAGCGGGTGCGCCATGGTCTGTTCCACCGCGTTCCACCCCATGTGCGGGACCTTCAAACGCTGGCCATTCGCATCTTGCAGAGGGCTGCCAAAGTGGCGCACTTCGCCCTGGAGCATGTCCAGACAATCGACACCACCATTTTCTTCGGAGTGCGTCATCATCGCCTGCAAGCCGACACAGATGGCCAGAACCGGTTTATGTTGCTCCACCATGGCGGTACGCAGAAGGTCGTCACATTGCAGGCGGCGAATCTCTGCCATGCAATCACGAATCGCACCCACACCCGGAAACACCACGCGATCCGCAGCGCGGATTTTAGCGGCATCATGGGTTACCAGAACTTCGGAGGCGCCGACCTGCTGCAGCGCACTGGCCACCGAGTGCAGGTTCCCCATGCCGTAATCGATGACGGCGACTCTACCACTCATGATTGTTGCCTACAGAACACCCTTGGTGGACGGCGTAACACCAGCCATTGCAGGGTCCGCTGTAAGCGCCATGCGCACAGCCCGGCCGAACGCCTTGAAAACGGTCTCGGCCTGGTGGTGGCTGTTTTCGCCCTTGAGGTTGTCGACGTGCAGCGTCACCAGGGCATGGTTAACAAATCCCTGGAAGAATTCGTGAAACAGGTCCACGTCGAAGTCTCCCACGCTGGCGCGGGTGAAGGGCACATTAAACTCGATACCGGGCCGCCCAGAAAAATCGACGACAACACGGGACAGCGCCTCATCAAGCGGTACATAGGCATGCCCGTACCGTAAGATACCTTTTTTATCACCGGCTGCTTTGGCAATCGCCTGACCGAGTGTAATACCGATATCTTCTACCGTGTGGTGGTCATCGATATGTAGATCGCCCTTGGCTTCGATCGCCAGATCCATCATGCCGTGGCGTGCAATCTGATCGAGCATGTGCTCAAGAAACGGCACGCCGGTGGCGAATTGGGATTCACCGGAGCCGTCCAGGTTCACCGTGACGGTGATCTGGGTCTCCAATGTGTTGCGACTGACTGTGGCTTTACGCTCCGCCATGGCGGTCTCCTGTGTTCGCCAATCAAGACAAACCCGGGCCATATAACCCGAAAAAACGCGCCATTATAAAAGAAACGCCCTTCGAATTCACTGGCGGTTTACCAGCATCGAATTTACCCTTGAGGACCATTTCTAGCGTCAACAAGACTGCGATGACCAAAGCGACAACTTTCTCAGAGCGCGTGCTCGGCTGGTATGACCAGCACGGCCGCCACAATCTGCCGTGGCAGGCAGATATCTCAGCCTACCGGGTCTGGGTCTCCGAGATCATGCTGCAACAAACCCAGGTCAAAACGGTTATTCCCTACTTCAATAAATTCATGTCGGTGTTTCCTACTGTCGATGCCCTCGCGTCGGCTCCCCAGGACGAGGTGCTTCACCTGTGGACAGGGCTGGGCTACTACGCGCGGGCCCGCAACCTCCACAGCGCCGCGAGGCGTATCGTCGATGAATTCGGCGGGGTTTTCCCCAACACCGTCGAGGGACTCTGTGAGTTGCCCGGCATCGGTAGGTCCACCGCCGGGGCGATAGTCAGTATCGCCGGCGGCCGTCGCGCGGCTATCCTCGATGGCAACGTGAAGCGAGTTCTGGCGCGGTATCACGCGGTTGAAGGTTGGCCGGGCACCACAGCGGTACACAAGGCTTTATGGGATATCGCCGAGCACCACACCCCCACCAGCCGCTTCGCCGAATACACCCAGGCGATAATGGACCTGGGTGCCACGCTGTGCACGCGCGCGGCACCAGACTGCGATCGATGCCCACTGGCTGCCGACTGCGAAGCCAGAACCGCGGGTGAGCCAACGCGATACCCCGGGAAAAAACCACGCAAAACTTTGCCCGTCAGGGCCAGCACCTTCCTGATGGTCAGATCATCCAATGCGGAAGTGTTACTGGAAAAACGACCACCGCAGGGAATCTGGGGGGGCCTGTGGTGCTTCCCCGAACTTCCCGCTGGCGAGGAAGCGGAAGACTGGTGCCGGGACAACTGCCAAATCCAGGTGACCGGTGTAGAGTTATTAACCGGATTCCGGCACACCTTTAGCCACTACCACCTGGATATCAGCCCCCTGCTCGCAAGGCTAGAGGCTGCGCCGCCTTCAGTCATGGAACCTGATCGGTGGCTCTGGTATAACCTTCGCCAACCCCCGCAGGTTGGGCTGGCCGCACCCGTAGCGCGCCTGCTGGGTTCACTGGACTAATTTTACCCACGAGTGGAGAACCGCGATGGCGCGCACTGTGATGTGCAAAAAATACCAGCAGGAGATGGAGGGGCTAGATGCCCCACCCTATCCCGGACCCAAGGGCCAGGACATCTTTGAAAACGTCTCCAAACAAGCCTGGCAGGACTGGCAAGCACACCAGACCATGCTGATCAATGAGAAGCACCTGAGCCTGGTAGACCCCGAGGCCCGAAAATATCTACAACAGGAAATGGACAAGTTTTTCTCGGGAGAAGACTACGATAAAGCGGAGGGATACGTGCCTCCAAGCGAGTAGGTCGAACCCTTGACTCTCACCCCCGGTGCGGTTTTAATACGCCCCCTTCGCCTCAGGCGACCACGCCCGGATAGCTCAGTCGGTAGAGCAGGGGATTGAAAATCCCCGTGTCGGCAGTTCGATTCTGTCTCCGGGCACCATATTTAAAGGCCTCACAGAAATGTGGGGCTTTTTTGTTTGCCGGCACGGGTGTCGGACCCGGTACGCCGGGCGGTGCGTATTTTGCGACAACACGTTAAAGTGTCACCGTAGCGTCGGGGAGGATGGTCACACGTGGTACTGGTTTTTCTGGTCAACAGCCTGGTGATCGCATTGACGGTAATGATTCATTACGAATTTCTGTACCGCTTCACCATCCTGATGCCACGTATGCGTGTGCGGCACCGCTTTCGTATTGTTCTTGGCGTATTCGGCGCGCTTACCGTCCACGCCCTCGAAGTGTGGATCTTCGCGCTCTCTTTTTACTTCATGCATAACGCCGAGGGCTGGGGACACCTGGAGGGCAACTTTACAGGCACCCTGTTGGACTGTGTTTACTTCTCCTTTACCAGTTACACCACCCTGGGAACCGGTGACATCGAGCCTTTTGGTGACCTGCGCTTTCTCACCGGGCTCGAATCACTCACTGGGCTCGTGCTGATTACCTGGACTGCCTCTTTCCTCTATCTCGAGATGACGCGCTTCTGGGACAGTGATTGATGATGACGCGGGACAACTGGCGTCGACTGCAGGAGATCCACAGGCCATGAAGTTTCTCTGGTTAGTTGTGTTCTTCCTCTTCCTGATATGGTCAGCGATCAATCCCAAAGACTATTTCACCTGGGCACTTGAAGTAGCCCCGGCGGTTCTCGGCCTGGTCGTCATGGCCATTACCTACAACAGCTTCCGCCTCACGCCATTGCTCTACCTACTCATACTGCTGCACTGCATCGTGCTTATCATAGGCGGGCACTACACCTATGCGGAGGTACCGCTGTTCGACTATTTGCAGCCGGTGTTAGGCTTTGAGCGCAACAACTATGACAAGGTAGGCCATTTCATGCAGGGCTTCGTACCAGCGATTATTGCGCGTGAAATCCTGATCCGAAAAGCTGTGGTCGTGTCCGCAGCCTGGCGCAATTTCTTCATTGTCTGCTTCTGCCTGGCGTTCAGTGCTTTCTATGAACTGATCGAGTGGGCCGTGGCTATCGCAGCGGGCGCGGGATCAGAGGCCTTCCTGGGTACGCAGGGTTATGAGTGGGATACACAGTCTGATATGGGGTTCGCCCTGTTCGGTGCGCTGCTGGCGTTGCTGCTCCTTTCGTCACTGCATGACCGCCAGCTGGCTAACCTTCAAGACAACTAGCGACGAGGCTGCAATGGACCTGAAAGTATTCGCCACAATTTTTGCCGTGGTTTTCATCGCCGAGCTGGGTGACAAAACACAGCTGGCTACACTGTTATTCGCCGCGGACAAGGAGGTCAGCAAACTGACCGTCTTCCTGGCGTCGGCAGCGGCCCTGGTGGTCGCCGCGGGCCTTGGGGTCCTCGCTGGCAGTTTGCTGTCCGAGTACCTGGACGAGCGCGTACTGGCCTGGTTGGCCGGCACTGGCTTTATCGTTATCGGTGCTTACACCCTGTACCAGGCTTGAGGCGACGACAATGCACGACAACGACAGCAAGGCGCTAACAATACGCCCGGCCGCCGCCAGGGATAGTGAGCGAATCGTTGAACTGATTCGCGGGCTGGCCGAGTATGAAAAGGCCCCTGAACAGGCCGTGGCTACTCCGGAAGATATCGACAAAGCACTGTTTTCGCCCAACCCTGGAGTCCATGCCTTGATGTGCGACATCGAAGGCAGGAGTATCGGCTTCGCCCTGTACTTTTTTAATTTTTCTACCTGGACTGGCAAAAGCGGGGTATATCTTGAAGACCTCTTTGTCGAACCCGAGTTTCGCGGTCATGGCGCGGGCAAGGCGCTACTGAAGGAAATCGCGAGGATCGCCGTTTCCAATGGGTGCGCCCGCTTCGAGTGGAGTGTGCTGGACTGGAATGAGCCCGCCATCAAGTTTTACGAGGCCTTTGGCGCGCGCCCACAAACCGAGTGGGTGGGGTATCGACTGGCGGGCCAGGCCCTAAACGATTTTGCCCAAAGCCCGGATTGAGTTCAGTCGTCTCCTATCCGTACAAAGCGCGGTTGCTCAACACCTTCATGAACCACACGCTCGGTAAACATGGCCAGGGGCCTTACCCAGAGACCCCCATCACCGTACAGCGGACTGTAGACAACCAGTAACTCTTCCGTCTCGGAGTGGCGCGCCACGCCCGTCACCTGGTATTCACCACCCTTGAAGTGCCTGTATCGGCCCGGGCTGGGTACCGTTGTTTCAGCTGACAATGATGTCTCCTTCGCTGCTGCCAATAATCGACCCGATTACGGTAGCGCTGGTATAACCCGCGGACCGGAGTGCCTCGCATAAAGCTGCACTGTGCTCCGGGGCTATACCGATCAGTAAGCCACCGCTGGTTTGAGGGTCAAAGATCAATTCAGCCGCCAGCGGATCGCTTGACGAGTCAATGCGCGTCGGCCCCGCCGCCTGCCTGTTGGCGTCCTGCATGGTGCTGAAAATACCGTTTTCGACAGCCTGTTTTGCGCCTGCAAGCAACGGTATCTGTGAGACCCGTAAGGTCGCACCCTGGGCCGAAGCGAGCATTTCTCGCAAGTGGCCCGCCAGCCCGAAGCCGGTGATATCGGTTGCCGCAGAAGCGCCGTATTGCCCTGCGAGCAAGGCGGCTTCGCGGTTGCTTACCAGCATTTGGTCAATTGCTGCCCTGACGTGCCTGCCATCTGCAAGCAGCTCCATGTGTGCTGCAAACAACGCACCGGTCCCAAGGGGTTTACACAGTAACAACTCATCTCCCACGTTGAGGCCCTGCTTCGGCAAGCCCTGGGCTTCGCCATCAGCCGAGACGCCGTTGACAATAAACCCGACACTCAGCTCTGGGCCCTGCATACTATGGCCACCGGCAAGCTGGCAGCCGACGGCTGAAAATTCGTAGAGCGCCCCAGCCAGTAACTGTTGCAGCTCCCTCCGCAGCAGGGTCTCTGTCGCAAAGGGCAGACTCACGATTGCCTGGGCTGAACGCGGCCGCGCGGCAACTGCATAGAGATCACTGAGTGCATGATTAGCTGCAATACGTCCCATCAGCCAGGGGTCGCTGACCATAGCACGCAGCACATCAACGCTTTGCATCATTGGCTCGCCGTCACTGACCAACACCGCATCGTCGGATCCAAGTCGCGAAGTACAGTGTTCCGGATAGCGCTCTGCAAGTTCACCGAGCACCTGCCGCAAGGTATCTCCGCCCACCTTTGCACCACATCCACCGCAAGGTGCCTGGCTATCAACCGGAGAAGGCGAAATGTCGTGTACCCGCATGGGCGGCAGGTCAACAAAGCGCTGCATGAATTTCCTGTCGATACGGTCTTTCCAGCGCCAAACCCAATCGCCGCTGGCGCAGAAGACGCCTCTATCGGCAACCGCCCGACGGCCGCCAAGCGACAATAGTGACAGGAAGCGCTGCTGGGGCCTGTGCTGTTGCAGCGGTTTCGAGAACAGCTGCTGGCGCAGGTTGTGCGCCAACACCGGCGCCTGGCGCACGGCAAATACACCCGCCCGCGGCCGTGGGTGATCGACTTGTATCGCCACATCGCCGGCAGCGAAAACCGCTTCGTCATCAACAGACTGCAAGGAATCGTTGATCTTCAGAAATCCGCTGTCGTCGGTCGCCAGGCCCGAGTCTGCTATCCAGGGGGCAGCCACCGCGCCAGTGCACCAGAAAAGTCGGTCAAACACCGCAGGCGTACCCTCTCTGGAAACCGAAAGACGCCCCTGCTCCACCGCCACAACCTGCGCATCGCAATGTACCGCAACCTGTTGATCGGCGAGGGCGCGTTTTACCCGACGCCGCACTGCCGAGTTGTAACCGGGCAGCACATCCTGCGCACCACAGTAAAGGTCAAAGGCGAGCTGGCGATCAGGAAGCCTGTGCGCCATTGCCAGGATCAGTTCAACGCTGCCGGCGCCACCACCTACGACGGCCACACGATCCCCCTTATCAACGGGCGCATGCTGCCATTCCTGCCAAAATCGAGCGACGGGCTTTACCGGCACTGCGTGCTCACTGGCACCGGGAACCGAGTCCCGCTCTGGCAAGGCGCCTATATCGAGACTGAGAAGATCGTATGCAAGTTCGGGGCGCCCTTTGATTGATAGCACCCGTCTGCCAGGGTCCAGGGCGGTGACGGCACTTTCAATAAACCTGACGCCCGCCCACTGGCAGAGCCGCGACAGATCTATGTGGGTTTCCTCAAACGCGTAATGACCGGCGATAAGTCCAGGCAACATTCCGGAGTATGGTGTGTGACTGGCCGGAGAAACCAGGGTAATACGCACTCCCGGCAGCGACTGCATAGCCAACATCCTGATCGCCAGAACATGGCTGTGGCCTCCTCCAACGAGGACCAGGTCCTGCTGCTGTGTAACGACAGGCTGCATGGTTCAGGGCGCGCCCTGCGCCCACGCGGTCACCTGTTCTCGTGTTCCACGAATCAGCTGCTTACCCGCACGCTGGGACAACTGGTACTCGTACATGGGGTCGTAATAGGTTTCGAGCAAAGCGCCTATCCATTCCCGATGTGATTCCAGGCTTCCTTCAGCTTCCTGCACAGCAAAGGCGGCGTCGATCATGGCGGAAATAGCCTGTTGTCGGGCGCCACCCAGCCGTTTTCGTATCTTGTCCAGGTCCGACTGTAACTTCTGGCGATGCATGGACACCGCGTCCTGGGGATACTTGCCTGCAAAACGGCGCCCGAGATCAATCACGTAATCCTCCAGCACCACCTGTATGCGACTGGCGAGACTCTCTTCAACAACTGCCAGCGGTGCTGCTCTCATCTTTTCTCGCAGTGCGTCGGGCAACGCCAGACGACCTATCAGCCGACCTTCATCTTCCAGGTATACCCGGTTCTGTTGATCATTTGGCAGCTTTAACAGCGCGATGCTGATGCTGTTTTCAAAGTCCACCTGGCTGGGTTGTGGTTCCAAAAGCTGACCGAACGTGGATCCGCGGTGACGGGCCAGCCCCTCGAGGTCAATAGCTCGCGACAATTGATGTACCACCCGGGTCTTACCAGACCCGGTCTTCCCGCCAATGAGCACAAAATCCGCTCGCTCCAGGGAACGAGACAGCTCGTCGATAAGGAAACGGCGCATGGCCTTGTACCCGCCTCGAATGAGAGGGTAGTCAACACCGGCATCGCGCAGCCATTGTTGGACGGTCTGTGAGCGGAGTCCACCGCGAAAGCAATACAGGTAACCCTCAGGGTGGGAGCGCGCGAATTCAAGCCAGCGGGTCAGTCTTTCTTCTCTGGCTTCACCCGAAACCAGTTGGTGACCAAGGTCAATGGCAGCGTCCTGCCCCTGCTGCTTGTAGCAGATACCGACCTCGGCACGTTCTTCGTCGGTCATCAGGGGCAGGCTGGTGGCGCTCGGAAAAGCGCCGTGCGCAAACTCAGCCGGCGCACGCATATCCATCATCGGCGTATCTGTCAGAAATAAATCCCGGTAGTTATCGGTATCGGGTCTGGCTGACATCGCCCGCTAGTCCTACTCGGCCTCACCGCCAAAGAGCGAAATGACCCTGTCCTGCAGCGAACTTACTGCATCTGCCATCAGCGCGAAGTCTGCGTCGATACGCGCAGCCTCGTCTCCTTCCGCAATGTCTTCGTTCTCTTTCATTAGCTCGTCCGCGAACTTTACGCGCCGCAGGCAAAGATCCTCTGCCAGCACAAGGCTCAGGCGTTCGTCCCAGTGCAGAGCGAGTCGGGCGACCTGTTTGCCCGCATGCAAATGAGTTTCCACTTCTTCACTTAACAAATCAACGCCGCGGCACCGCACAACCCCGCCGTCCTCGCCCAGTTCGCGCAGCTCACATTCAGCTCCCAGCTCAAATTCAGTCGGCAGGTTGCGGTGCAATAGCCAATTGGTCATCGTGGCAAGGGGCGCGTTGTTTACCTGGGGCAACACCACCGGGAAGCTGCCGATACAATCACGCAGCAGGTTGAGCAGTTCCTCCGCCCTGGAGGCGCTGGCTGAATCGACGAAGATCCAGTTACCGCGCACGTCGATAAAGGCATGGACGGCGGACGACCGCGAGAACGCGCGCGGCAGGCAATCCTGGACAATCTCGTCCTTCAGGTTCAAACGCTCCTTGCGATAAACCTTGCGATCCTGCGCCGCCTCAATCTCGGCAATTTTTTCTTCCAGTTGTTCGCGAACAACGGTGGAAGGCAATAACTTTTCCTCTCGCTTTAGCTTGATGAGATACCGCCCGGCGGCGGCATGAGCCAGGGGGGCGTCGTCTTCGCCAACCGGTGGCACCCAGCCCAGGGCCAGGGGTTGGGACGGGGTACAGGGGCTGAAGACTCGCTGGCCAAGCTTTTCAGACAGCGTCTCAGCTGTCAGGTCGAAAGGACTGGTGAGACGATAGGCACGAATGTTCTTAAACCACATGGGGATTGGTGTCCGGAAAAAGGAACGGATTGTACCCCAGCCCGGAGCCATTGCCAGTGAATCGCTTTATCGGCACGCGAAAGACCCCGTAAACCGGCGCCCAACAATGTAAACCAGGCGTGGAATGTCACTCGCGTTGGCCCCACCGGTCGTTGTGCACCCCAGGTCAAAGCGCTTTAATTCTCCACCCTTACGACAACAACGGCTAATGACAACCCAGGTACAGACATGACCCAGGCCAGCAAATCCAGCCCCAGCCACCCGCTCCGGTCTCGCGACATCAGCCAGTGGGATATTGAAACAGAGGTCGCCGTTATTGGTTTTGGCGGCGCGGGTGGATGCGCCGCTATTGCGGCGGCTGACGAGGGCGCAAGGGTAACCATTTTTGAGTTGGCCAGCGCCAGCGGCGGATCAACCGCCCTTTCCAGCGCCGAGATCTACATGGGTGGCAGCGGCGGGACCCGCGTACAGCAGGCCTGTGGCTTTGAAGACGACACGGAAGACATGTTCACCTACATGATGATGGCCGCCGGGCCCTCCGCTGACGAGGCAAAAATCCGCAACTATTGCGAAAACAGCAGCGATCACTTCGCCTCGTTGGTTGAATTGGGGGTGCCGTTCAAGGACAGCTTCCACCAGGAGCGCGCGATCATGTGCCTCACAGACGACGGTCTGCTGTATACAGGATCGGAGAAGGCCTATCCCTTCAGCGAGCGCGCCAAGCCCTGTCCCCGGGGCCACAACCTGCAGGTGGAGGGTGACAATGGCGGCCCGCTATTCATGAAAATCGTCACTGAAAACGTCGAAAAGCGCGAGCTGATCTCAGTGGAATACGAAGCGCGCGCACTGACACTGATTGTTGACGACGCGGGCGCCGTCGCGGGCGTTGTGATACGCAAGGATCAGCAGGAACTGAACGTCAGGGCGAGCAAGGGTGTGATTCTCTGCGCCGGCGGCTTTGTTATGAACGACGAAATGGTGCGCCGCTACTCGCCAATGCTCACAGCGGGTACCGAGCCCATAGGAAATCCAGGCGATACTGGAACAGGCATACTCATGGGCATGGCTGTAGGCGGCGCCGATATCAACATGCACGAGGGTTTTGTCAGTCTTCCCTACTATCCGCCTGCCACCATGACGCAGGGGATCGTGATCAATGACAAGGGGCAGCGATTTATCAACGAGGACGTCTATCACGGACGCCTGGGGGCAGCCGTACTGAAGCAGGATTCTGACCGGTTCTATTTCATTGTTACCGTCGACCAGTACGGAGACTATGAGAAGGTCAGCTATCTCGGGGCCCAGGTAGCGGGCACCGGCGAAACAGTTGCCGAGCTCGAAGAGGAACTCGAGCTTCGACAGGGAACCCTGGCCCAGACACTCAAGGTTTATAACGAAGACTGCACCAATGGGCACGACGCCCTGTATCACAAAGCCGCGGAATGGCTGACTCCACTGGAGCCACCCCTGGTCGCCCTGGATATAACTCCCGGTCGCGGTGCCTTCGTGCCCTACTTCACCCTGGGCGGTCTCGATACACTGCCCACTGGCGAAGTCGTTAATGCGCAGCGAGAACCGATCCGCGGTTTATACGCGGCGGGACGCACCGCCTGCGGTGTTGTGCGCACAGCAGCAGGCTACAGTAGCGGCATGTCTGTTGGCGACGCGACTTTTTCCGGCAAACTTGCCGGTATACAAGCGGCAACGCGCGACGCCTGATCCGGTAGCGGCGGGCTTGCCAGCCAGCCGCCACGCTTCTACCATGAGTCCCAGATGCGCCCCGCGCACTATTCTAATGGCCATCAAAGGCCCGGATGGGAAAACTCAATGAGATACCTGCACACGATGGTCCGAGCTCGCGACCTGGATGAAACACTGGATTTCTACTGCACCAAGCTTGGACTGGTTGAAGTAAACCGCTACGACAGTGAACAGGGGCGTTTTACACTGGTTTTCCTGGCAGCACCTGGCGATGTTGCTGCAGCGAGGGAAAACCAGAGTCCCTTCATAGAGATCACCTGGAACTGGGACACCGAAGAATACGACGGTGGTCGCAATTTCGGTCACCTGGCCTACCGGGTGGACAATATCTATGACACCTGCCAGCACCTGATGGACAATGGTGTCACCATCAATAGACCGCCGCGTGACGGCCACATGGCGTTTATCCGATCTCCCGATGGCATTTCAATCGAGTTGCTGCAGGAGGGTGACTCGCTCCCTCCCCAGGAACCCTGGCAGTCGATGGAGAACACCGGTAGCTGGTAGCTTCTGAGTTACCTGATGAACAATAGCCTGACAAATCGCCTGATAATTCTGCTGACACTGTGTGCTGCAGCCATTATCGGCGTCGGCATGGTCATCGATTACCGAATCTCCCGGGAAGAGATCCTCGAGAGAGTAAAGGTAGAATCACAGGAAACAATATCCAGCGCGATTATCGATCTGGAGAACCTGCTAGACGGTGTAGAGGGTACGACGCTCTTTCTCGGCAAGATACTCGAGCAACGTGATTACACAAAAGAGGGCCTGGAGCAGATGCTCAAGGATATCGTCGAGAACAACGAGGATATCTTTGGTTCCACTATTGCGCTAAACCCTGAGCTGGTCGAAGACCCGCTCGGTTTTGCCCCCTATTACTTTCATCGGGACGGTGTGCTTACCTACGCTGACCTGGCAGGTGAGCGAGACAACTACACCACCAAGGCGTGGTTTACTGACACGCTACGCGCCGGCACCGCAATATGGGCAGACCCCTATTTTGATCATGGTGGCGGCGAGGTGCTCATGACAACCTTTGCAGTGCCTGTTCAGCGCTTGGATGAAGACGGTCTGCCCTATATCTATGCCGTCGTTACCGCCGACGTCGCACTGGAGGAGTTGCATCAGTATCTCCAGGGAATTCGGCTGGGAGAGAATGGCTTCGGCATACTCCTCAGTAAAGACGGTACTGTGTTAAGCGCGCGCCGGCCAGAATCAATCCTGCGCCACTATCTCGAAAGGGCCAGCAACGACAACGACCGTGCCATATGGCAGGAGATTTTCGAGGCCGCTCTCGCCGGAGATACTGTTATCCGAGAGCTGGACTGCGAGCAGATAGCGGGCAGTTGTACCGTCAGGATGGACGCCTTGAATACGACAGGCTGGCCTGTCGGCGTGGTTTACTCTCAGGAGGAGTTACTGCGCCCTCTGCTCGAGTATCAACTGAAAGCCGCAGCGATAGGACTGATGACCTTGTTGGTTATGTTCTGGGCGGTGGCAGTCATTATCCGGCGCTTAACAAAGCCACTCACCGCGCTGGCCCGAGCAGCGGACGGTTTCGCGAGCGGCGACCTGGAAGCGGCACTGCCGCCGCCGCAAGGTAATGATGAGGTAGCACGGCTGATTCGCTCCTTCGCCGGTATGAAAAACGATTTGAGATCATACATCCGTAACCTGGAGGAGGTCACAGCCAGCCGCAGCAGACTGGAAGGCGAGCTGGCGGCGGCACGGGAAATCCAAATGGCGATGCTGCCCCAGGGAGGTACGGCCATTGAATCTGGAGAGCGCTTCGGTCTCTGGGCGCGGGTTGAGCCCGCCAAGACCGTCGGCGGCGACCTGTACAGCTATTACAGTGACGATCAATATCTTTACCTGGCCGCGGGTGATGTCTCCGACAAGGGAGTACCAGCCGCGCTGTTCATGGCGCGAGCCATGAGCTTACTACAGCAGCTCGGGGACGAATGGCGACATCCGGAACAGGCGATGAGTCGGCTTAATGATGCATTGGAAGAAGGCAACGACAACTGCATGTTCGTAACCCTGTTCCTTGGCGTACTCGATCTGGAAAGCTATTCCCTGCGCTTTGCCAGTGCGGGTCATACCGCCCCCAGCCTGTTACGGCACGATGTAGCAGAAGTCTTGGAACAGGACGCAGGACCCGCACTGGCGCTGTCGGCTGGGCTCGAGTTCCCCGCGAATACGCTGCAATTACAACCTGGAGACCGGCTCGCAATCTATACCGACGGCATAGATGAGGCGTTCAATGACAGCGCCGAAATGTTCGGAACGGATCGGTTTAACCAGTCTATTACCGACACTGCAGAACAAGTCATCGAAGCAGCCGGTGCTGCGGTATTTGACACGGTAGAGGCCTTCGCCGGCGATGTCGCCCAATCAGACGACATTACCCTGGTACTTCTGGATATCCCCGAGCGTGACGAGGACGCAAAAGCAGTAGCTCGACCAGCCTCATCAAGGGCGTTCAAGCTGGATGACCAATTGACCAGCGAGTGCAGCGACTGGTTGGACTCACTACTGAAGCAGGCCGGTATAGCCCCGGATGTCATCATGGAGATGACATTGGTACTGGAAGAACTGATCACCAACGTGCGTAAGTACTCCGGGTTAACGGCTGATGCAGAGCTCACTGTGGAGGTAATCGCAGCTGCTGACCGGTTGGACCTGGCAGTGATTGATGCAGGCGCGGACTTCAATCCCCTCATGGATGGACAGCGGTCAGCGCTGGGAGCGGATATCGATTCTGCTGAAATTGGCGGTCTTGGTGTACACTTGGTCACACAACTGACCGACGAACAAACGTATCGCCGTGACGGCAATAAAAACATACTGCGGGTTGTAAAACAGCTGCAGTCAACCTGAAGAAAAAAGAAAGAGGCTGACATGGACCTGACCACCACTGTTTCCGTGGACGACGAAAATTCTGTAGCACGGGTAGGGTTGAAGGGCGCACTGAATACCGACACAGCGCCCGGCTTTGAAGAACGACTGCAAAAGGTCGTGGCCGAGGGTCACCAGCTAACGGTTCTGGACATGAAAGAGCTTGATTACATCAGCTCAGCAGGGCTGCGGGTAATCTTCAAGGCAGCGAAACAGACCAAGTCAGATGGCAGGCGGCTTGCCGCCGCCAATCGCAAGCCTCATATCGACAAGGTGTTCGAGATTCTCAAGGCACTGCCAGACATGGCTGTGTTCGCCAATGACCAGGAGCTGGATGATTACCTGGACTCCATGCAACACCAGGTTAAGGGCGACTAGCGCTTCAGAAAATTCAATATCCAGTGGCCGATACGCTCTCGCTCCGGAGCATTCTCCAACGAGTTTACCCCCCCCTGGTAGGCTGACTCACCGATCATTTCACGACGAAAATCCATAATTTCCCGGGAATAGGCCGGCACAAATTCAGGATGCCCCTGGAAGGTGAGAATATGCTCCCCTATCTGGCAAACGGCGTTTTCGCAAAACGGGCTACTGGCCAGCACTGTAGCGTCCTCCGGCAGGCTGACCACCTGGTCCTGGTGACTGACCAGCACACTGAACCCGGGATTGCCACCATCGTGCCAATCAGGTAACCGATCAAATTGGTAGGTGTGCAAACCGACGCCCCAGCCCTTGTCTGACTTTACGGTACTCCCCCCAAGCGCCTGCGCGACAAGTTGGTGCCCGAAGCAGATGCCTACGACCTTCTTTCGCCGACGGTCCAGCTCCCTGACAAAGTCCTCGAGCTTTCTGATCCAGTCCTTGTCTTCGTAGACGCTGCTCTTGCTGCCGGTTATCAGGTATGCATCTACCTCATCAATATCCCGCGGGAATACGCCCCCTTCCACGTCGTAAACGACAAACTCAAGATCCGGATCCAGACCGCCCAAAAGGTCGATGAACATGTCCGGGTACTCCCCAAAGTCGGGTACCCATTCGGGTCGAACAGCGTCTGTTTTCAGGATTCCGAGTTTCATTAGCGCCCCTCGCGGCCGGGCAAAAATTAGTGCACACAGGCCATCATAGAAACCCTCTGCCACCCCTGTCTATACCTCTTAGGGGCAGGTAGGCCCGCTCAAACGCTGGAGAGATCTGCAAGTTCAGGCGCAGAGGTGTGTTCCAAAGTGGCTTGGTTTAATGCGTCCCACAACCCGGTTGCAGCAGCGTTTTAACTCAGATCGGTCCAGCATCACAAACTGGCTGCCTGAAGCCCTTACGGGTTAGGTCTATACTCGCCTCTCATCAGGGCTGCACCGCAAAGCAGCCGGAAAAGATGCAGAGGACAAGACAATGACACACCTCCTGAAAGGTGGCCTGCTATTGCTGACGGTTTTGGCCAGCACCCTGGCAGGCGCCGACGACCGCCCCAACATTATAGTGATGGTGGCCGATGACCTCGGCTGGGCAGATGTCGGCTACCACGGCGGGCCCATCGATACACCGTCATTGGATCGGCTGGCCGCCGAGGGCATCCAGCT
>CAZPVJ010000178.1:0-7798 GCA_964590005.1 uncultured Alteromonadaceae bacterium | reverse complement strand
GGGTTCGAACCCCCTAGGGGACGCCATATCCAAGAAAAGCCCGGCCTGCGCCGGGCTTTTCTGTCTTGGCAGCAGGAAGGACAATGTAATGAGTCGTTTTTGGAGTGACATCGCCAACAGCCTGACCCCCTACGTACCCGGGGAGCAGCCGCGCGAGAGTGGCCAGATAAAGCTCAATACCAATGAACTACCCTATCCCCCGTCCCCGCGCGCACTCGCGGCCCTGGCAGACACGGATGGCGATGCACTCAGGCGCTATCCCGACCCCGAGTCCGTCGATTTACGTAAGGGGGTCGCTGATTTTTACGATCTGGATAAAGATCAGGTGTTTGTCGGCAATGGCTCAGACGAGGTTCTCGCGCACGCATTTCTCGGCCTTCTCAAACAGAATCAGCCCATACTGTTTCCTGACATCAGCTACAGCTTTTATCCCGTGTGGTGCGAGCTCTATGGAATCCATTATCGGCAGGTGCCGTTGGCTGATGATTTTTCCGTCTCGGTGGCGGACTATGCCGCGGGAGATAATGGTGGCGTCATTATTCCCAATCCGAACGCCCCTACGGGCATTGCGCTGGGCCTGGATAGCATTGAGGAATTACTGACAGCAAATTCCGACTGCGTGGTTATCGTTGATGAAGCTTACGTCGATTTTGGCGGCGATAGCGCCGCACCCCTGGTAGGGCGGTTCGACAATCTGCTGGTGGTGCAAACCCTTTCCAAATCCAGGGGACTGGCCGGGCTGCGGGTGGGGCTGGCTCTTGGGCAGGCGCCGCTGATCGAGGGTCTCGGCAGGGTGAAGAATTCTTTCAATTCCTATCCGCTGGGCGTCGCCGCACAACGTGCAGCGTTGGCTGCTTTTGAAGATCGCGATTACTTCCGGGAAACTTGCGATCGAGTTATCGCAACCCGCGAGGGATTGTCCGCAGCTCTGCTCGAAATGAACTTTGAGGTACTGCCGTCTGCGGCCAATTTCATATTCTGCCGCCATCCACAGCACAGAGGCGAGAGCCTATTTCAAGGCTTGCGCGACAAGGGATTTCTCGTCAGGCATTTCGATAAGCCGCGGATCAGCGATTTCTTGCGAATCACCATTGGCACCGACGACGAATGTACAGCGCTGGTCACCGCGCTATCGGAATTATTGGCGGAATCTGCCTAAAGCTTTTCCAGAACCACGCTGCCGATGCTGTATCCGGCGCCGAAGGAACACAATACGCCTTTGTCGCCACTTTTGAAGTCGCTGCGATGCTTATGGAAAGCAATAACCGAACCGGCTGAACTGGTATTGGCGTATTCGTCCAGGATGGTGGGTGCTTCCTCGTCGCTGGCCTCCCGACCGAGTACTCGCTTGGCGATAAGCTGATTCATGCTCAAATTAGCCTGGTGCAGCCACATGCGCTTGAGTGCTGTTGCCGGAATATCCAGTGCTTCCAGTTGCTGGGAGATCTGAGCTGCTACGGCAGGGCATACCTCTTTGAATACCTTGCGACCTTCCTGGACGAACAGCTTGTCGGGTTGCCCCTCGCCTGATTCGTCACCCCGATTGAGGAAGCCGAAATTGTTGCGGATATTATTGGAGTAAATGGTCTGTAATTTGCTATCGACAATCAGGTACTGATCGTCTGAGGTTGCGGTATCGGCACGCTCAAGAACAACGGCTGTACACACATCACCAAAGATGAAGTGGGAGTCCCTGTCGCGAAAGTTTAGATGCCCCGAGCAGATCTCCGGGTTGACTACCAGCACGCAAGCCGCGCTGCCATTGGCGATGCTGTCCCGGGCCTGCTGAATGCCAAAGGTGGCAGAGGAACACGCCACATTCATGTCAAAACCAAAGCCCTTTATGCCCAGTGCGTCCTGAACCTCGACAGCGATTGCAGGGTAGGCGCGCTGCATGTTTGAGGCCGCCACGATCACCGCGTCGATATCACCGGGTTCTTTGCCAGCCTGGGCCAGCGCCTCGCGAGAGGCCGCCACCGCCATCTCGCACATCACCGACTGCTCTTCGTTGCCACGCTCCGGTATCCGCGGTGTCATCCGCGCGGGATCGAGAATACCGTCTTTATTGACGACGTAACGTGATTTGATGCCTGAGGCTTTTTCTATGAACTCTACTGAGGAATGCTGTAGGGCAGGCAGATCGCCGCGCGCGATGGCATCGGCATTGTCGCGGTTGTAGTTATCGACATAGGTGTTATACGACTCGACAAGCTCAGCATTGCTGATGGAGTCGCTCGGGGTATAGAGGCCGGTGCCGCTGATCACGATGTCGGTCATGGAGAAATACGTCCGTAAAGTAAGCCGTTATGTTAGCAACAAAAAAGGCCGCAGTGCGGCCTTTTTGAGCGCTCTCCTGAGCTAGCGCTGATCCAGCTGGACGAAGTCCCTCTGGGCATGCCCTGTGTACAGCTGGCGCGGTCGGCCGATGCGGTAACTGCCCGATATCATCTCATTCCAATGGGCAATCCAGCCCACCGTTCTGCCCACTGCAAATATGACAGTGAACATGCTGGTCGGTATGCCGATAGCCTTGAGTATGATGCCCGAGTAAAAATCCACATTGGGGTAGAGTTTTTTCGAAATGAAGTAATCATCTTCCAGGGCAATTTCTTCGAGCCGCTTGGCGATCGCCAATAGCGGTTCGTTTTCGATGCCCAGCTCGGCCAGCACCTCGTCGGCGGCTTCTTTCATGACCTTGGCGCGCGGATCGAAGTTCTTATAAACCCGGTGCCCAAAGCCCATCAGCCGGAAGGGGTCTTCCTTATCCTTGGCTCGGGCGACAAAGTCGTCAATGCGAGAGACATCGCCTATCTCTTCGAGCATTTCCAGTACGGCCTCGTTGGCCCCGCCGTGCGAGGGCCCCCAGAGGGCCGCGATTCCCGCCGCTATACAGGCAAAGGGATTGGCGCCTGAAGAACCTGCCAGTCTCACGGTAGAGGTCGAGGCATTTTGCTCGTGATCAGCGTGGAGCAGGAAGATACGGTCCATCGCCCGGGCGAGCACAGGGCTGACGTTGCTTGGCTCGCAAGGGTTGCCAAACATCATATGCAGGAAATTTTCGGAGTAGGTCAGGTCGTTATCCGGGTACATGAACGGCTGGCCAATAGAAAATTTGTAACTCATAGCGGCCAGCGTCGGCATTTTGGCGATCAGCCTGAAAGCGGCTACCTGGCGGTGATGCTCGTCCGAGATGTCCAGTGAGTCGTGATAGAAGGCGGATAAGGCCCCTACAACACCGCACATGATGGCCATAGGGTGGGCATCGCGACGAAAACCATTGAAGAAGGTACGGATCTGCTCGTGCACCATGGTGTGATTGTGGACCGTGTCGACAAACGTCTTCTTTTGTTCGGCGTTGGGCAATTCCCCATAGAGGAGCAGGTAACAGGTCTCGAGGTAATCGGAATGCTCGGCCAGCTGGTCAATTGGGTAGCCGCGATGCAGCAGTACACCATTGCCGCCATCTATATAGGTGATTTGTGATTCGCACGAAGCGGTTGAGACAAAGCCGGGGTCATAGGTGAACATGCCCTGGCCGGTGAGGCCGCCTACATCGACCACGTCCGGGCCGATGGTGCCCGAGTAAATCGGCAGCTCGATTGCCTCGTCGAGGCCATCAATTTTCAGGCTGGCTTTCTTGTCTGACATATGGGGTCCTGATGGTTCATTCCGTGGGGTGCTCAACTATAGAGAGTCCGCTACTTTTGTCAATTGATCAGCGCGTTTCTGAGCCTATCTGCACCGAATTGGGGCCAAAAATCCACGAACGCCCTATGGGGAGATCGACGAAATTCGGAACATTTGCTCGACAGCCTCCACCGGGTGGCTTCCAGATTGTAATCCCGCAGCTAAGTCCTTATAATTTCGCGCGTTTTACACTTGGTCTGGCCCTTGAGCCCGGCCCGCGTACTGGCCTTGCCCAGCTCTGTTAATCGCCCCCAGGGCGTCACGACAATGGTACTAATATTGTGAAAGACAATCGTCCCGTAAACCTGGACATAAGCACCATGCGGCTGCCCATCACCGCATGGGCGTCCATCACACACCGCGCTTCCGGCGTGTTTATCTTCATCGGCATGGCTGTGCTCATCTGGGTACTCGATGCCAGCCTCAAAAGTCCCGAAAGTTTCGACAGCCTGGTGGACACGCTGGGTAGTCCGCTGGTCAAGTTTGTATTGTGGGCTGTTTTCGCCGGGCTGATGTACCACACGGTGGCTGGCATTAAACACCTGGTGGCCGACTTTGGCATTGGTGAGACGATGGAAGGCGGCGTGTTAGGTGCCCGAATCGTATTTGTCGTGTCGGCGGTGCTCATTGCGCTGGGAGGATTGTGGATATGGTAACTGCAGTAACGAGTTTTGGCCGCTCCGGCCTCTCCGATTGGCTGGTCCAGCGGGTCAGCGCTGTTATTTTGCTGGCGTATTTCACTGTGCTGGGTTTCTCCATTGGCGGCGGCGTGGAGTACGCCGAGTGGAAAGCGCTGTTTGAGCAGACCTGGATGAGAATTTTCAGCCTGCTGGCAATTCTGTCTCTCGCTGCGCATGCCTGGATAGGGATGTGGGCTGTGTTTACCGACTACCTGACCGAGCGCCTGATGGGCACTGTTGGTAACGTTTTGCGTATCACTTGCCAGATTGGCAGCAGCCTGTTGATTTTCGTTTACGTGGTCTGGAGCATCCAGATCCTTTGGGGTTACTGAGTTATGGCAGCAATGCGCACGATTTCTTTTGACGGTGTAATCGTCGGTGGTGGCGGCGCCGGAATGCGGGCCGCTCTGCAACTCGCACAGTCCGGCTACAAAACCGCAGTGATTACCAAGGTATTTCCGACCCGGTCCCATACAGTGTCTGCCCAGGGTGGTATTACCTGCGCGATTGCCAGCGCCGACCCTGAGGACGATTGGCGTTGGCACATGTATGACACCGTGAAAGGCTCTGATTACATCGGCGACCAGGATGCCATCGAATACATGTGCAGCGTCGGCCCTGAGGCCATCTTCGAGCTGGAGCACATGGGGCTGCCATTCTCCCGAACCGAGGAGGGCAGGATTTATCAGCGACCCTTTGGCGGTCAATCGAAGAACTTTGGTGAAGGCGGCCAGGCTGCGAGAACCTGTGCGGCGGCGGACCGTACCGGTCACGCACTTTTGCACACGCTGTACCAGAACAATATGAAGAACAACACTGTCTTCTTCAATGAGTGGTTTGCCACCGACATCGTCAAGAACCAGGATGGCGCGGTAGTCGGTGTGACGGCGATCTGCATAGAGACCGGAGAGACTGTCTTCGTAAAATCCAAGGCGACTGTATTTGCCACCGGTGGCGCGGGACGAATTTATGCGTCCACAACCAATGCCCATATCAATACCGGTGACGGTATTGGCATGTCACTGCGGGCAGGGTTTCCGGTCCAGGACATCGAGATGTGGCAGTTCCATCCCACTGGTATCCATGGTGCGGGCACCCTGGTAACAGAGGGGTGTCGCGGAGAGGGTGGCTATCTGATCAACAAAGATGGCGAACGCTTCATGGAGCGCTATGCTCCTAATGCCAAGGACCTGGCCGGCCGCGATGTTGTGGCCCGCTCTATGGTTCTGGAAATTATTGAGGGCCGAGGCTGTGGTCCGGAAGGGGACCACGTCTTCCTGAAGCTGGATCACCTGGGAGAAGAGGTTCTGGAGAGCCGTCTGCCAGGTATTTGTGAGTTATCCAGGACGTTTGCTCATGCTGACCCGGTCAAGGAGCCCATTCCAGTGGTGCCGACTTGTCATTATATGATGGGTGGCATTCCAACCAATGTTCACGGCCAGGCACTCACGGTCGACGCTAATGGCAACGATGAGATTATTCCGGGCTTGTATGCCTGCGGAGAAGTAGCCTGTGTGTCTGTTCACGGCGCCAACCGCCTCGGAGGCAATTCACTGCTTGATCTCGTGGTATTCGGGCGTGCCTCGGGACTGTTCATCGAAACCGCGCTGCGCGAGGGCGTTGAGATGCGCGACGCATCCGATAGCGACCTCGAGCAAGCCAACTCGCGTCTTGATAAGCTGAATAACAGCACTGGTGGCGAGAGTGTCGCTGACCTGCGCAAGGAACTGCAAAGCACCATGCAGAACCACTTCGGTGTATTCCGCAATGGCGAGTTTATGCGTGAGGGGATCACCAAGCTGGCAGATTTGCGTGAACGTATTACGAACGCCAGGCTCGACGATAAGAGCAGCGCATTCAATACAGCGCGCATCGAAGCGCTGGAGTTGCAAAACCTGTTTGAAGTTGCGGAGGCTACGGCCATTACGGCCGAAGCCCGCGATGAAAGCCGTGGTGCGCACGCGCGCGATGATTTCCAGGAGCGCGATGACGAGAACTGGCTGTGCCACTCCATGTACTACCCGGACGACAAGCGGGTTGGCAAACGCTCAGTCAACTTCACACCGAAGACTGTGGATACCTTCCAGCCGAAGATCCGCACCTACTAAGAGGCATTGATACATGTTGCAAGTAAGCATTTATCGTTACAACCCGGAAGTGGACGCGGAGCCGCGTATGGAAGACTTCCAGTTGGATACCGGCGGTAAAGACCTCATGGTCCTGGACGTCCTGGAGCAGATCAAGGCGCAGGACACTACGGTGACTTATCGGCGCTCCTGTCGCGAGGGCGTGTGTGGTTCCGACGGGCTCAACATGAACGGTAAGAACGGCCTGGCCTGCATTACCCCGTTGTCGGAAACGGTCAAGAACAACAAGCTGGTCGTGCGCCCCTTACCAGGGCTGCCCGTTATCAGGGATCTGGTCGTTGACATGAGTATGTTCTACGCGCAGTACGAAAAAGTGCAGCCGTACCTCCAGAACAATACTCCGGCACCCGCCATCGAACGCCTTCAGACGCCGGAGGAACGAGCCAAGCTCGACGGACTTTACGAGTGCATTCTCTGTGCCTGCTGTTCTACCAGTTGCCCGTCATTCTGGTGGAACCCTGATCGCTTTATCGGCCCAGCGGGCCTGCTGCAATCGTATCGTTTCCTCGCCGATAGCCGCGATACCGCGACAGACGAGCGCCTGGCGAAGCTGGATGATCCCTTCAGCGTATTCCGTTGCCACGGAATCCAGAACTGCGTGAACGTATGCCCCAAGGGTTTAAATCCCACCAAGGCCATCGGTCACATCAGAAACATGCTATTGACGCGTGCGACATAACCTTAAGTAGAGTTTCTAGGTTATTGAATTAAAAGGATTTTAGGTAGTTTCACCGACAGGCCTGTACTCGTCTCACTGAGTCAGGACGATATCTCGGAACGCTAAACTCAGCGTGATCTTGTCGGCGTTGCTAAACTCAGGGTCTGTCGGTCGGGTTTCCCGGCCATACTGCTTCCCGGAAGGGCGAAAATGCAAGAGAGCAACATGGAGCTTCTGTGGCGAAGCTCCCATATCGCTGGCGGCAACGCCACCTATGTTGAAGACCTCTATGAGTCATACCTGACCGACCCCAATGGTGTGCCGGAGCAGTGGCGTGACTATTTCGACAAGCTGCCGATGGTGGAGTCCGAGATCACCCAGATCCAGGATGTCCCACACTCCACAATTCGCGATCGCTTCGCCCAGATCAGCAAGATGCGGGTGCGCACTGAAGCCACCGTGCAGCATGATTCCCAGGCGACTGAGCACGAGCGTAAACAGGTCAAGGTGGTACAGCTCATCTCTGCCTACCGCCAGCGCGGACACCAGAAAGCCAAATTGGACCCACTGGGGCTGGCAAAGCGCGAGCACGTGCCCGACCTGGAGTTAGGCTTTCACCAGCTCTC
>CAZPVJ010000177.1:0-6887 GCA_964590005.1 uncultured Alteromonadaceae bacterium | reverse complement strand
AAAGTTCGACGGAGCCGCTTTTCCAAACACTGCCATGTTGCTACGCCCCGCCTCCCATGATCGACCCTACCACTTCGGACCGTACCCGGCGGAAGCTTTACCGCGACTGACCAGCGATCACGCCCGGGACTTTTCCGACGGAAAGTCGCTGTCAGCCACTGCGCTGATGCCGACCAAGCCCAGCGTAGATTCCGTCGCGTTGATCGCAGAAAAGTACCGAGCGCTGTTCAGCGGTTTTCGGGACGGGGACGTCGCGCTTGCCACCGCACCCGTGCCAGAGGATCTGGCGCGCCGCAGTGCCGATATAAAAGGCCTGGCTTACTTTATGGATGCGGCCCAGGTGGGTACCTGTTCCCAGCCAGAGACACCCAACGGGGTAGAGGCCTGGGCCATTGTCATCCTGGTCGCGCCAGGGCGTCTGCCCGAAGCGGGCAACCTGGCGCATCCGTGGCTGGCCGGCGCGATGGCGGGGTTGGCGCGGATGCGTGCCGAGGAAATAGGCGCTGTGGTGGCGGGCCATATTCGCGCGATGGGCTGGCAGGCCGGGTCTTCGCTGCCGGAGCCTGACACCGCCACAGCAGATGCCATGATGGCCTGCGCCGCCGGTGTCCTTGCCCCCACAGATACCGGTCTTTGTAGTCCCTTCGTGGGCGACCAGTATGCGCTGGTCACTGTCCGAACCACTTACCCCCTGGCGATCGATGCACCGCTGGCACCCGCTGCCATGACGGTGACCCGGGGGCCAAGGTATTGGTGGGGTGTCAACGGCGCGGTATCCGGGCGCGAGAGAAACCGCCAACAACGCAGGGCCAGCCATTGCAGTAAGTACCCAATGGAGACAGTGAAGCGGGTCGATCGGCCCACCACGTTAATTCTCGATGACGAAGTGCCGCGGGTTCCCAAACGGGCCTCGTTCTTCTCCAGAGCGCGTCACGGGGACCTCGGCGCCAAGGCGCAGCGCGAGCGCGAACGTTTCGCCTTTAAGCACCCCACAGCGCAGGGCATGATGCCGCTGATTAGTGCGATGGTGCCGGAGCAGAACGGGGAAGTGGCCGCCGCGGTATCTCCCGGTTACCAGGACCCTGCCGCTAACAGCAAGGCGCTTAAATCGCTGTCCTATGCGCTGGGTGCAGACCTCACAGGGATCTGCAAAATACCTGACTACGCCTGGTATTCGCACCAGGAGGATGGCTCACCGATCGAGACGTATCACAAGTACGCGGTGGTGATGTTAATCGACCAGGGGTACGAAACCATGGAAGGCGCTAGCGGTGACGATTGGATTTCCGGGAGCCAATCGATGCGCGGGTATTTGCGCGGTGCGGAAATTGCCGGGGTTATGGCGTCCCAGTTGCGCGATCTCGGGTTTCCTGCGCGGGCGCAAACCAATGCGGACAGTGATGTCCTGCAGATTCCGCTGGTCTTGTGGGCGGGTCTTGGCGAGCTAAGCCGTATCGGTGAACTCGTGCTCAACCCATTCGTCGGGCCGCGTTTCAAATCTGTCGTACTGACGACCGATATGCCGCTGGAAGTGGATCGTCCTATCGATTTTGGCCTCCAGACATTTTGTCGAAATTGTCTGAAGTGTGCCCGTGAATGCCCCTGCAACGCGATCTCCTGGGGCGACAGTGTGATGTACAACGGCTACGAGATGTGGAAGCTGGACGTGGAGCGCTGCACCCGCTATCGGCTCACCAACCAGCGCGGAGCGTCTTGTGGTCGTTGCATGAAGACCTGCCCGATCAACAAGGTGGTCGATGCGGACGGCGCCTGGCTGACGCGGTTGGCGAGCTGGCTGGGTATCCATGCCAGGCCCTTGAAGCCGCTGTTGGTCCCACTGGCCACGTGGTTTGATGACGCGCTCCAAAATGGTCGTCGCAATCTTGCCAAGAAGTGGTGGTTTGATCATGAAATCGTGGATGGCAAGGCCGTTGAGGCCAAGGGCAGTAACGAGCGCGAGTTGGACCCGGCTCGATATGTTGCGCCAGAGCAACAGCCGATCGCCTATTACAATGCCGATGTGAACCCGCCGCCGGGTATAGATGGGGCCGTACCACTGGATCGAAAAGCAGGTCTCATCGCCGCAACACTGATAGAAACGCCGGCGCAAGCGGTGAGGCGAAGGGAGCGGGGTGAACCCGCGCCGTCTCATTACAAAGCCAACCCTCCACTCGATCATTGAGATAGCTGGACCTACTCCAACTTTTTTGTCGTCTCCGGCGCTACTCTCAGCGCAAAATGTGTGAAAATGCGCGCTTCTTTGCGTGTGTGCGTCTATCCCGCTGGGGTCAAGCCTGGATAGGCGATTATTGGCATATTGATTTAAAGGTACCAAGAACATTATGGCTGCATTAATCCTGGACGGAAAAGCGCTTGCTCAGGCGTCAGAGAGTGAGTTGGCTGAGCGGGTCGCTGCGCTTAAAACACAAAGCGGCGGACAAACTCCAAGCCTTGCCACAATCCTGGTGGGCGCGGACCCCGCCTCCGCAACCTACGTCAGGATGAAGCAAAACGCCTGTAAACGAGTGGGTATGGATTCAATCACGGTTGAGCTGTCGGATGAGACCACCACTGAGCAGTTGCTGGCCAAGATCCAGGAGCTCAACGCGAATCCCAACTGCCACGGGATTCTCCTGCAACATCCGGTACCCGCACAAATTGATGAGCGGGCGTGTTTCGATGCTATAGCCCTGGAAAAAGACGTCGATGGCGTTACATGTCTGGGTTTCGGTCGCATGGCCATGGGTGAGGAGGCTTATGGCTCAGCGACCCCCCAGGGCATCATGCGATTGCTGGAAGCAAATGCTATTGAGCTGTCTGGCAAACACGCCGTGGTGGTGGGTCGTAGCCCCATTCTGGGTAAACCGATGGCGATGATGCTGTTGAATGCCAATGCCACGGTAACGATTTGCCACTCGCGAACGCGTGACCTGGAGACTATTGTGCGACAGGCGGATATTGTGGTCGGGGCGGTTGGTAAGCCCGAATTTATTCAGGCTGCGTGGATTAAGGACGGTGCCGTGGTTGTGGATGCCGGGTACCATCCTGGGGGCGTCGGAGATATCGAATTGGCTCCCTTATCAGACCGCGTCGCCGCGTTAACCCCTGTGCCGGGTGGCGTTGGCCCGATGACTATCAATACCCTGATTTTGCAGTCAGTGACGGCGGGCGAGAAAAAACTGGCGGGGTAGTGTCGTCAGGCGCTGACTGCCCCTTGAGTGGGCGGTGTGTTGAATGGTGGTTAAATTTATTGTTGGGTGACTGATCCGCACCGGGATTGGGTTCGTAAGAATGGGTGTTATTAACTGGCGGGCATGGAGCTCGTTTAAGCAGCCATTTTGAGGACTCGTTTATGAACATTTCAAAAATCGTACTAGCTACCGCGGTCGTTGCATTCAGCGCTTCTTCTTTTGCGGCTAAGCCCCGCGCCATTGCCTTCGACAACAGGTTCGAGACAGAACAGGGAGAGCGTTTTTCCCAGTACATTGTGACCTGCAGCAATGGCAAGGAAATGCCTCTGACAGCGTGGGAAACCCCCAATAAGTGGTGTCAGGGAGAAGCGTCGCTGGAAAACTGTGAAAAGCGTCAGGTCAAAGCAGCGAAGGCAGCCTGCAAGGCGTCTTAGATTGCACTGAGAGGAGGGCTCTCGCAGCCTCCTGGAAAGCCGCCCTTGAGGCGGCTTTTTTGTGCATGGGCGCTATACGAGCGCCCGTTTCGTCGCCAGATTGCGGTGTCGCTGCTACTATTTGGAAGTGGGTGCGCCGATTGCACCGGGATATGGAGAGAACCTATGCCACAGCCGACCAAAATCAAGGATTGTATGCGTCGCAACCCGCTGACCATTGATCCCGAGGCGAACCTTGTGCAGGCGGTAGAGACTATCGTTGACAACCGACTCACGGGGATCACAGTGAGCGAGGGCGATGGTACGGTCGTTGGAATACTGTCAGAGCTCGACTGCATCAAAGCAGTCCTGACGGCCATCTACAATGACGGCGACCCCGAGCATGCCCTGGTGAAAGACGCGATGAGTACTGATTTGGTCAGCTGTGCCCCGGAAGACAATATTGTCGAAGTCGCACGATCGATGGTTGATTCGCGGCAGCGCCGGCGGCCCGTGCTCCAGCAGGGCAAACTGGTGGGCCAGGTCAGTTCAAGCAACGTGCTGTGGGCCTTGATGGAGCACTCTCGACGCAAGCTGTATGACAGCAAGTAACGGCGCTAGTTGCCAGGCACTTTGTTCGCCAGGGCCATCCCCGCGAGCATAGCGCCGACAAAGATTACCGTGTCGGTATTGAGATAGGCCAGCGCCGAAATAGCAGGCCCAGGGCAATAACCGTAGATGCCCCATCCAATACCGAACAGGGCGGCCCCGCCCAGGAGACGACCATCCAGGGTGGTATTGGTCGGAAGTTGAAAGCCGTTGGCCAGCAGGGGTTTGCTACGCTTTAGAACCAACCTGAAAGCGACCAATGTCACCAATACCGCACCACCCATGACAAAGGCCAGGTCCGGCACCCAGGTTCCAAAAATATCGAGAAAGCCAATAACCTTGGCGGTATCTGTCATACCTGACATGGCGAGGCCGAGACCAAAAATGACCCCGCAGACGAGCGCGACTATGCCCTTCATAACAGCGCTCCCAAAAGGTGGTGAAACAGGTATACGCTGATGACCCCGGTGGCCATGAATGTGATTGTGGCAACCAGTGAGCGCATCGACAGCCGGCCGATTCCACATACCCCGTGGCCACTGGTGCAGCCACTGCCCAGCTTGACCCCTACGCCGACAATCAGGCCGCCAATCATCGCCACCCACCATGGCTGGTCACTCGGTGCTGGCTGGGGAGCGCCGCTAATTCCGTGAAATACCAGGGGGCCCAACATCAAGCCCAGGATAAAAAGCCATCGCCAACTATTGTCTGGTTGGGCGGAGATCGCCCCCCAGACTATGCCACTGATACCAGCGATGCGCCCCAGAGTCAGCAGAAGCAAAACGGCGGCGCCTCCGATCATCAGCCCGCCCGTTAATGGTGTTATGAATGCATCCACTGCTTACTCCTGACGCCGGAAATGAGTAGTTGAAAAGCGGCAGATTATATCTGAGTTGGTGGAAATCCGTAAAAAGCGGGGATTTCACTCCAAAAATAGTCATATTTGGCCAAAGGCAAATATTTTTGCCGGAAATTCGATTTTTTTAGGAATCGAGGGAATAAACGCGGCCCAAGATTCGTTGGATAGTTAAGTATGGAGTGAAACTTAGCTTAGGTCAGTGGTTTGGAACCAATTGGGTGCACTGCGAGTCCTCTTAGGGACGCAGTGCTTGGTTCCAGCCGCTGGTCTGCTTTTTCCGGTTTAGTTGCGCTATAGCGCGACAGGCAGGGCGCAACCTGAAGCATCGCGTTCTGTTAGCGGCCTTCTAGAGCAAGTTTGTTAGCGCACTTGCTCTTGGCTCCAGGGCTTGTTTGTTTACATGACGGCAAGCAAGCCCTGCCTCTTATTTCCAGTGATGCTTGATCACACAATCTCAAGACGTAAAAAAGCCCGGGCCGTTAAGACCCGGGCTTTTTTATGGATGCTTAAAACTATTGCCAGTCTGTAGCGATAAGACGGGCTTCCTGCTCGGCGCCTAGCGCTATTGTATCGGCGTTATCGGCCATAAATTGCGCGATTGCGTCGGCATCGTTTGCTCCAGCGGGCCGGTAGTCTGCAGTTGAGCCAGGCTCTGCCTGAAGACTGAAGACCTGGGTTACCCAGTTTCCGCCGCTTCGGCAGGCAATGCCCCGACCTGTGTCGGTCTCACTTTGGAGGAGGTATTCGCGGCACCAGTCGCCAGAGCTGGTCTGGAAACTGAGTACCGGGCGAAAGCGACTACCGTCTGCCAGGGTATCCCACCCGTCACCCCGAGAGGCCTGGTCGTTGATCACGCCGGCAATTTGGGCGTCCTGCGCCGGGTAGTCACCAGCCAACTGACCGGTGTTCTGGAACATCAGTAGACCGGTAGCAGCCATGAGCGATGCCGCAATTGCGAAGCCCCATCCTGCGTTGCGACCACGTGCGGGGAAAGCCACCACGTTGCCCGTTTTTCTCTCAAGGAGGTCCGTAACGCGCGATGGCGCAACCGCGGTATGCTCAAAAGCTGCTCGGACCCTGTCGTTGATGCTCTGCATGGACGATAGGCTGGCGCGGAGGTCGGATTCCTCGGCTAGACGGCCTTCCAAGGCTTTTGCCTCGGAGGCATCGAGTTCGCCGTCTATATACTTTGAAAGTAACTCTGTGTCTGTTTCATTCATGGTTCAGTCCAGTGTCTTCAGTCGTCCGAGCCATACAATTCCGTTAGTTGCTTCCTGGCCCGGGCGATCCGGCTCATGATCGTTCCTATTGGCACCTGCAGTATCTCCGCTGCTTCAGCGTAGGTTTTGCCATCTACAGCGACCAGTGTCAGTGCTAATCGCTGCTCCTTTGGCAGCTGGTCCAGCATCGCACTGACGGTGGCAATCTCTCTTTCACTGCTGGCCACCTGTTCAGCAGACAAAGCGGTGTCACCCAGCTCTGTAGCCTGTTGGGGATACCGTTGCCTGACATCCCTGGACCGCAATTCGTCAATCCAGGCATTTTTACAGACCCGGTAAGCCCATTTCGCCGGATGTGCATCTTCCGGCATCCCCTTGTCCAGCAGTCTTTCGACCGTTATCTGGAGCAAGTCATCCGCATCAGCGGCGTTACCCGTAAGGGAGTAACAAAACTTGCGCAATCCGCCCAACTCGGAGAGCAGGGCCTCCCGCTGCGAGTCGCCGAGCGTAGGCATAGGTTTCCTGTTAAAATAAGTGACGTTTGAAGGGTGAATTCTATTCCATTAGAGGGAATTATTCTCGAAGAGGCGCGTCA
>CAZPVJ010000176.1:0-20974 GCA_964590005.1 uncultured Alteromonadaceae bacterium | reverse complement strand
GCGAGTTCTGGAAGAGGACAATGCTCGCTACCGTTCAGGGTTTGGCCTTCACCACCGATTTTGCTGGGTCGATTTCTCCATCAATAACGGCTTGTGAGACGCCGTAGTAGCGCATCGTGAAGGAGAATCTCTCCCCCTTCGTATCGATATTATTGACAGCATCGTCACCGCAGTTAAAAGAGACGGTTACACTGCCATCAGGATTCGCAGACCAAGTATGGGAATTAACGTTGCTGACACCCTCCATCAAGTATCGCCCGTAGTCGTAGGCGGTTACCGAAGTAAAGTAGCGGGATTTGGGATCAGCAAAGGTTGTCTGGTAACACGTTTCTCCATCCAGAAACGCTGAATTGGCGTACTTGTTCGCTACGTTAACCTCCGGAGATGCGCCCCCCCAGCCATTCGCGTTTTCCAGATTCCATTGATGCCGATCAGTGATCTCTGATTCGTTTCTCGGAAATGTATATTCCAGGACATAATCTCGCGTTTCATCTCGATAACGCTCGACCCACTCCTGCACTTCGTCGTAGTCGTAGGGCTGGGTCTCATAAGTATCGAATTTGAAGGTATCGTCGGGTATCAGGTCCTGCGCTGCCTTGGCGGCTTCGATGCCCTTCTCCATGCCTGAACGATAAATAAGAAAGGCATGCCTTGAATCAACGCCAACTGTATGTACCCCATCTTCAACTACATAGTGCTGGCCGTGGCCACCTTCATTTACGACTTGGACTGCCATATAGACCTTCGTTTCCGGGATGGTAAAGGTAACCATTCCATTTTCATCTGCTTCAGTGATTACTACTGAATAAAGAGTGTCGTCATTCATCTGTATCGTCGGGGCGGCATCGCCACGGGGCGGCAGTTGACGCATATGCGCGATCCCCTTATTTGCACCACGCGCAGCCCAGTTCCTGAAGTTTTTGGCTGTCTCCGCCTTAGCGAAATTTTCCTCAGTTATTTCGATGAGCGTCTCCTCCGCGGCTGTTTGTGCCGCCAGCGTGATACCGGTGATAACAAGGAGGATTAATTTAAGGTGTGTCATTGCAATGGTTCTCTCAAGCATATTTAAAGGGATTGGTCAGTGTTAACCGCACCCATGAAAGTCCGGTTCGATACTACCGAGTGTTTTCACGATATCACATTCTAATGACTGCTTTTAGGTGCGATCTCAAAGCGGTCGGTTTCGCGCCAGATCCACTAAGGTGATGTCTTTCGACGGACGTCCCACATGAACACCAGAGAACCAACAATGCCAAGAAGAAGCATGGGTACGGCGAGAACGGCTGCATTCACGCCTAGATGATTCAGGGCTACCTTCTCTAGAGCATCTAGTTCCAAGAGTGCCTGCCGCGCTTCCTCAGCAGATGTCCAGTATTCGGCAACCCCCCAGAGAGCGTACGAAGCGAACATGACGAATACGCAGGATATAAAGACAGCTTGAGATCGATCGAGTTGCGCACCGACTAGGTAAGCGACTACTAGATATCCACTTACAACGGTTAGATACACCATGAACGCTGCCAGCCCCACATCCTGCGCGTCCCAAAATATTGAAAGGTAGTCCTGTACCGTCAATGGCTGAACCTCTTCATTTTGTGTGGAACAAAGAATACACCTATGTCCGCAATTAGGCGAAAGCGGATGCACTGGTGTCTGTTTCGACTCAGCTTACCCAAACATTCAGTTACCCTCGGAGCAGACGCGAGGCTCTCTGTATTTTCCAGAGACATCGCCAGCCAAACCAGCTTACTGCTATTTGGCCGCCTGTAGCACCAACGGTTCAAAGTTCAATCTAACCAGTTTGCGCCAGCGCCATTGTCGGTACCGGTAGAACAATGTCGCATACAGAACTACAGGCCACGTCAGGATGCCCGCATCAATGCGTACATAATCTACGTACCGAGTACCCTCACCTTCGGGGTCAATAAAGATGAAGTGATCCCACACGCGCGCGATAGATCCGCTGCCGTTATCCCTGAGGTACCACTTCTCATTATCTTGCGGTAGCTCAATTCCCACGACTTGCCGCCCAATGGGTATCAGGTGAAACGCAAGCATACTTACTACGTATTTTCCGGGAGCCCAACGATCGGGAAATATCGCGGGATCAATCGGTCGAAACTTCATCAGGCCAGCAACCACGTAACAGAGAAGGGCTGGGGTCATCACATGATTCCTGACGACATCTGGTTTTATCGCCAAATGCGTTTCTACCTGGATCGTTTTCATCGCTTTCATTCAAATCCTTCCGAACACCATTGTTCGCGCATTAACTGGAAGCTGCTAACATGATCTCATAAAAATAATCGGTAACACCTACTATGGAATTTGTTTCTGGCGTACTCGATTGGATCTCACAGCGTGAATCTCTACTCAGCGGCGCTGCGGCCATTATCGTCCTGGTAAGCGTTTTAGCCTCCGCCTTCGGGCTCGCCTTCAGGGCATTAAAACGTCGGAATCGTAATCCTTCGGAACGCGAGTATAAGAATACCGATAGTTCACAGAAAATTTCTCTCAGAAAGCTAACCGCGCCTGCCCCCTTCGACGTCCAATTTGCCGACAGTGATGGACTCAAAATCGCTTATGCAGTCAGCGGCGATGGACCAATAAATGTGGTGATGGCGCCGGGTATTATCAGTCACCTTAATGTTATGTCCCATCTACCACCCACGCAAAATACCCTAAACGAACTGAGCACTTTCGCAAAAGTTGTCGCCTTCGATAAGCGTGGCCAGGGATTATCTGACCCCTGCATGCAAATCCCGGATCTTGAACAGCGTGCACACGATATAGACGCTGTTATGGACGCCGCTGGTATGGATAAAGCCATACTTTTCGGAATATCCGAGGGTGGCCCTATGTGCATCAAGTTCGCCCACGATTTTCCAGATCGTGTGGCGGGCCTGGTATTACTGGGAACTACAAGCACCTGGGTTCAGCGTGAAGACTTTCCGATCGGTATCCCCGAGAAAATGCTCGACTCTCTGCCCAAGGCCTGGGGCAACAGTACGCTGAGAGATATATTCTATCCTGGCATATCTCGTGAGGTAATGGACGATGAAGTTTACAAGGGCTTTGAGAAACTAGTCAGCACACGGGATTCAATTCGCCAGCTCGTCGCATACATGAAGGAAACTGACGTTCGCAGCCTACTTCCAAAAATCCACTGCCCATGCCTGATAATACATTTTTCCGGCGATCTGGCAGTTCCCATACGCATGGGGCGAGCCATCGCCGAAGGCCTACCCAATGCCGAGTTTCTCGAGGTAAGCGGTGTCGATCATGCCGATCTAACGCACTCGCCTGAAGCCGTATCGCGAGTAAAAGAGTTTGCCAGGTCGGTGAACGCGTAACAGGCTAAACACTGCGCCGAGCATACTCTATCAACCACCGTACAGCGGGAAACCGTTCTCGGGGTGCAGGATAGAAATTGTCTGGGGCTAGACATTCTAGAGACTGCAGACGCTGCACCTGGTTTCTCTGCAACCTTACACCCGCGATGCAGACAAAGCGGACGGATTGGAGCCGAACTGATAGGGGAAGGGTGTGAGGTCCACTTGTAGGCGAAACCGGATCACATTGTGGAATATCGCCTGAAAGCCAGCGCGCGCACGTCTATACAATAATTTGGGTGCAAACTAGACGCGCCTTTTCAGTTCAGGTGCCAGAAAGGCATAATCAGGGGTACTGCCAGAGCCTGGTGCACCGCGAGAGTCTAAACTCATGGTCAATCCTGATGCGACCACAACAAAATCCTTCAAGTCACCAAAAGCTTTAGGTAATTGGCTACAGCTAAACCATGCCAGCGAAAGCGAACTCTGGGTAAAAATCTTCAAGAAAGGTTCCGGTATCCAGAGCATCACCTGGGCTGAACTGGTTATAGAGACACTGTGCTGGGGATGGATTGACGGTGTAAAAAAGTCTCTCGACGATACAGCCTACCTGCAGCGCATTACACCAAGAAAGGCCAAAAGCAACTGGTCGAAGAAGAACACCGAACATGTCGACCGTTTGATCGCTGAGGGGCGGATGCAAGAACCTGGACTTGTGCATGTTCAAGCGGCGAAAGCGGACGGACGCTGGGAAAACGCCTATGCCCCGGCCAGCCAGATGCAGGTACCTGATGACTTTATAGCGGCTTTAAACAAGAAACCCAAAGCCAAGAGTTTCTACGATGGACTACCCAAATCCAATCGCTACGCGATAGCCTACGGACTGGAGACTGCAAAGAGGCCTGAAACCAGGGAGAGGCGATTCAAAAAATTTATGGATATGCTGAACCGCGAGGAGAGGCCTGACTTCGGTTTTAAAAAAAAGCCAAAAACGTCTTAGCCAGGCCGCCAAATGGGCACTCGCCCCTATGCGCCGGAAAGGCGCATCAATGTGGTTCGTTCGCGCGAAGATTGATCTGGCTCTAAAGCCAAACGCTAAATCGAACTGGCGACCGCCTGCACGCGCGGTGCGCCCTGTGGGCCGCGTATAACCCCACCCGGGGTTGGGCCCTGCATTTCACCGTTCCGGAACGTAACCTGTCCCGATTTAACGGTCGCTACATAGCCATCTGCTTTTTGCAGCAACCGTTTACCACCGGCGGGCAGGTCGAATGCCAACCATGGCTTACCCAGCTTAATTGCATCCATATCAATGACATTAACGTCAGCAAGATAACCTTCCGCCAAAAGGCCACGGTCTTCCAGACCATACAGCATAGCGGTATCGCGGCACTGGCGCTTGATCGCCTGCGGCAACGTCAGCTTGCCCTTGGCGCGATCACGTACCCAGTACTCCAGCATAAAGGTTGGAGAGGCAGCGTCACAGATAGTGCCGCAATGCGCTCCACCATCCGACAGCGAGTTGACACAGTCATCAGAACGCTGGAGCTCTTCCAGGAAGTCCAGGTTACCGTCTTTATAGTTGAGCACCGGGAAGTAAATGAAGCCGGTACCTTCATCCCTCATTAATACGTCGTAAGCATATTCGTTACTGCTGACCCCACTGCGTTCGGCTCCCGCCTGCAGTGTTTCCTCTGAGGTTGGCTCGTAATTAAAACCATCACCCATTTCGTAGAGCAGGTTCCAGGCTCCGGCAACCATTTCAGCCAGAAAGCGAACATCGGACTCGGGGAATTCATTCTCTTGCGTTAACATTTGCGCCTTGAAGGCTGGGTCCTTCAGCTTCGCCAGTTGCTGATCCCAGGGCAGGTCTTCAATGGACTGCCATGCTGGCTTGAAGGCAAATGGATGGAACGTGGTTTGCCAGCCCATCAAAACTCCGTTACCACGAAGGGCTATCTGCGCAACGATATTGGAGCCTTGTTCGTTCTGTTCACGCATCGAAGCTATCTGCTCCTCCAGCGGAATCTGCTTTAGGGGCGATTGCAAGGCCGCGAAGGTTACCGGCAAACCGGTCTCGCGGCTCAATTCACCCATCCACTCAAACTCTTTCCATTCCCGGTTGAGATCGCTGGCCATTTCAAAAACGCCATAGCCAACACGGCCCATGGCGCGGCCAATCCCCACAAGCTCTTCGCGAGTAGCGGTCGTTCCGGGCACAAGCTCGCCATCAATAGATTTATGCAAAATGGTGCGCGAGGTGGAAAAGCCCAGCGCGCCCGATTGCAGCCCCTCTTCAACGATGGTGGACATCGCCGCGATATCGGTTTCGGTGGGCTCCTCTTTGCGCTCCTCACGCTCGCCCATAACATAGGCGCGCACTGCGCCGTGAGGAACGTGGGTGCCAATATCAACGGTACGAGGAAGAGTCTCCAGCGCATCCATATACTCCGGAAAGCTTTCCCACTCCCAGGTAATGCCCTCAGAAAGCGCGCTCCCCGGTATGTCTTCCACCCCCTCCATGAGGCCGATCAACCAATCGTGTTTGTCGGGTTTGGCCGGGGCGAAGCCCACACCGCAGTTACCCATCACTACCGTCGTCACGCCATGCCACGACGAGGGCGCCATCTCCGGGTCCCAGGTCGCCTGGCCATCGTAGTGGGTATGAATATCGACAAAACCAGGAGCAACAATTTTTCCACTGGCGTCGAGCTCTTCCCTACCTTTGGCCAGGTTTGGCCCGATCGCTGCAATCTTGTCACCCTCTATGGCGACGTCTGCGACAAATTCGGCCCCGCCGGAGCCATCAACGATTGTCCCGCCGCGAATAACCAAATCGTACATGGGCCTTTCTCCTCAAGATATCTAACAAAACATGCTGGCCATATTCTGGAGGGTCTTACACCCGCTAGCAAGCACCGTGTGGACAAAAGCCCGGCCACCGAGAGGGACTCCGAGTTTTCCCTGTAGAGCAACCGGTTCCTGTCATCCGCTGTATTTGCCAGGCAAGCTCATGCACTACCAATGGTGCCAGTACCCAAAGGAACTTCAACGACACGCTGGCTCGCAGTACACTGGAGCCAACAGGCATCGAATCTATCAAGGCAGCACAACAGTGGAACACAGAAAACTCGTCCTACCGGAGTTCCTGAATGACCAGGGTTACCTGTTTGGCGGCAACCTACTCAAATGGGTGGACGAATCAGCTTACATCACCGCCAGCCTGGACTTCCCGGGCAACCGGCTGGTTACCGTGTCTTTGAGCGAAGTGAATTTCAAAAATCCGATCCATCCGGGCGAGCTGCTTTGCTTTGATGTACGACTGGTGCGCCAGGGTACGACGTCGGTCACTTACTCAATCGACGTCATAGGGGAAAAATTGGCGGGCACCCAGGCCCCCCTGTTCGTGACAAAAATAACCTTTGTGAATGTCGCACCCGATGGAAAACCTCGACCGCTGGCCGCGGCCGAGGATTAGTCACCCGAGCCGTCGGGTGAAGCTAGAAGGTGTAGAGCACCCTGCCAAATACATTGCGGCCATTCCCTGGCAACCTGTCACCGGTGGCGATATCCGGGTTCGACACGCGATTGTAACCGCCCAGATGATCCCCATAATGCTTGTCAAACAGGTTATCGACCCCCGCGGCTAGCTGCAATGACGGCAATACCTGCCAGGTTCCGGAGAAATTCAACAAACCGTATCCGGCAGTTTTTCGCTCTCGATTAGTGCTGCTCACATCATCCTGGCTCGCGTACAGAATACTCTCAATGGATACGGCCCAACTGGTGGCTTCATAGCCCAGTCGTAATGAGGTATTGGGCGGTGCAATGCGGTAGAGATTGTCATCAATGTCTCTGCGTTTACCCCGCACGTAATTCAGAAGCCCGGAAACTGACCAGTTGCTGGTCAGTTGCCAACGCCAGTCCATATCAAACCCATACAACTCAGCATCCACATTATTGAAACGAAGCGGATCGGCACGCGAGGGGTTCATCATGCGACTCATCATCAAAGCCGACGATCCCATCTCGACGGGTGTTCCCTGGATGTAATCGTCAATACGACTGTAAAAGACCCTGGGTGCCAGGCTGAAACCACCGTCCAGAAGGTCCAGGCCAAGCTCAAATTGCGAGGCAGTCTCCGGCTCAAGCTGTATGTTACCCACGTAAAGCTGCCCATCAGCGAGGCCGCCAGTAGCTTCAAGTGGCAGCCAAAGATAGCGCTCCTGGTAGCTTGGACTCCTGTTCTTCTGCGCAACTCCCGCATAAAGATCCACTGAAGAGCTGGCTGAATAATACACCTGCGCCACGGCATCGAGATTGTTGTCGGTCTGGGACCGATCGGCGGCGTTGAACGCGTCCCTGAGTGCTTGTGCCGGGGGCATCATCATCGCCGGCGTACCGTCGACGGTGCCACTGTCGGCCTTCACTCGGTTAAAACGAAGACCCAGGTGAGTACGCCATCGATCCGCGGGCTGAAAATCACCTTCGAGATAGGCTCCCAGTACCTCACGCTCTGCATTATTGAAGTTCATGACAAAGAACGCAGGCATCTTCGGGTTATCGATATCGGAGTCATGATCCTCTTTAAACCCGTCAACGCCAAATCGCCAGTTTCTATTACCCTGCTGCCAGGTACCTTCCGCAACAAACCCGCGATTGCTTGTCGTGGCAATATTCCTTCTTCGACGCGAGTCCTCTGGCGGCGGCCGCAGATGGTAGTTGCTCATGCCGTGATCAAGCTCACTGCCAAAGGCGGAAATCGACCAGCTCAGTGTCTCGCTGGCCTCGTAGGCATAATTGATAGCGTAGATATCGCCTTCGAAATAGTCGATATCCATCGGCAGAGCCGGCGTACCCGACTCACCGGTGTCGTTAAACCCGTAGTCGATTTGAATGGAGTGTGAACCCGCTCGGAAACCATAGCCCAGGTCATAACGCTGACGGGTATACTCCGAGGGCACAATATCGCCGTCGGGGAATTTGGCGTCCTCGCCACTCTGCCCCATGGCGGCGGCCTTCAGGCGATGATGTCGGTTGCTGGCGAGCAACTCGACGTCTGCCTGGTAGCCCTTATTGACAGACTGCCCGCTGGCCATAGCGCGACCCGAGAGCTCAAACTTGTCACTGTCCCCGTAACTGCCGCGCCGGGTCTGTGCATCAATGGCGCCGCCAATAGACTCCTGGGTAACACTCACCGGTACGATGCCCCGGTAAATCTGCAGCGATTCCAGCTGGGCAGACATCGCATAGGACAGCGGCGGGTCCATCCAGTTTGGGCCGGCAGGTGCGAGCGTACTGCCGTTAAGCGATACAGCAATCCGTGGACCAAAGAGTCCGCGGTACTGCGGAATGGAAGTGATCGGACCGTTGCTGTTCACATTACCGCCCGGGGCCTCCCGCAGGAGCTGGCTGACATCTGGCGCTACCGACAGCGTTTGGACAACGTCGACCGTACGTGTATCACGCTTGGCTGATACCAACAGCTCCTCCAGGGTATCTGCTCGCGCTGGAGTTACGCAGGCCAGCGTGGCAAGGCACACCCCGATAATTGGGTTGTTCATGATTTTCTCCCCCGCACACGCGCAGCAGCGGGTGTGCAATAGTCACCGCGCGCGCTTCACGCAGGTGACTCTGAATTCAACTTGATAAATTGTGGAAAGGGCAGCTCTAAATGGGAGTCGCCCAGCGCTGACTCAAGCGGGGGGTGAGCGGGCGGGCGGCCTCGCCCAGGCAAAGGTGTAACGTGCACTTGAGCGAAAGAACAGCCCAGGCGGGAGATTCTGGGGCTCGGTAAGGTCCGGGTTTGCACTGGCAAAAACCAATGCATTGCCGCTGCCGGCAAAGCCGCAATCTACATCCACACCAGGAGTGGACTCACTGTCCTGCACATGATGGTGGTGGTGATGGCCAACGCCCTGCTCAAGCGCATCGATTATCAATGCAGATCGCGCATCCCCGGGACACAGGTGAAACGCAGTTCCCGAATCGAGCGGCGCGGCCATGAAGCCGGCGGGGACGATACCGCTACTGATGACGTAGCAAAACAACGCGAACACAAGGAATGCGTCGCGGCGCTTGCCGGCCTTAGGGCCATATGCTGGGCTCAGTGGAGTCAAATTGGCACGTAATAAACGAAGTTATCTATCCCAATTATAGCTGTACTGATGGTTCGGTGCGATCGGGATTTTAATCTCGCGCCGCAATTAAGCCCTGGCACGTGATACGCCAATTTGGCGGGCTCGGCCATGCTGTTGGCGCGCCCGGCCATGCATTCTATCGCCGCTAAATCCTATTATTACTTCCAGACGCTACATCCATCCAGGTCCGATGAATTGTAACGAATCCCTACTTTGCCCTCTTCTTGAGGGCTTTTTTTTGCCCTCAAATAAGCCCAACACCACCTACCCCCGCCCTAAAGCAATAGGGGTTCAGCTGCAGGTGCCCGGGTATCTGCTCAGCAACAGCGTGCTGGCGAGGCGTCCGATTGCATCACGTTGCCTGGCTGCGTTTCAACGGGTATCTCAACATTGCTGTCGCCGCGATGCTCTGTCTCGTGGTGAGTAAAGAAAGCCTCCCACGGAAGACCATCCGGGTCGTGCGTCCAGCTCTTATCGGACTTGTGATAACAGCAGGTTGTAGTGCCCTCTTCCAGGTAAGGCATCGCCGCCGCACTCATTTGACGCTTCACATCGCCAAGCTCCGCTTCACTCTCCACCTGGATGCCCGCGTGCGACAAACCCGGCGTGGCTGCTGAGCGCTCCAGCGTCAAGTTGACCCTGGGATCATCCAGGAGCCATTGTGCATAGTCCTCCTTTACCATTCCCGGGCTCTCCCCGAAGAGGTCGGTGTAAAACCGGACAGACTTCTCAAGGTCACTCACATTCAAGCTAATATGTAGTCGTTTCATCGTGCTCTCCTTCAATCGGGCGGTCATTCAACAGCAATCACTGCAACAATCTTCAAGCAGAAAGGTGATTAAGGCGCGGATACTGTCGACTTCCGCGCGATAGATCACTGATCTCCCCTGCTTGCGGGAACTGACAAGTCCCGCGTTAGCCAGCTCCTTCAAATGAAAGGAGAGCGTGGCGGGAGGCACCCGCATACGCACCGCGATTTCACCGGCCGATAAACCTCGACCTTCGCTGGCTAACTCCAACACCTTGATCAACTCCCGAAAAATATTCAGCCGGGAAGGCTGCGCGAGCGCGGCAAGCTGCCGCACTATCCGTTCCTGTTGATCATCATTCAGCGGCGTACTTTCGGGTGAGGTCATTGTCATCGCTCATTTCTATATTTTGATAATTATAGAAATATAGAAATGAATGTCAACCCCAAGCATAGGATGCCTCTGTGCCCGGTGAGCCCTGCCCCCGGCGCCAACAGGTTGCCACTCAGGCTACTGCTTCGACAGCGAGTGATTCCTTGACTATCCTGACCGGATATAGCGAAAACACTCAAGCAATCTAAGACGAAAACCTGTAGGAACACACCATGGATATTCTTCAAGTCGGCGCGGAGCACTTATCAAAGCAACTAGGTCTCAACGTGGATACGCAAACCATCATGAGCGCGCTTTCGGGGCTATTGGGCGATGGTTCCGGCAACCTCGACCTCGCGGGGCTCGCCGGCAAGATGGCCTCCAGCGGAGAACTGGGCAACCTGGTTAACTCCTGGCTGGGAGACGGGGCCAACTCGCCGATCTCACCAGAGTCGATACTGGGGCTGTTCGGTGAGAACAAAGTGGCGGATTTCGCATCCCGGGTGGGCACTGATAGCGGCTCAGCCGCCAGTGGCCTGGCCAGCGTCTTGCCGGAAATCATGGATCAGGCCAGCAGCGGCGGCTCACTGCTCGATTCCGCTGGCGGCCTGGGCGGGCTTATGGGTGCCGCAAAGTCATTCCTGAGCTGAGGATCCTTTAGCCGGCGCTGAGCTGCTCAGTGCGCCGGACAAATTGTGCCGGTGCATTCAGCGAGCCACTTGCCCTGACTTACACAATACTCTAGCGTTAGCTGGTCGATAACAAATTGGGAATGCCCGATGGCAAACGAGTTCAATGCAGGAAGTTTTTTCGCCCGTTGGTTGTTCGCCGCCCTACTCGTCTTCGGGACATACAATCCCACAGAGTTTTCCTATTTCAGCTGGGTTCTCGCAGAAGGCACCGACTTTGGACCCATCGTAGCCCTGGCGGGCGTCATACTGCTTATTGCGTGGATTATTTTCCTGCGGGCAACGTTCCTGTCGCTGGGCTGGCTTGGGATTTCGCTGGGCGGCGCACTGTTTGCCTGCGTTCTGTGGCTGCTGGTTGATATAGGACTGCTCAGTCTGGAAGCCACCGGCACCATTACCTGGTTAGTGTTGCTGGTATTATCGTTAATTCTCGCCACAGGTATGTCGTGGTCTCACATCCGGCGACGACTCACCGGTCAATTTGACGTTGACGACATAGAAGACTGATCCAAAATAGAAAAAGCCGCCCGGGGGCGGCCAAAAAGACTATCGGTATACTCACTATGGACACTTGTCGGGGCAACCCCTGTCAGTCGTTGAGAGATACCTTGTCGCTGGTGTCGTAGGCGGGAATGTTCATCGCCACACCTGCGGAGTCATGGATGTTGGTGATACCGGACTTGTCCACCCAGCAGGTCACCATCTGGCCTTCGCCGTCCGCAGGGACCGCACGGATGCGCATATGCGCTCCACCACGTACCCGCTTGATGCCCTTGAGCTTCACGTCAGTATCTTCACCGAACACCCTTTGCACCGCATTTTTGCACTGAGTAAGATGCTCGCGATCCTGGCTACCGGCAGATGCCGAAATTGAAGTGCCAGCCAGAACCAATCCCAAAGTTGCTATTGCTAAAGTTTTCATTGCTCTACCTCCCTAAAGGTTGCAGAACGATAGTACCCCTACCCATATATGTTATGAATATCCAGAAATGCTCATTTGCGTTGCATTTTTGGGTATGGCCCGCAAAGCAGCATAGACACTGGCTCAGGTCAGCGGACGGGTGTCCAACTGGTGGCGAATTTTGCCGAATTCCTCGGCAATAATCTCTCTCAGCGCACGCATTCGGGCACTCAGGCGAAGGTCTCTGTGGGTCAGCACCCACATATCTGAGTGGTGCACGATCGTGGCACCGGGCACTCGCACGATCTCGGGCTGGTGGTACACGCTGAAGCAGGGCGCGTAGGCTACCCCCATCTTGCAACGCAGGGCATCCACCAACATGGTCACGTGGTCAATGGCGTGACGCACCGGGAGATCGGGGAAGTCAGTCGACTCAAGCCAGGTTTCGGGCTGGTTGCCGGGGTTTTTGCCAATCCAGGTGAGATGGCTGATATCTTCCGGGTTGTCCGGGTTCAAAAGCTCGCGGTGTACATAGCTGGACGCGGTCAGTGGGCATAGATAACGCCCGATAAGATATTCCGGTGGCTGCACTCCCTTGGGCATCACTCGAATCGCAATGTCAGCTTCCCGTCGACTGAGATCCAGGGCCTCATTACTGGGCATTAGCTCGAGCTCTATACCGGTGTACTGCGTGGCGAAGTCATTCATCGCCTGCATCAGAAAACCCAGGCCGCTCACCGGGGGCAAAGTCAGCCGTATGGGACCTTCAAATTCCTGGTCACCACCGGTGACCTTCCGCTCTGCCGCCAATACCAGTTCCTCTACATGCTCAGCGGTCGGCAGGAAATCCTCGGCTGCAGCCGTCATGCGGTAACCGTCGGGCGTGCGGTCAAACAGCTGCGTGCCGAGCTGTCGCTCCAATTCGTCCAAGCGGCGGGTTACGGTGGAGTTGCTGACACCCAGCGCCTGAGCAGCGGCGCGCGCCGAGCCTTTGCGGCCCAGCTCCAGGAGTACTTTGAGATCGTCCCAGTCCACAACAAAGCCTAGGCGTCGGGCCGGATTCGACCCTCGGGAAACAGTTCCTTGACGTTCGAGGACGCGGTGGTCTGCCTGGGCTGCTGACCGACACGCTGTGCGGCCTTACCCTGCTTGACCCAGAGGTGGTCGTGGCGAACCTCCTGTCCGTCGAAGCCGCTTACGGCCTCGTTGAGAACTTCCATGATTCCCACACAATCCATGGTGTCACAGTAGTGCATTAATTCCATGAGAGCGCTGTGCATCTCGCTGTGGCCGAGACATTCTTCCTCTGCGCGCATGATCATAGGATGACCCGTCCCGGCCACCTCGGAGCCCAACAGCAACTCCTCGTGAAGCTTTTCGCCAGGTCGCAGCCCAATGAACTCAATATCGATGTGTTCGCCAACCGGCGTGTCATGATCCATCTCATAGCCACTGAGACGAATCATACGTTTGGCCAGATCGACAATCTTGACCGGCTCGCCCATGTCGAGCACGAACACATCGCCCCCGGTGCCCATGGCGCCCGCCTGCAGCACCAACTGCGCGGCCTCCTGAATACTCATAAAGTAACGGGATACCTCCGGATGGGTTACCGTTACCGGTCCGCGCTTCTCTATCTGTTCACGAAACAGGGGAACCACCGAGCCAGAGGAGCCCAGAACATTACCAAAACGCACTATGCAAAATCGTGTCTTGTTATCTTTCTGCGCTAAACCCTGCAGGATCAGCTCGGCGAACCGCTTGGACGCCCCCATGATGTTGGTGGGACGCACTGCCTTGTCGGTGGACACCAGCACAAATGTCTCCACGCCGGCCCGGCGCGCCGCTTCCGCGGCGTACCACGTACCAAAGACATTGTTCGACACGCCCTCTGCCACGTTGTACTCCACCATCGGCACATGTTTGTAGGCAGCAGCGTGATAGACCGTTTGCACCTCGAAGGTTCGATAAACCGTCTCCAGGCGGCGCTGGTCCTGCACGGAACCCAGCAGCACAATAATGTCCACGTGTCGATTGCCGAGTGAGGCCTGTAGCTCTTTCAGCTCGCGCTCTACCTGGTACAGCGCAAACTCGGAATTGTCGATAAGTAAGAGGTTCCTGGGGCCGGACATCAATATTTGCCGACAGAGCTCTGAGCCGATGGAACCACCTGCTCCGGTTACCATGACGACTTTGTCAGTAATACACCGGTCCAGTAACTCGGGATGGGGTGGCACCGGGTCGCGCCCAAGCAAATCGTCCAGATCGATGTCCTGTATCTGGTTAACGCTGGCACGCCCGGCTACCAGCTCATTGATCTTGGGCACCGTACGAACATGAACCGGTAGACCCACTAGCGAATTAATAATCTCGCGGCGGCGCTCGGGAGAGGCAGAGGGGATTGCCAGCAAGACCTGGGTAATATTGTGCTCATTGATGAGCTCTTCCATGGCCTCGGGCTTGGAGACCTGCAAGCCGTTAATGACCGAGTGCTGCATACGCGGATCATCATCAACGAACACCACCACCCGATACTGGTCCCCGTGATGCAAGGCCGTCAGCAATTGACGCCCGGATTCGCCGGCGCCGTAGATGATCACGTTCTTGGTCATCGAGCGCAGCTTGGCCTGATAATAGGCCCGCACGGTGAGACGGGTGCCACCAATCAGCAGTAGGGCGATAACCCAGTAAATAAACGGCGTGGAGCGGGGAACGTCTGCCTGGGTGAAAAACACACAGGCGCCAAGCACCAGGGTGGAGTAACTAACCGCGGTGATAACGGCCCAAATGGCCTGCTGCCCCATAAAGCGGATGACGGCACGATACAATCCCAGCCGCAGAAAAATAACCGCGCTGGCAAACACAGTGAAGACCGCACAGGCGACCGCCACGGCATCAATGGGAAAATCGGCGCGCCCCCAGCGCAAGGCAACAGCCATCCACATGGCGCCGGCCACGAATACCATGTCCAGCAGCAGTAAAAAGGTCTGCTTGATGTTGCGCGGGAGCTCAATCAGTTTTTCGAGCGCGTCACGCAGGCTTCCGACCACCACGGAAAAAAACCCAAGCGCAAGTGTACCTATTCGACTTAGCAAGTCGTCTCCCACTCCCAGTTGACGCCGGACGCTTATATGAATTGGTTTTAAACGCGACCGGAACAGTCGATATTACGTCAAATGGCGTATTTTCGCCATTGCACCCACCAGCGGAAGATAGGCCAATATTACCAATAAAATTTGCCACTGGGGGTTGGCGTAGGCGGCCCAGGCCAGCGGGAATAACCAGCACGCGTTGATTGCCACCAGCAGGAAATCCACCGCAAGGTGTGATTCCCAATGCCTGCTCAAACGCTGATAGGCGTGTAGTCTGTGGGCGTCGAAGATGCGCTGCCCATCCCACAAGCGCCAGCACAGTGTCCAGGTAGCATCGGTGACGAATACCGCCAGCAGGATCAACCAGCAAGCGGCAGGGATGTTACCGGAGACCTCGCCCAGCAGTGCCAGGCCGGCCAGCAGAAAGCCTGTGGGTACACTACCGGCATCGCCCATGAACAACCTGGCCGGCGGCCAGTTCCAGGCCAGGAATCCCAGGTGAGCAAGCGCCAGGAGTAGGCAGAACAGCGGATACTGGGCATCGCTGCCACCCACAAACGCCAGTAAAGCGGCTCCGGCACAAGCGAGAAAACACTGGATCGCCGCGATACCATCGATTCCGTCCATGAAGTTGTAGAGGTTGAGACTCCACAGCAGACAGAAAGCCGTTACCAGAACCAATGCTATCGTGGGCGCATCTACCCGCCCCGGCAGGATCAGCCAGGTTGCCAGCAGGCAGCATATGCCATAGCACCCAAAACGAAGGGAAACTGCCAATCCCCTAAGGTCATCCACTACCCCCAGTACCATCAGGAATAGCGCCATTCCCAGCAGAACCAGGTACGGTGACTGCCAGGCCACTATCCAGGGAGTCGCCGCCAGGCAGGCCATCGCGAAAGCCAGCATCAATGGCGCTCCGCCACCATGGGGAGTGGGCGAGACATGTGAGCTGCGCTCATTGGGACGATCGAGAATTTGCCAGCGGCGGGCCAACTGCAAGTACAACCAACAGCCGAGTACCGAGCCCGCACAAGCGATAAATAGCGAGAGCATCACGGGTCAACAACCCTGTGCGCCGGGCTAACACCCAAAACCTTTTCCAGGGTAAAGCGGGGTTGCCAGCCAGTAGCCGCAACAAGCTCAGCATTACTGTATCGCTCATCCCCAAAAAGTTTCAGATAACTTCTTTCGGCCGAACCCTCGCGCAGCAGGTCCAACAACCGTGCGCCCATGCGCCAGCACCAGGCCGGTAACCAGCCGCGTCGCGGCGACTTTCCCTCTGCCCGGCACAGCGCATCATAGATGCGACGCGTCGTGTATTGCTGCCCGTCGGTGGCGATCCAGGTCGCGGTGCCCTCCAGCTCACTACCGCTCAGCATCAGCAGCAATGACACCAGGTCCTCACGCGCAATCATGGAACGGGCGCCGCCCTTGGGCGGCCTGGGCAAACCCCAGTGGACAGCTCGGGCAAGCAGGTCGAGATTCCCCTTGGCATCGGCGCCGTAGACCAGAGCCGGCCGCAAGATTATGGTTGCCATATCCCTGTTGTCAGCACTGTCACGTAAGGCACATTCGGCGCGCCACTTACTGCGGCCATAATCACTCTCGGGCTCAGCCACGTCGCTTTCTGCTCGCTCATCGGCGGAGCTGGCCGGACCCATCGCCTTGACACTGCTCAGGAAAACAAACCGGCGCACGCCCGCCTCGCTCGCAAGCGCCGCTAATTCGACCGGTGCCTGGTAGTTCACCTGATGATATTGCTCACGGGTTGCCCGACTATGGGCTATGCCTGCGAGGTGAAACACGGTATCGACGCCTCGCAGTAAGGATGCATCCAGGGTGCCGGTTGAAAAATCAATGGCCAGGGTGCTACTGCCATCGCCGAGCGACGCACCCTGCAAACTGGTTTGCACTACCTCGTCTCCCCGTGCGCGCAACGCACGGCATAACGACTCGCCGATGAATCCGGTCGCTCCAGTGACAAGGCATTTCACGTGTTACTGCCATCCCTTCAGTAATTTGCCGGAACATCCCGGTTTACTCCGTGCCGGGCGCACATCAAAAAGGGGGCCGCAGCCCCCTCATGATACGGATGCGACTGCCCTAATCCAATGTTATCACTGCGCGGTTCTTTTCGACCGTCGACAATCCAATACCCTTCACATCAGCCAGCTCCTCGACCGAGGCAAAGGGGCCGTACGTCTCGCGATAAACGATGATGTCTCGGGCGCGACTGACACCGACCCCCTTGAGCCCCGCAGCCAGTGCCGAAGCATCTGCTGTATTAATGTTGACTGTTGTCCCCTGAGCAAGTGCAGCGGCCTCCTCCGCCTGCGCGACCGGCGTGGAGGCCAGGTAGCCGGTACACGCGGCCAGTGCGAGCGCAACCGCCAGGGCGAAACCCGCTGGCTGCGGCACCTTTAAGTGGCCGGCCAGGGCGGGCAGGATCTGAGACAGGTATTTCCGGTAAGAATAAGTCATATGCGTATCTCCTTAGTGCGTATTACGTGGCAGCATCCGTGCTGACATCCGCATCAGGGAGAAGTCTATCAACATTTGAGGCTACGACCGTGAATCCGGTCGCATTTGATGCTACGTGGCCAGACCCAGCTCAGCGTGAACCCTTTCCAGTGCGGTTAGTGGTTCAGGCGAGGCGGTGATGGAGCGCCCAATCACCAGATAGGTGGCGCCATTGGCAACCGCATCTGAGGGGCTAACAACCCGTCGCTGGTCGCCGGCAGCATCCCCGGGGAGACGGATCCCTGGCGTGACCAAGGCAAACCCGGCACCGTGTGACGACCGCAAGCTGGCGGCTTCTTGTGCAGAGCACACAACACCATCAAGGCCGGCGTCCGCCACCAGGGAAGCGAGGCGGCTGACCCGTTGCCCCGCGGTTTCGGTGTAGCCCATCTCAAGGAGGTCCTCATCCGACATACTGGTCAACACGGTTACCCCGATGAGCAGCGGGCGCTGATCGTAATTTGCCAGGGCGTCCACAGCAGCGTCGAGCATGCGCCGGCCTCCGCTGGCATGCACATTGACCATCCAGACGCCGAGGTCGGCGGCCGCCCGCACCGCGCCGGCGACGGTGTTGGGAATATCATGAAACTTGAGATCAAGAAATATCTCAAAGCCCATATTCTGCAACTGGTGAACCAACTGCGGGCCACAGCGAGTGAACAGCTCCTTGCCCACCTTCAATCGGCACAATTGTGGCGACAAGCGCGATGCTAAGGCGACAGCGGATTCCTCGTCGGCAAAATCCAGGGCAACGACTACCGGTGAGTTCATTAGACGTCCTTGTAATAGCAAGTCGGGCTATTCACTCGACCCGGGATCCGCGAATAGTTTTCATGGTGCCCCAGTGCTTACAGCCTGGGCAAAACCAGTGCAGCTGCTGGCCGGCAAATCCACAATGGCCACAGCGATAAGCCGGTCTTTCGGCAACGAGTCGCTCAACCAGCACCTGCAGAAGACTGAGGTTCTCCCTGGCCGGGGAGTCGGTATTATCCAGTTGCATACTGATCAGTCTGGCGAGCCCGCGCAGTGAGGGCCGGTCGGCTAACTGGGTTGACAGGAACTCGCCGGCAGCTTCGTTGCCCTCGGACTGTCGCATATCATCGGCAATGGCCATCACCAGCGGAGCTGACGGATCGCTACCGAGGCAATCCTGCAGGTAAACCTTCAGCGCCTTGTCATCTTTAAGCTCAGCATAGCAACGCCGCAACACGGCAATGGTCTCGGGCACGAATTCCGGATCCTGCTGCCGCACCCGTTTCAGCGCCTTGACCGCCTGCTTGTACTGGCCCATCTCATATTCAACCTCACCGAGCAGGATAGAGGCGCGCACACACTGTTTATCCTGGGCCAGGGCCTGCTGTAAGAGTTTGCGGGCTGCCGGAAGATCGCCGGCATCCCGTTTTTCACAGGCTAGTTCGCAGTAATAGTGCGCGAGCGCTACGGTAACCGACTGACCCTGGCCCTGCCCTGACTCGGTTTGGCCTCCCAGCAGGGTCTTGCGTGGCAACATGGCATTGGCAATCTCAATAGCACGGGACCACTCGCGCTCGCTCTGGTAGATCTCCTGCAGGTGACGCAAGCTCGCTCGGCGTTGCTCGGGAGACTCATCCACCAGGTCCAGCAAGAGACGCTCGGCACGATCCAGCAGACCGGCGCTGATGTAATCCCGGGCCAGTTCGAGGTGCGCCTGATGCACCTGGGCACGCGGCAAACTGGGCCTGGCCAACAGGTTCTGGTGAATGCGGATCGCCCGGTCTACTTCACCCTTTTTACGAAGCAGGTTGCCCAGGGCGATGTGGGTCTCGAGTGTTTCGCTATTGACTTCCAGCGCATTGATAAACGAATCAATCGCCCCGTCGGGGCGCCCATCGAGTAGGTAGTTAAGGCCCTTATAGTACTGACTGGGAAGGTCTCCCCCCGCTACTGCCCGAGGCGCACTGCGCCGGCCGAGAAACCACCCGATCGCGATCGCGGCAAATAGCAGGCCAAAGACCAGCAGGTCATTCACGGTCGGTCAGCCCCGCGGTGCGCAGGCTGTCTACTTCAGTACGCGACTTGGCCAACTGGCGCTGGGTGGTGCCAAGGGCAGCCCGCAGACGCACGATCAAGACGCTGGAGATCAACATGCCGGCGGCACCACCCACTGCCAGCGCCAGCAGCAGCCACAAGGCCAGGCTACGCGGCTCGAAGGCGTATACCAAGAGGTCCAGGGGAACAGGCTGCTTATTTTGCAGGGCAAACAGCACTCCCACCGAGAGGGTGGCCAGAACGACAATAATGGTGAGCAGGGTGCGTAGGAGTTTCATATCTCTATTCAACCATTATCGGACATCATCTGCACGGGCGAAAAAAAACGGTATGACCCATCGATCATACCGCCTGCTTTGCGACCGACAAGCTTACAGCCCGGCTTGCAGCCCGAGATTCACCCTTTCTCGCAGCTCTTTGCCCGGCTTGAAATGCGGTACGTACTTTCCGGTCAACTCAACTGAATCACCGGTCTTGGGATTACGGCCACGGCGTGGCTCACGGTAGTGCAACGAAAAACTGCCAAAGCCACGGATTTCGATTCTTTCACCCGTCGACAGCGCCTGGGACATATGCTCCAGAATCGTCTTCACCGCCAGTTCCACATCCTTGGAGGACAGCTGGCTCTGCTTGGCCGCGATGGTCTCTATCAATTCACTTTTGGTCATACAGCCTCCTTCCGCCGGAGGTATTCTTATTTGGCACCGGCAACTGAACAGATATTTTGGACCGGAACGAAAAATAACGCAAGTTGTTATTTTTTAACGAAAAAAGGCCCGCCGAGGCGGGCCTTTCAGGGCGTAAAACTGCGAGTGGGGCTTAACCGTCGCCCATCTGCGCCTTGATCAGGTCGCCAATGGTACCAGGTGACGCCGCTTCCTGCTCGGTCTCTTTCAGGGATTTGACGGCCTCTTTCTCGTCGTCATAGTCCTTGGCCTTGATCGACAGGGCGAGGCCGCGATTCTTGCGGTCTACCGAGATAATCTTGGCTTCCACCGAATCACCGACCTTGAACATGCTGCGCGCATCATCCACCTTATCGCGGCTGATATCAGAAGCCTTCAGGACACCTTCGACCTCCTCGGCCAGCTTGATCACGACAGACTTGGCATCAACCTCAGTTACCTCACCGGTAACGATAGCGCCGCGAT
>CAZPVJ010000175.1:0-95303 GCA_964590005.1 uncultured Alteromonadaceae bacterium | reverse complement strand
AGGCCAAAGCGAAGCCCAAGGCCAAAGCGAAGCCCAAGGCCAAAGCGAAGCCCAAGGCCAAAGCAAAGCGTAAAACCAAAGCACGCAAAAAGTAACGCGAGCTAAGATCAAAAAAGCCCCCTGCAGGTTGAGCCCTACAGGGGGCTTTTTAGTTGAGACGATTCAGGTTGCGAAAATTGGCGGCGCAGTCCGAGAAATCAGCGCGGAGGTAATTCTCGATCCGGTACCATTCCCTGACTGCGCGGCTACCGTTGTCGAGAAATGCAGTCAGGCTGTCCAGTGCGCTGCGCCTGATTAATGCGCAAAGGTATTGGTCACGCTCACCATCCCAGGGTACACACATTCCATGAGTAGCCTCAGGGTCAGCAGCCAGCTGCTGGTAAAGCCGGTACGCCAGATCTGTGGGCAGCTCGGGCGTGTCACAGGGGGCCAGCAGCAGATAATCAGTCTTAACACGTGATTGTGCCGCTTCGATACCCGCCAGTGGTCCCTGATAATCCGCACGCAGGTCGGTTACCGGTTGGGGTACAAGCTTGCCATAGTCGGTGATATTCCGATTGCAGCTCAGTAAGAGTGTATCAACCTGTGGCCTTAGCCTCGCTAGAACGTGCTCAACCAGGGGGCGTCCCTGCCACTCGATCAATCCCTTGTCGCGACCTCCCGCGCGCTGGCCTTGTCCGCCTGCGAGAATGAGTCCGGTGATGTTACTTCTGGTATTGGGCATGAGGGCTGATTATTCCTGTTGCGGCAGTAAGTGGCGCCGCGGTAGTGTCTGGAAGTCGGTCACTGTGGGATACTTGCCGTGTTGAAGCGTGCAACTGAAACAAATTATAGGTGGGACAGCAAGTCGGTCCCGAGCCCGGGCCGATGATTGATGGATAACATACTGGCGATAGATACCGCGACGGATGCCTGCTCCGTCGCCTTGCTGCTCAATGGCGTACTCAGCGAGCAACACGAGGTCATTCCGCGTAAACACAATCAACGCCTGCAACCTATGCTGCAAGCGCTGCTGGGTAGTGGGGATCTTCGTGGGCTGGGGGTGGAAGCGATCGCCTACGGTGCCGGGCCGGGCTCCTTTACCGGTTTGCGCATTGCCGCCAGTGCCGTCCAGGGGCTGGCGTTCAGTAATCAATTGCCCGCGGTGCCAGTTTCGACTCTGGCTACCCAGGTGATGAGTGCGCTCCGGTTGGGCTACATCGACACCTCTGGCACGGTACTGAGTTTGCTGGATGCCCGTATCGGCGAGGTGTACTGGGCCTTGTTCGAAATTATCGACGGCCTGCCCTGTTTAACTCAGGGCCCCGGTGTGAGTCGACCTGAGCAGGTGCCTGACCTTGCGCCGGCAACGCCCTTGTTAGCGATTGGCGATGGCTGTCAGGCGGTACCTGATATGCCAGCCTCTTTGCGTAACCGGATTGACCAGGCTGTACCGGGCCTGTTACCGGCTGCCCGGGATATCATTCCGCTTGCACAGCGCGAGATAGCCGCGGGCCGGTCGCAGCGAGCGCAGGATGTCGCCCCTGTGTATGTCCGTGACGAAATTAGCTGGAAGAAACTGGCAGAGCAGGGCAAGGCGCCATGATTGATTGGCTACAGGCTGCCTTCCTGGCCGTTCTGCAGGGCTTGACGGAGTTCTTGCCGATCTCCAGTTCTGCCCACCTGGTAATACCTTCACTGGTATGGTCATGGCCGGATCAGGGACTCGCCTTTGATGTTGCGGTGCATGTTGGCACTCTCGCCGCAGTACTCTTTTACTATCGTCGCGACCTGCTGGCACTCGCCGGTGGCTGTGCTACGGCAGTGCGCGAATCCCGGGCCAATGAGCACAGCAGGATGGTGGGCTACCTTGCCGCGGCCACAGTGCCGGTGTGCGCGGTGGGACTGGCTGGCGGCAGCTTCATTGAAAGCGACCTGCGTAACCTGCCGGTTATAGCGACCACGACGCTGGTGTTTGGCCTGCTGTTAGGATACGCAGATCGATATACGCGACAGCGCGGTCAGTATCGGTCGGTGACACTGCCACTGGCAGTGATGATCGGTATCGCGCAGGCCCTTGCTCCGGTACCCGGTGTTTCGAGATCAGGCGTTACCATCACGGCGGCACTGTTACTGGACCTCGACCGACAGTCAGCAGCACGCTTCTCCTTCCTCTTGTCTATCCCTGTTATAGCCGGCGCCGGTTTACTAAAAAGTGCTCAATTGGCTCGCAGTGCCGTACCGGTGGACTGGCTGATGCTGGCCGGGTCGGCGGTGATCGCTGGCGTAACCGCATACCTGTGTATCGCAGTTTTCCTGCGGTTGCTTGATCGTGTTGGATTGATGCCCTTTGTCTACTATCGCGTTGTTTTGGCGGCCCTGCTGTTCGGGCTCTGGATCTACTGAACGCAATTTCCCTGCAGCCTCGCGGCGCTCTGCTACACTTTTTCAGGTTTCCCTCCCGGTGCAATGCCATGCCCAGGATCGTCGATCATGAGCAACAACGAAACGCTTTAGCCGCCAGTGCGGCCGAGGTTGTGGCGCAGTCTGGATTGGATCAGACAAGCCTGCGTCAGGTGGCGACCAGGCACGGTTGTACCAAGGGGATGGTGCAGCATTATTTTGCCGATAAGGACGCGTTGCTGGCCGCTGCCCTGGGTTGGGTAGATAGCAATTGTGAACACCGGCTGGCGCGGGCGGGAAGCTCCCTGGCCGGGCTTTCACTGTTGGAGGTGCGACTGCGTGGCATGTTGCCCCTGGACAGGCAGCGATATACCGAGTGGCAGGTTCGACTGGCATTCAATAACCCACAGGCGCTGTCGCCGGTATTATCTCGGGCGGTGCAGAGGCACCAGTTGCAGCAGCGAGAGACCGGCCTGAGGATACTGAGGGATGCCCGGGAGAGGGGCGAACTCAGGCGGGGTCTTTCCTTGTTGACGGCTTATCGCTCGCTGTCGTCACTGGTATACGGTATGGGGTTGACCGCGGTCATCAATCCCGCCGAGTTACCGCTGGCCGCGCAGAAGAAGATTCTCAAATCGAGTATAGATAGCTTGCGCCGCTGAGTTCGGCCCACTAACCTTGCATTTCCTGGCCTGTCGGGCCTGCACTGCACTTGAGGTGCCCATGAAAATTGCCTTTATTGGCCTCGGGGTCATGGGTTATCCCATGGCTGGACATTTACAGCGCGCTGGCCACCAGGTGACGGTGTACAACCGGACCTCGGCCAAAGCACGGGACTGGGTTGTTACCTACGGGGGAAAGGCAGCCGATACCCCGGCTTTGGCCGCCGGCGGGGCTGAACTGGTCTGCAGTTGTGTTGGTAATGACGATGATGTGCGCAGTGTGCTGCTCGGGGAGGGGGGCGCGCTCAGTGCGCTGTCTCCCGGTGCGCTGGTGGTCGATCACACCACAGCCTCCGCTGACCTGGCTAGAGAGCTGGCTGTCGCTGCCAAAGAACGTGAGCTTGGCTTTCTGGACGCCCCGGTCTCTGGCGGCCAGGCCGGCGCTGAAAACGGTGCACTGACCATTATGGTTGGTGGTCATCAGGATGACTTCGAGCGAGTAGAGCCGGTCCTGCAGGCCTATGGCCGCTGTGTCCGCTTGCTGGGACCCTCGGGCAGTGGCCAACTGGCCAAGATGGTAAACCAGATTTGTATTGCCGGTGTGCTGCAGGGACTGGCAGAGGCTTTTGAGTTTTCTGAACGTTCGGGCCTGGATACCGGTGCCGTGGTCGAGGTTATATCCCAGGGCGCAGCGCAGTCCTGGCAAATGGATAACCGTCACCAGACCATGCTCGCAGACCAGTACGACCACGGATTCGCGGTCGACTGGATGCGCAAGGATCTGGGTATGGTGTTGGCCGAAGCGCAGCGTTTGGGTGTGCAGCTGCCAGTGACCCGTATGGTCGATGGATTTTATGGCGAAGTGCAGCAGTTGGGAGGTGGCCGCTGGGATACCTCCAGCCTGTATCGGCGTATGCAAAAAATTGAACAGGAACAGGAACGATGATGTCTATCAGGAGAACGTATGTCCCAGCAGGCCTTTAACGCGGATTTGTGCGATTTTATCGCCAGGTCTCCCACGCCTTTTCATGCGGTGGCCAACATGGTTGCCCGGCTCACGGACGCCGGCTTCGCACCTCTGCCAGATGAGGGGGATGCGCTATCCAGTGGTGGAAAATATTTCCTGACCCGTAATGACAGTTCACTGGTAGCTTTCGTGCTCGGCGACGATTCTGTCGCGGTCGATGGTATGAGAATGGTCGGTGCACACACCGACAGTCCTTGCCTGATGGTTAAACCCAACCCGGAGAAGGTACGCAAAGGTTATTTGCAATTGGGTGTGGAGGTCTACGGGGGTGTCTTGCTGAACCCCTGGTTTGACCGTGATTTGTCCCTCGCTGGCCGCGTGAGCTACCGCAGCGGCGAAGGTAAGTTGTGCACGGGCCTGGTGGATTACCGAGCGCCGGTGGCGGTTATTCCCAGTCTTGCGATTCATCTTGATCGCGAGGCGAATAAAATGCGCGCGATCAACCCCCAGACGGATATCCTCCCCATACTCAGCCAGCCGGCGGAGGGGGACAGTGGAGACTTTAGGGACTACCTCAAGGAACGCCTTGAGTTTGAGCATCCGGGTACGACGGTGGACCGAGTTCTGGATTACGAGATGGCCTTTTATGATAGCCAGGCTCCGGCCCCGGTCGGCTTGCAACAGCAGTTTATTGCGTCTGCGCGGCTGGATAATCTTCTGAGCTGTTTCACGGGCTTGCAGTCTCTACTTGCCGCGGATGGCGCCTGTTCCTCCCTGCTGGTTTGTAACGATCACGAGGAGGTGGGCAGTGCCTCCGCCGTGGGTGCCCAGGGTCCGCTGTTGCAGTCGGTATTGCGCCGTATTGCGGGTGACGAGTCCACGTACACCCGGTTAGTGCAGCGCTCGATGATGATTTCGGCGGACAATGCCCATGGCGTTCACCCCAATTACGCCGACAAGCACGATGACAACCATGGTCCACTGCTAAATGCCGGGCCGGTCATCAAGATCAATGCTAATCAACGCTACGCCACCAACAGTGAAACAGCGGGACTGGTCAGGCTACTGGCGGAGGACGCCGGGGTACCCCTGCAGTCTTTTGTGGTGCGAGCGGATATGGCGTGTGGCAGTACCATCGGCCCGATCACTGCTACCGAGATAGGCGTGCGAACAATGGATATTGGTGTGCCGACCTTCGCCATGCATTCGATTCGCGAGCTCGCAGGCAGTGACGATGCCTGGCACCTGCATCAATTGCTGAAAGGCTTCTTCGATTATCGAGGGCAGCTGGCGGCTCACTGAGGTGAAGGCTCTGCTGCTCTCGGCCTATGACGCGCATAGTCATCGTCATTGGTGCGACAGCCTGGAGCGGATGTTTCCCGCGTGGCAATGGACACGATTGACTTTGCCAGCGCGGCACTTCGGCTGGCGTGTGCGGGGTAACCCGCTGTACTGGTCCCAGGCGGAGCGGGAGACCCTGGAGCAACCCTTCGATTTGCTGATTGCCACGTCGATGGTTGATCTGGCTACCCTGCGTGGTCTTGTGCCAACGCTTGCCGCTGTCCCCTCGCTCCTTTACTTCCACGAAAACCAGTTTGATTATCCGGCGCGGCCACAGCAGTCCAGTCTACTCGAGGCCCAGATGGTCAGTCTTTATGCCGCCCTGGCAGCGGACAGGCTGGTATTCAACTCGCGGTATAACCATGACAGCTTCCTGAACGGGTGCCGAACGCTTTTACAGAAGCTGCCGGATTTCGTGCCCCCCGCTATAGCCGAACAGCTGGCGGCAAAATCCCATGTTATTCCAGTCCCGGTCAGCGTAGCACCGCGCCAGCCTGGCGAGCACGCTGGGTATACGGTGGGAGATACAGTCCCCACGCGCAAGTTACGCTTATTGTGGCTCGGTCGTTTCGAGTATGACAAGGGTGCCAATGGCTTACTGGTTTTTTTACGTCATCTCGAATCCACCGCGGTGGAGTATGAGCTTGCCATCATTGGGCAACAGTTCCGCGATAGCCCCCCCGAGTTCGGGCACATCGAGTCGCAGTTCAGTCACCGTCTGGTTCAGTTCGGCTACCTGCCCGATCCGGCGAGTTATTACCGGTGGCTGCGGGCCGCTGATATTGTGGTATCTACGGCCAATCATGAATTCCAGGGTTTAGCGATATTGGAGGCTGTAGTCAGTGGCTGCCTGCCGTTGGTGCCCCGTCGATTGGCATACCCCGAAATCTACCCACCACAATTCTGCTATCCCAGCGAGCAAGAAGATCCCGAGAGAGAAGCAGCCGGTGCGGTAAAGCGATTGCAAGCGCTTGCCGAGGGCCTCGCTGAGGGTCGAATCAGGCCTCCGACAATGGAGGCGTTTTCGCCGGACACCGTGCAGCCCGCCTATGCATCGCTGTTCACAGCCTTGGCAGGATAGCCAGTCACGTTTAATCCCAGTATCATTGCCGCTTTTTCCAGCAAGCGAAACTCCATGGCAAAGGTACGCGTTTTAACCGGGATTACGACCACCGGAACTCCCCACCTGGGCAATTATGTTGGTGCAATTCGACCGGCGGTTGAGGCCTCCAGCAACGATGCTATCGACTCCTACTTTTTTCTCGCTGACTATCATGCGCTGATCAAGTGTCAGGACCCGGAACAGGTCAGGCAGTCCAGCAAGGAAATTGCAGCAACCTGGATCGCGCTGGGCCTGGATACCGACCGCGCGGTATTTTACCGTCAGTCTGATATTCCCGAGATCACCGAACTCACCTGGGTGCTGTGCTGTAACGCTGCCAAGGGTCTGATGAATCGTGCGCATGCCTATAAGGCTGCGGTACAGGCAAACGAAGCCGCCGGTGAAGACCCGGACTTTGGAATTACCATGGGCCTGTTCAGCTACCCGGTATTGATGGCGGCGGATATCCTGATGTTCAATGCCAATGAAATTCCGGTGGGGCGTGACCAGATACAGCACGTGGAGATGGCTCGCGATATTGCCCAGCGCTTCAATCATAACTTCGCCGAGGTGTTTACCCTGCCGGAAGCCGTTGTCGACGATAATGTGGCGGTATTGCAGGGACTGGATGGCCGCAAGATGAGTAAAAGCTACAACAATACTATTCCACTGTTCGGCACCGAGAAGCAGCTGAAGAAATCGATCAACAAGGTCAAAACCAACCTGCTGGAGCCAGGAGAGCCCAAGGATCCGGAAGACTCCACCGTGTTTCAGCTCTGGTCGGCATTTGCGGGCCCTGATGAGATTGTGCGTATGCGCGAGGCATTCGCCGACGGTATTGCCTGGGGCGAGGCCAAGAAACAACTGTTCGAGATGGTCAATGACGAGCTGGCACCCGCTCGCGGACGCTATGATGAGTTAATGGCCGATCCCGGTTACGTTGAGGAAGTACTGCAAAAAGGCGCAGAGAAAGCACGAGAGCAAAGTGCTGAATTGATGGGCAGGGTACGCGACGCGGTTGGCATTTCTGCTATGCGCTGAGTTTAACGCCGCGATAGTAGGCACCGCCTCTTCGCGTGCGCCTATCGCCCCCAGAGCGACAGGAAACAGGACATGGTACGGCATGTAGCGGCCCCGCCGGGCGAAAGGACCATCAATGAAGGTCTTGGCATACACTGGGCCAACTGGGATTTTCCAACGCATTTGCCCTATAGCCAGCGCGCGATGCCGGCCTTTTGGCCCACCGATATTATTGCGCCCCCCACTGATGCAATCCCCTTGCCGCGGTCGACTTCCATGCGCGAGCTCGCTGACATCGAGATTGCAGAGCCAGGTACTGAGCGTCGGTTTTCTGTCGAAGAGTTGTTGTGCCGACGGATGTCCAACGACGCGCTGCTGATCATGCACCGGGGTTCCGTCGTCCATGAATCGTACCGCGACGGCATGCTGCCGACGGATCATCACGTTAATCACTCCACGACCAAGTCATTGACCAGTTTGCTGGTTGGTATGGCTATCGCCGATGGTCTGATCGATGCCGATGCGGCACTGACCGATTATCTCGAGGCGTTTCGTGATATTGCCGCATGGCGTCAGATTAGTGTGCAGCATGCCCTCGATATGCGCACGGGGCTGCGTTACGAGGAACATTATGAGGACCCCGACTGCATATGCTGGAGTTATTTTCGGGCAACGGGATATTACCCGCCGCTGCCTGATACCCGCGCGGGTTACTCCGATTGGATTCACGCCGAGATGAATGAGTTGCAGGAAGAGCCCGGGGCCAGATTCAATTACGCGTCACCGATTACCAATGCACTGGGGCTGCTGGCTGAGGCGGTCTATGAAAAATCGGTCGCGACTCTGCTGGAAGAGAAGATCTACCAGAGGATAGGTGCGGAGTCCGAGGCCTGGCTGAACCTGGACCCCAGTGGTGTTGCTGTTACCGAAGGGCAATTGAGCCTGACACTCAGGGATTTTGCCCGTTGGGCCTCGCTGTTTCTCAACCAGGGTAGGAATCTTGCCGGGGAGCAGGTGGCGCCTGCCGAATTTATCGCAGATATCAGTCGACCTCGCGAAGAGCTGCGTGCAGCCTGGCGAGGCGGGGACTATGTCGATCTGGCACCACACGGGCAATATCGCAACCAGACGTATGTCCTTGATGCTGAATGCCGGCAGTTGGCGATGCTCGGGATTCATGGCCAGTTCACCCTGATCGATCTTGACCTGGACCTGCTTATCGTCGGCTATGGCTCGCATCCCGCCCAGGCCGACCAGGTGCTGACTGAGGCACTGCTATCATTCTGGGAAACAATGCGAGGACAGTTTACATGACGGTTTCTTCTGAGCGGCTTGAGCGTGACGCCTCGCACTGGCGCAATACGACCGTGGCGCTGGAGGCCTGGAAGAAAGCGCGTGAGACACCTGACCGGGTGGCCTTGTTCCTGGAGCATGAACCCGATGCGACTTTCGCCGCACTCGCCCTGGAGGCCCGTCGTCTCATAGCTGCGCTGCAGCGGCTGGGTTTGTCAGCCGGAGACGTGATCAGTTTTCAGTTGCCCAACTGGCGCGAGGCCGCGCCCATAGATATTGCGGCAGCGGCCCTGGGCCTGGTGGTCAATCCTATCGTGCCTATTTACCGGGACAGGGAGTTGCGTTACATCCTGGAGGATGCCAGGACACGTCTGTTTTACATCCCGGAGCGATTCCGATCGATCGACTATGTCGACATGGTCAGCCAAATGCGTGCGGAGCTGCCAGCTCTGCAATACCTGGTGACGGTGAGGGCCGACAATGAACACGAAGGCTGTCTGCGATACGAGGACCTGGTCGCTGGAGATCCGGTTGATGAGCAAGCGCTGCCGCCTGTTGACCCCAATTCCGTCAAGTGTCGTTTGTATACATCGGGGACAACCGGCTTCCCCAAGGCCGTCTTGCACAGTCATAACACCCTGAGCTTCGTTCAGGAAACCTCCGCTCGCCACGCAGATATGAAGGACGGCGACGTGATGCTCATGCCATCACCGGTGACTCATATCACCGGTTACTCGAGCGGCGTGAATATGTGTTTTATGAGCCCTGGGCAAAGCGCCTTGATGGAACGCTGGGACGCCGATGAGGCGATCGATATTATCCATCGCGTTGGTGCCACCATGACCGTTGGTGCGACACCGTTCCTGCAGGAATTGCTGGATGCCGCAGAGCGTCGCCAGGACCCATTGCCGAGTCTCAGGCGATTTTCCTGTGGCGGTGCGGCTGTGCCGCCCTCACTGGTAGAGCGGGCCTACGCCGTGATGCCCGCCTGTGTTACAGCGCGAGTCTACGGTAGTACCGAGGTGCCCATGGTGAGTTATGGCTGGCGCGATAACCCACGCCTGGCGGCCACCACGGACGGTCACCTGTACGCCTACGAGGTCCGGGTGCTGGACGACGAGGGGCAGGAAGTACCCCAGGGCCAGGACGGTGAGCTGGCCGCCCGCGGTGCCGGAATGTTTCTGGGATATGCGGACCCGCAGCAGAATCTCGAGGCGCACACCACGGACGGCTTTTTCCTCACCGGCGACATCGGACACATCTCCAGTGACGGGGCTGTGGTGATCACTGATCGCAAGAAAGACATCATCATTCGTGGCGGCGAAAACCTGAGCGCGAAGGAAATCGAAAATGTGCTGCACCTCCACCCGGGAATTCGAGAGGCCGCTGTCGTGTCCATGCCACATGAAAGATTGGGGGAGGGCGTCTGTGCGTTCCTGATACCCAGCGACGATTCGGGTAGCCTCGACCTTGATTCGGTGATCGAGTTCACTGAGCGGCATGGCCTTGCTCGACAGAAAACCCCCGAGCGTATTGAACTGGTCACTGAGTTGCCCAAAACTCCCAGTGGCAAGATCCGTAAGGACCAGTTGCGCAAACGGCTCTGGTCGTCGTGAGTTAGTGCTTATTCCCGGGAGTCAGGCGACGAGCCCTTTCGCTGTTGGCGACGCTGCAATTGTTCCACGATGCGTGGTCCTCTCCCGGGAATGCTCCACGGGCAGACGGCAATGCAGATGCCACAACCCGCGTGCTCGTTGAAGAACGGGATACACTTGTCAAAGTCCACGTACCACTTGCGCTCACCCCGCACCATGACCTTTTCGGGAAGAATGGCATCGGGTGGGCAGGCATTGCTGCAGACCTGGCAGCGGCTGCAAAAGTCGTCCACCCCGTAACTTTCGGGTTGCGTGGGCAATAAGGGAATATCTGTGAGTACCGAGGCCAGCCTGAACGACGAGCCGTATTCACGGTTGATGATAGATCCGTGCTTGCCCAGTTCCCCAAACCCGCATTCGATTGCAGGGGGAATCAATAACATGGGTCCGGCCATCGGGCCACCGTGCGCGATAGCGGGCCAGCCGCGTTGTTGAATCCAGCCGGCGATGTCCTTCGCCGCCTTGGAGCCGCGGCCATATTGCCGGACGACCTCGGCACCGGCGGATAATGCAGGTGCGGTGTTCAGGCGCTCATAGTCATGGGCGACCCCGATCATAATGATCCATCGCTGACTGACTTCGGCACCTTCAAAGGCCCATTCCGGTTTGCAGGCCGTAATGCCAAACAGTTCCATATCGAGCGTACTTGCATAGTCGCGTAACTGGTCGCTCCAGGCCTGGGCGGACTGTTGCAGCGGTTCTCCGGCGATCGGCAATACGTCTGTGGCCAGGATTTCTGCGCGGTCACTGCGAGCTTTGATGATGTCGGGATCGTCGGCATTCTGGGTGTAGAACCACTGCTGAAGTTCGCCGTGGGGGAGAATTCCAGGGTCGTGCCAGTAGATGGGGGTCGCTCGTCTGGGCTGGTTCTCGCCGAGCCCGTTGAGGGTATTGCCGGAGACGTCGGGCATAAGCGCCAGTTGCTCTGGCTTGGGGGAGTAGGGCCGGTAAGGGGATTTCGCCATGGCGGATCCTCGACAACGACAAAGCCCGATCATGCCATGAACCCGGGCGATTGAGGAAGCACGGGCCTGCCCAACTTTTGTTGCCCCTGAACCCCTGACGGGGACTGCCTTTCCATGTGTCGTGTGTTAACATCGCGCGCTTTGTTTTTCATGGGAACGCCTGCCAATGCTGCTCAAGCGGTCTGTTTTTTTACTTTTTGCCCTTCTTCTGGCGGCCTGCGGCGGCGATGGTGGCAGCGGCGGTAACAGTAACGCCAATGTACAGCCTGCGGAGGCGGTCCCTGAGCTGTCCCTGACCTTTAGCGAACCACCCATTGCTCTGCCCGATACCGCTGCCGATTTCTCTGCCGACGTTGAATACGGCGATGGCGCGCGCAATGTTTTCGATGTGTTCTTGCCGGACAGTGATGAACCTACCCCACTGGTGCTGTACTACCATGGGGGTGGATATACAGGCGGAGACAAGAGTGCCGCTTACGAGGCTCACGCCGATGAGATACGCGAGTTTCTTGCCGCCGGTATTGCCTTTGCCACGGTCAATTATCACCTGCTCAGCCTGGAAGCCCCGCTCGACCCCGACGGTGTGATTCGGCCACTGACCGAAAGTGCCAGGGCCCTCCAGTTTATGCGGTACCACGCGAGCAGTCTTAACATCGACCCGGAACAGGTGGCCAGCTATGGCGTATCTGCAGGTGCCAGCACCAGTCTGTGGCTGGGTACCCGAGATGACCTTGCTGATCCAGACAACGAAGACCCCGTATTGCGTCAATCAACTCGGATCAAGGCCATTGGTGCCTTGTACACCCAGTCCACCCTGAACGTAGTTCGCTGGCAACAGGTACTCGCCCCGATCGTGGAACCACTGGCTCCGGTGTTGGGTGGCTCTACGGAAATACCGGTTGTCGCAGCTGCGCTTGGCGCCACCGATTTCCTGTTCACCATCCTGGGTGTGGAGACAGTCGAAGAGATTAACAGCGCTGAAAACGCCGAGTACCGGCGCAGTATTGACGTTTTGGAATTGATGGATTCAGGCGACGCACCGCTGTACGCCTTCAATGACAACGAGCCCTTCAAGGATGACCTGGTGAACCTGTTTCTACATCACACCCTGCACGCCCTGACGCTAAAGGACCAGGCGGTCGCGGTGGGGCTGGAGCATGTGATTTACGCGCTAGACCCGGTATTCGGGGTCGACGATCCCTCCGGTGAGGGCCATGTGTCGTTCCTGATTCGGCACCTGCGCTAGCGGCCCAAACTCCGGGTCCGCTAGCGGCTCTCAAAGCGCATAATCCCCTCGCTGCCGGCAAGGCCGATCTGCAGGTTACCCGCCTCGACAAAGGCTGTGCGCGCCCTGGCCAGGTCGTCAACGAACAGCTTTAGCACATCGTCCTTGCGGCAACCCGAAAACCAGTTTCGGTTGAAGGTCATGTCCAGCGTTCTGCCGCCAAAGGTGAATTTGCCTTTCAATGTACCGCAGTCAGCCACTACGCTGAACTTGCCGTCGTCAGAGAACACCAGCAGGTAGGCATCGTTGCGACGCGGAATGGCTGTTGTGTCAATGTCGTATTGAGTGGCCTGCCACTCCCATGTCTTCCCGATCAGCGTGCCGACCTGTACCTCGGCGTTTTCGGCGATCTCGCGTATTGAGCGACCCTGCTGCGGCCAGACACCGCTGACTTTCTGAGTCCAGCTGTACTCGATGGTAAAACTCGCAAACTCGCCGCTACCGGCCAGGGCATCATAGAGTTTTTCCAGTTGCACCGGCGGGTTGGGGCCCGCGAGCCCCAGCCTGAGAACCTTCGACTCCCTGGAGATGTCGACATCTACGAGCTCCATTCGGTTTTCCGTCAGCCAGCTCTGCAAGACATCGGATTTGGCCGCACGGTACTGGGCATTGAATAAAATCTTTTCGCTGTAAAACCACAGGGGGACAGACACCGCGACAGTCAACAGGAAAAACAACCAGATCTGCCCCCTGACAAAAGCGGCGGTCTTTTTCCGGGCGATTGGGGGTGATACACCGACCGCCATGAAGGTCAGGGCCCCGGCCAGGACCATGGCCACCAGGTTGGTGAGGAACAGCACGATGGCGCGGGTAGCGAGTTCATATTCCCCGGTGGTGAGCAGGATACCCGCCGAGGCCAGGGGCGGAAGCAGGGCAACTGCTACCGCCACGCCGGGAATGGCACCGCTCTCTTTGCGGGCGATGGTATAGGCGCCCGCCGAACCCGCCGCAAGGGCGATCAGCAGGTCGTAGAACGTCGGACGGGTCCTGGCCTCGACCTGTTCCGGGATGATAACGACCTCGGGGGACAACAGGGCGATCATTGCCGATAGGGCGAGGGCCGACACGCCCATGGCGAACACTAACCACAGTGACGCATAAAAACGTCGCGGCCAACCCATCACGACGGAACCCGCCGCGGCCATGACCGGGTTCATCATGGGGGCAACCAGCATGGCGCCAATGACAACGGCCGCTGAGTCAGACAATAACCCTGCGCTGGCAATAACCGTGGATAGAAACAACAGCGTCGCCATGCGGAACAGGTAGGGGGTCTGGTTGGCTTTGCCGAATACGAACAGGTCCTCGAGCACGCTGCGCCGTTCCTCCGGCGTGATGCCGCGCTGGGTTAGGAAGCGCCTGAAGAAATGTTTTTTCACCTCATTGCATCCTTATGCCCGGTCAGCGTCCTGAGATTTTTATGGTATTTGATGCTAGGTCTCCTGATCTTCGAAGATGCCGGTAGGGAGCCCGTCCAGGCTTACCTGGTTTTTTTCTCGCCAGTAATCGTGAATATCGTCCTGGTTGCGGCGGGCTAACCACTTGTCCATGTTGTCCCTGGGGCCGACATGGTCGTAGAACGGCACTCCGAAGCCACAGGACGTCAGCACGAAATCCAGGTCCATCAGCACCAGTTGCCGGGCACTGGCGTGTGCGGGCAGCAGGGCCTCATAGTCGGGCCATTCCGCGTCATGGTGGTGAATCGCCCGAGCCCTGCCATAACAGCGCAGGATCATGGGTGAACCCTCAAAGGCACAAAACATTAAGGTCATCCTGTCGCTCACGCGCAGATGGGCTGCCGTTTCGTTGCCGCTGCCCGTAATGTTTAGCCACAGAATTTGCTTGTTCGAAAGTACCCGTAAGGCGTCACCGCCCTTGGGTGATACGTTGATAGGGCCATCAGGCGCCGCCGTGCCAACGAAAAACAGCTTTTGAGCTGCAATAAAGTCGGTCAGCTTGTCATTGAGTTCATCCAGGCGGGTTGCCATTTATTGCCTCCAAATGATCGGCCGCTTGTGTGCGGTCACGAGGAGAGTAGATCTGCTGCGGGCGTCGTCTAGTCAAAGAATACCAGCAGGCGCGACTCGATACTCTCCCGGGGCGGTACGTCGACTCCTGCGCCCGGGTCCTTGAACGCTGTATGAACGGAGCGCCGGGAACGCCCGTCTTTGGCGGAGTCATAGGTTTTGATCAGCAGGACTTCGTCGCGCTCCATCTGGGGATAGTAGTACCAGCGATGGGCGCTGTTGTGACTGACCAGTTGCAGTTCACCGATGCGCTCCTCTGCGCGTCTTTCACTGGCGATGAGATCATCATCGCTCAGGCTCCTGGCATCGCAGCAGGCCAATGCACTATCGAGGATAGTCCCGGCGGCGGAGCGCCAGGTATTGACGATGGCAAAGCGCTTTTGCAAACGTCGGTTCGCCTCGGCCTCAGGCAGCAGGTCGCGCAAACGCTTTTCCGCCGAATCGTCCGTGTAATCGTTATGGATGACAGAGGCCGGCTCCCGGGTATTGTGCGCGCCGCGGACGCCGCTTGAGTCGGAGCGCAGGGTATGGTCGAACACCAGTGCCTCTTGCCCACCGGTCGCAGTCAACACCAGGTCGATTATTTCCTTGTTGTAGTCCGCACTCACAGTGTCGATCTGGTAGAAATCCTCTATCGCGCTGGGGTGATTGCGGAGCTCAAAGCCCTCCCGGTCGAGGGCGGCGGCGTCAGTCAGCAGCCGGGCATTGTGGATCTCGACGGCGTGGTCCTCGAACTCGGCGCCTATGTCGAGCGCAGCATCGGCACCACCACGGGATGCAATGTAAATGGGCTTTGATCCCGTGGGCAACAGGTAGCGTATGTTGGCTATCACATAGTCGTTTGGCATGGTGTAATAGTAGCGGGTAACTGAGCGGTGCTCCAATGCAGGTGTGGCGGACGGCCGCACTCAACCAGACTGAAAACTGAAAGGGTAGACAATGGCGACAAGCAAAAAAAACCAGCACTTCCTGCTGGCGGCAAGACCTCGAGGAGAGATACAGCACTCTGATTTTGAGTTGGTAGATGCTCCCATGCCTGAGGCCGGTGAAGGAGAGGTCCTGGTAGAGTCGCGCTTCCTGGCAGTAGAGCCCGCCATGAAGGGCTGGATGGAGGCCCGAGTCGATTATGTGGCCCCGCTGGAAATCGGTGATGTTATGCGCGGACACGGTGTCGGTTGTGTCGTTGATTCCAATCATCCGGACTATTCAGTAGGTGATCTTGTCAGTGGCCCGCTTGGCTGGCGCCGCTACCTGGCCACGGATGGTAAAGCCGTCCCGCTGAATCGCGTACCCGACGGAATCGCGGCGCCGGCAGCGCTCAATGTGTTGGGCTTGACCGGGCTGACAGCCTATTTCGGTATGCTTGAGATCGGCCGCCCGGTAGCGGGCGATACGGTACTGGTCTCTGGTGCGGCTGGTGCCACGGGTTCAGTGGCGGGCCAGTTGGCACGCATTGCGGGCGCCAGGGTTATCGGGATTGCCGGGGGTAAGGACAAATGTGATTGGCTGGTATCGGAGTTGGGCTTTGACGGCGCCATCGACTATAAGTCCGACGATGTGGCCGCTCGCATTAACGACCTGTGCCCCGACGGCATTAATGTCTACTACGATAATGTGGGTGGAGAGATTCTCGACCTGGCACTGGCAAAGCTGGCGCAGGGCGCGCGAGTCGTACTGTGTGGCGGGATATCACGCTATAACCAGACCGGCGCGATCCCCGGCCCGGTGAACTACTTCAACCTGATTTACCGGCGGGCGCGAATGGAGGGCTTTATTGTCTCCGATTTCATGTCCCGTTTTCCCGAAGCCTTCCGCGACCTGTCCGGGCACCTGAAATCCGGTGAAATGCGGCATCGGGAGACCGTGCTCTCGGGGTTCGATCAGCTCCCCCAGGCCCTGATGAATCTGTTCTTTGGTGCCAACATCGGCAAGCAACTTGTCGAGGTGGATGTCTGATCCATCATGGATGTGATCAATTATGCTGCGTCTCGTCGCCTGTTGGCTGTCGCCCGGGGCCACCCCTACGATCGTGAGGCCTTTGCCGCGTTACTGGCCGGGCTGGACGAGTACGATGTAGCCCTGGTTGAACAGCCCGCCGCTCAGCAGAACCTGGTGCCCGCCGCATCGCAGCTGTATGACGCAATCCTGTGCTATGACATGCCGGGGGTGGACTTCTCGAGCGGACAAGCGGTGCCGCCCCTGATCGAGCCGGACCAGGCCTTTAAGGACAATTATCTGGCTTTGCTCGAGCAAGGCATCGGTATGGTGTTTATGCATCACTCGCTCGCGGCGTGGCCGGCATGGCCCGAGTACGCCGACATTGTGGGCGGCCGTTTCCACTATCGCCCGGCAACCCTGAGAGGCGAGGCGTGGCCGGATTCGGGGTACCGGCACAAGGTGGCTCATGAAATTTCTGTGTTAGGTGATCACCCCGTGACTCAAGGGCTTCCGTCAATGTTCCCCATGACCGACGAACTGTACCTGTGTCCCGTTTTTGAGGATGACCTGATTCCGTTGCTGCGCAGCGATTTCAGCTTTGACAGTGAGCACTTTTACTCGGCTTCCAGGGCGGTTGCCGGGACTATGAACAGCAATGAAGGCTGGCAGCACCCGCCCGGATCAGGTCTGGTGGGCTGGGTGAAGTCGTGGGGTGCCAGCCCCATTGTCTATCTTCAAGGGGGCGATGATGCCGAGGCCATGGGCAACGAATATTTCAGGAAGCTGGTTCACAACGCCGTGCGTTGGGTAAGCAGTGATGAAGCCCGGGAGTGGGCGGCCGCCACCAGCGCCTGAGGCGTCGTGCCGTTTCTGTGCTAGCCCAGTAGATCGTGAAGTTGCCGGTGCATGTTCTGCACGCCCGGCTCATTGCGTCCAATCAGGACTTTACGGTCAATACCGCAATTGATACCCCGGTTGATCTTGTCGACCAATGAGTAATCTTCCTGAACGGCGACGTCGTTAATCATCTGGAAGTAGTCTTCGTAGGACTTGCGCTGCTCTTCGTCAGCGGGTGCCTCCGGCAGGAACATACTGTGGTAGACCACCGAGCGATCCGGAGCGATGGGGTAGACGCGCCAGGTCTGGAAATGGTCTGCAACGACGAAGATAACGGTGTTGGGGAAGATGTAGTTCACATAAGAGCTGTAACTGCGTGGATCCCATTTTTCCTGGGGGATATCCTGTAGCTCATTGACCGTCAGTGTCGCCGAGCCCATCGAATGGTTGCGCCCATACTGGTGATATGTGCTCAGGTTGCTGTGAGCCATCTGCGCGATGGTATTCGGGTGCAAATACTCAAAGTGGTAGTACTCGTGGAAGGTGTCCATGTTCAGCTTCCAGCTGAAGTTCGTATGGACCTGCTTTGAACCCAGGTAATAGTGATCCTGGAACCCAAAACCCGACAATCTTTCACCGATACCGCCCATGACCTCGTCGATATCAAACCGCAGTTCAGGATTGGGCATTACGAAGATCATTCCGTCTTTTTCTTCAACCTGCAATTTCCTCAGCCCCAGGCTGGCGCGGTCTATCGTGTCAAAGCCCTCCTTGCCAAAGGGTACGCCTATCAAGGAACCCTCCAGGTCGTAACTCCAACCGTGGTAGGGACAGGAAAACATGCGCCCCTTCTTGGCGGTGCCGCTCTCGCTCTCGTTGAGAGGCGCACCACGGTGAGAGCAAATATTGACGAACGCATTGAGCTTGCCAGCTTCGGTGCGCACGATAAGAATCGGGATGCCGGTATCGTCGAAGGCAAAATAGTCGCCCGGGTTGGGGATCATGCAGCTGGGACCAACGAATTGCGCGTAGTTTCTGAACAGCTCTATTTTTTCGCGCTCGAACTGCGCCGGGTCGTAGTACTCGCTGACGTCTATTTCCATCACGCTGTCGGCCAGCGCAGTGGTTTTGTTGTCGATCAGGTCCATCAACTGGACCAGTTCGTCTAGTTGTTTTTGTCTTTGCATCGCGGTCTTCCGAATCGGGGAAAGCGGGAGACGGTGTGGGCGTGTTACAGGCCGAGCACCATCTTGGCTATGATGTTTCGCTGGATTTCCTGGGAGCCTCCAAAAATTGAGGCGGCACGGTTGTTCAGGTAACGCGGTACGACAGAGCTTACGAAATCCGGGCGCACCGGGTTGCCGTTTGCCACCGGCTCCATGACGAGACCCTGGTAACCGAGTACATCGACCGAAAGCTCGTTGATGTCCTGTTCGAGGTTTACCGTGGTGATTTTCTGAATAGAGGACTCTGGCCCCGGGGCTCCCCCTTCGCGCACTGCAGACAGTACCCGTAGTTCGGTAATTTCCAGGGCCTTTAGATCGATTTCTATACGTGCCACACGACGCGCAATCTCACCGCTGGCGTCGAAGTCCTCGGCACCGGCAGCCGCAGCATCGATGAGACCTTGCAGTCTTTCCATTTCGTGTCTGATTCTCGGCGCGGAGAAGCCGCCACCGCGCTCGAACTCGAGCAGGTACTTCGCATACGTCCAGCCCTTGTTTTCTTCACCGATCAGGTTGGATTTGGGCACGCGGACATCGGTGAAAAACACCTGGTTAACCTCATGATCGCCGGCCATGGTAATGATGGGGTCGACGGTCACTCCCGGTGTATCCATGTCGATCAGCAGGAAACTGATTCCCTGCTGCGGACGCCCCGTACTATCGGTGCGGACCAGGCAGAATATGTGGTCAGACAAGTGCGCGTGAGTGGTCCATATCTTTGAGCCATTGACGATGTAGTCATCGCCATCGGACTCTGCTTTTAGCTTGAGACTGGCCAGGTCAGACCCCGACCCGGGCTCTGAGTAACCCTGGCACCAGTAATGTTCGCCAGACAGGATCTTGGGCAGGAATTCCGCTTTCTGATCCTCGGTCCCGAATGCCATTATCACCGGCGCAAGCATCAACAGGCCCAGAGGAATCAGCATGGGTGCGCCCGCCAGGTAGCACTCCTTGCTGAAGATGTACTTCTGGGCGGGTGTCCAATCGGTGCCGCCATGCTCAACCGGCCATTGCGGAACTGCCCAGCCTTTATCGGCGAGGATTCGCTGCCATTCCAGCGCGATATCCTTCTCCACGAAGACGCTGCTGTTATTGGCAGTGGCCTCTACAATGTCGGCTGGCAGGTTGTCAGCGAGGAACTGTTTAACCTCCTGCTGGAAAGCTATCTCCTCAGGTGTGAAATCCAGATCCATCGCTGTTGACTCCTGCCGCTATCCCTACAGTTGTACTCGCTTGGTGAAGCCGCCATCGGCGACCAGGTTGACGCCGGTAATGAGACTCGCTGCCGGGCTCGCCAGGAAGGCGACCGAGTTGGCTATTTCTTCAGCGGTGCCCATGCGGCCCTGCGGTATGTCAGCCAGGGTCGCCTCGTAGAGCTCGTTCATGTTGTTCTTGATGAATTCCCAAGCGCCGCCTTCGAAGTAGATGGGTCCAGGTGAAACGCAGTTGACGCGAATGCCACTGGGCGCGAGTGCCTGGCTGAGTTGCTTGCCGTGTACGACCAGCGCGCCTTTGATGGCGTTGTAGGGAGCTGGGCCCATGAACGTCTCTACACCCGCGGTGCTGGAGATAATGACAATAGAAGCCGCGTCAGATTTCTCCAGGAAGGGCGTAGCGGCCTCAATACCGCGAGTCGTACCCAGCAGGTCCACATTGAAGTTGTTTACCCAGCCGTCTTCGCTCATGTCGCCGCCGCCGGCACTGACGTTGGGGATAAAGATATCAATACCGCCCAGTTCTTCGCCGGCGCTGGTGATCCATGCCTGGTAAGACTCACGGTCTGCAACATCGACAACCGCGCCAGTCACTTTTACCCCTTTGGCACTGAGGTCTGCGACCGCACTATCGACTTCTTCCTGGTTACGAGCGCAGATGGCAAGGTCTACGCCTTCATCTGCGAGCAGGTTGGCGATGGCCCTGCCGATACCACGTGTTGAGCCAGTGATGACTGCTTTTTTACCCGATAATCCTAGATCCATGACGGTCTCCTGAAGTGTAGAGGCGGTGGGCTGAATTGGGCCCGCTGACTGAGCGGGCACATTAGCACAGGGACGGTAGCAAAGCTCCCTGCAAAAAACAATCAGATAGGACTGTTTATTTCTGCGCTAGCGGCGGCGCCGTAAAGATGCGCTCATTGGTGCATCGATCGGCGCACACAGCTGATCCAGCCGTCGCTATCGGTAGTAATCTATGCCGATCAGTTCGGCCATGCGGTCGTAGTAATCGTCGCCCTGCAGTCGGTTGGCTTCGATCCATCCTTCTTCACCGGCTTTCTCGCGCGCCGCGATCATTTCCTCGGCGTCGGGACCTACCGGGTAACGAAAGCGCGGCGTCTCTGACTCAATCGCGTCGGCGATCGCAACAGCGACATCCGCCGGCATGGCGGGCCGGGTCATGCCGAATTCGAAGAAACGACCGATCCTGGCCAGGGAGTTGCCGTAGGCTGTATCGGCCGGGGGCGGTTTGATTTTACCCAGGGCGGGGGTCAGGGTAACGCCGGGCTCAATAACCGCAACGCGGATGTTGAATTCTGCCAGCTCCAGGGCCATGGCTTCGCTCAGTCCCTCCAGCGCCCACTTGGCAGCGGAGTAGTGACCGTGGCAACCCATGACAGCCCTGCCGGCCAGTGAGCCTATATTTACAATCCTGCCGCTACCTTGTTTGCGCATGATCGGGATCACGGCACGCAGTACGCTAACCATGCCGAAGTAATTGGTATCGAAAACTTCCCGAACTTCCTCCATCGGGGTTTCCTCGACGGCGCGTCCACCCCCGATGCCGGCGTTATTAACCACGGCATCAATGCGGCCCTCGGCGGCCATAATCTGGGCGACTGCCTCATCGATCGAAGCCGGGTCCAGAAGATCCAGCCTGATGATTTCCGCATCCAGTTTTTCCTCGGTGATTTTGTCCCGTAATTCGTCTGCAGTGTCCGGGCTGCGGGCACTGGCGTATACGCGATGTCCTTTGCGCGCCATATGAAGCGCGGCTTCCTGGCCGATGCCGGTGCTACTGCCTGTTACTAGAATGACTGACATGTGGTCTCCTTTAGCTTTGGTCTGGAAGGGCAGGCTGTGGCTCTGCATGCCCCTGCCGGTTCTTGAAATCGATTCGGTATTCACAGGTAACGCAGCGGCGCATGCCCTGGCGCATACTGTCGTTCTGGGTTTGCAGGACAGCCAGCTCCCGTTTCAGAGCCTCGATCTCCCTGGCCTGTTGCACCAGCTTTTGCCGCGGCGACAGGAACTCGCGCAGGCTAGGCATTGCCGGTAGATGCCGCAGTCTGCCAACTCATACGCACTGTGCAAGAAGTTTCAGGCAGGTGTGGGTCGAACTCCATTTTAAGGCCACCTCCCTCACCATTAAACAGCGCTTCGAATGGTCCCTTACAAATATTGAGACAACCTTCCTCGGGTAGCGCGTTGGGGTTCGGCAGGCTCTGCGGGTCGGCACAGGTGTGCCAGCCGCAATCTGGAATCTCCATGACGGTCAGCCCGTTCGCGGGGTCGTACTCGGTAATAGTGGCCGGCCCTGTCAGCCAGTGTGCCGGGTTAAATGTCTCGAACATAAAGGTGCTCCAGCGCCCGGGCTTTCTGCTGCCATCGGTGGAGGGGCGGGGCTTTTTGTTCTTGTTTTTCTCCGACATGCTTCTCATCATCTTGATGAAGTCGGCTGAGGTCTCATAGGACAGCGCGACCGATGTACCGATGACGATTTCTTCATATTGTTTCTGGCTGAAGTGTTTGCGCAATTCCAGCAATGCCCACTCAACTTCCCGGACGAAATTTCCGTAACGCTTGCGCCACTTTTCTCGCGGGGAGTCAGTCCAGCGCAGCATTTCCCGCCGTGATTTTATATCGGCATAGTCACGGTCGACCTGTTCTTTATCGCCGGACAGCCGCAGGATCGGAAGAAAGGTGTGGCTCACGATAGGCATGGCCTTCTTGACTAGCATGGAATTTGACATCCACATGTCAATCCAGGCCTGGGGCCCCCAGTTATAGTAGAACCCGGTGTTGCTGACAGGAGCCACGCGGCCAGTGCGCCGGTCGCTAGAAATGACGTCTTCACTCATATCTTAGTCTCCTTGCGCTTCGTGGAGGCGCTGGGAATCCGGTCAGGTAAGTCTAGTTGAACATCCTCAGGGTGATGCCGTAAGTCGCCTCAGGTGCCACCACCCCAGCGAAGCCCCCCACCGTTGGGATGTCGATGCCAAAGGAATAGTACTCCTCGTCGAGCATGTTGCGACCCCAGAGTATGGCTTCCCAGTCCCGATTCTGGTTGGTCAGTGTAAAGCGCAGGTTGACCAGGTTGACCGAGTCGTTTTTCAGGTGCGGATCCAGGTCCTGGTCCAGGTAGTAGCTGTCGATATAACTGTGCTCCAGTCGCGCGACGCCAACCAGGTTCTCTCCGATACCCATGTCGTATTGCAGGTAAGAGCTGACGGTCCACTCCGGTGAGTTATCCAGTGGCTCACCGGCGAGGTCCTGGGTGCAGTTGCTGGCGGTCCCGGGCGATCCGGTCTGGGCTCCATCTTCTATATAGTACTGGTAGAACGTCTGCTCGACGGTGCACTGTCCGTTGTCAAAGGCGCCGTACTCGGCCTTGGTGTAGCCAATCGCTGTGCCCAGTGTCATATCCGCGATGGGGATAAATACCAGCTCCAGTTCCGTTCCATAGCTTTCCATATCGCCGGCATTGGTTACCAGCAGGGTGGCGCCATTGAATGTTTCGGACTGGAAGTCCTCGTAATCGACATAAAAGAACGTGCCGTTAAATTGCAGGCGACGATTGCCCCAGGAACTCTTCCAGCCAATCTCGTAGTTGGTGGCAATTTCCTCGTCGAATTCGCCGTTTGATCCGGTAACCTCCCGGCGCTGGTTGTAGCCGCCTGACTTGAAGCCGCGGCTCACCGAGGCATAGCCCATAAGGTCCGGGTTGAAGAAGTACCGGACGTTGAGCGCCGGTGATACATCGGAGTCGCTGCGGTCGTCATCATAGAAAATGTCCGGGCCTGCGACCGGCGGGATGTCGAGGAAAAAGCTGGGCTCTGTTAACTGTGAACCCTCTCGCTCTTTCTTCTCATAGGTATAGCGCAGGCCCAGGGTTGCGCTGAGTGCGTCCGTCACGTTCCAGGTAAGCTGGCCAAAGGCGGCGTAGCTGGTCGTTGTGTAGAGATTGGTGTCGAAGTTGGTGGATCCATCCGGGAAGAAAAAACCCAGGGTGAGGCCACCGGTTATCAGCGTATTGTCGACCAGGGGTTCTTCCTGGGTGAAGGTGCCCAGAGAGTCAAACTCCGAATAATAGGCGTAAAGCCCGGCCTGGTAATCAAAGGTTTCGCCGCCACCCGAGGTGATGCGTAACTCCGAGGAGTACTGATCCAGGTCGACCGTATCGGAAGCGCTGACTGCCTCGTAAGCCGTGAAGTCTCCGTCATAGTCGCTGGTGGACTCGTAGTAGCGCCAGGCATTCAGGAAAGTAATAGCGTTGCCATTTTCGAGATCGCGGTTCCACTCAACTGCTATACCCCCGACTTCGACCTCGTTGGTAGGGGTAATGTTAAGCCAGTACTTGTCCCCAAAGGGGTTGGCCCGCGGCGGAGAGAAACCCTCGGTGTCTTCAAAGGCGAAGTACTCCAGAATCGGGTTGCCCAGCGCGTTTAGCCCGAGCTCTGCCTGCAGGGCGGCTGAGGGATTGTTGGTCAACGGTGCATTCAAGGTTGATAAGCCCGTGTAGTCACTCACCGCTATAGCGCAGCAATCGGTATCCTCCTTGGTGTAATCCAGGGTGAACACGAGTTCACCGAAACCATCGGTGGAACTTTCACCTTGCAGGTCCAGCAGCAGGCGAGCACGGCCACCGTACTTGTTAGCGTCGTTGAGACCGTCACCGGTGAATGTATTTTTGTAAAGGTGGTCGCCGTCGACCGTGAAACCCGACAGGCGCACCCCGTGGCCAGAGTCGCCCAGCGGCAGGTTAACCATGCCGCGCAGTTCGAGTTTTTCATTGCTGTCGTAGTTAGCCTCGACCATGGACTCGAATTCAGTGCTGGGCAGGGTAGTGATCACACTAATGGCCCCGGCCGCCGTATTCTTGCCGTACAAGGTTCCCTGCGGACCGCGCAGGACTTCTACTCGCTGTACGTCTACCAGGTCGCTGATGCTCATACCCGCGCGGCCCTGGTAGATGCCATCGATAAAGACCCCCACGCTGGGGTCGATTCCGGAGTTTGATCCCACTGAGCCGATACCGCGAATACGAATCGACGTTGTGCGAGCGCTGGTGCTTGAATTGATCTTGAGGTTGGGCGTGTACTGCTCGAGATCGGTCAATTGATTAACGCCGGTCTCCTGGAAAAAATCGCTGTTGAAAGCCGACACGGACATCGCGACTTCCTGCAGGTTCTCCACCCGGCGACTGGCTGTAACCAGAATTTCCTCGAGGACGAGTTGGGCTTCCCCGGTGTCCGTTTGGGTTTGTGCCAGGGTAGGGCAGGCGGTACCAACCAGCAGGGATAGCGCGCCTGCCAGCAGAGACTTATTGGGCATGTGATGTACCTGATTGATAATTATCAATTTCTTATAACCGCCTTCGCCCGTGGCGAGACAGTATTTAAACCGACACTACCAAATGACAGTTTTAAAAACAAACAGAATTGACTGATTTTAATTTGGGAGTTACTGTACGGTCGCACTTAAAACTAGAAAAACGGGGGAACACCATGGCCGAACCGATGCCAGTCGATAACCAATTCCTGAACTTTCCCTGGGGTCCTATCCAGATGGAATGCGATGCCCACGACCTGGTTATTGAGGGAGAAGTGCCAGCTGATTTGAGCGGTACGCTCTATCGCAATGGGCCTAACCAACGATTCAAGCCGCGCGGGGATTACCATTTGTTCGCCGGTGACGGGATGGTGCACGCATTTCATATTAACAACGGGGTAATTGACTATCGCAACCGTTGGGTAAAAACGGCCAAGTTCAATATTGAGGACAAAGAAGGGCGGGCGGTGATTAACGCCATGAACCCCTTCGACTGTGAACCCGAATACAGCGACTTCGTGCTGGTTGATAAAGAAGGCCTGGCCAATACCGCCGTGCTCTGGCACGCGGGGCGTCTCCTGGCGATCGAGGAGGGCCATCCCCCCTACGAGATCGACCCGCATACACTGGAGTCGATAGGCACCTGGAACTTCCGCGGCAAGTTGCACACCGCGATGACGGCGCACCCGAAAGTGGATCCCAATACGGGTGAAATGATTTTCTTTGCCTACATGGCCACTGCACCCTTTTCCTCTGATGTGGCGGTGCACAAAGTTAACCCCGATGGCATCCTCACCGAGACGATCTTTATCCAGACGCCTTACTCGTCGATGGTGCATGACTTTGTTATCACCGATAACTACATCCTGATTCCGGTGATGCCTATTACCGGTAGTCTGGATCGCGCTATGGAAGGTGGCCCGCCCTTTGCCTGGGAGCCTGACAAGGGTATGCACATTGGCGTCTTGCCCCGGCATGGTGGAACCGCGGAAGACGTCCGCTGGTTCGATATGGATATTGCCTTTACTTTCCATTTTATGAATGCGTTTGATCGCGATGGTGTGATCACTGTAGATGGTTGTCAGATGCAGCATGCACCGCTGTTTCCCACGCCGGATGGCGGCTCTACCGGTAGGACAACGCCTTACCTGACGCGCTGGACTATCGATATGAACGACGCTGACGCCCGCGTTGAGTTCGAGCGTATCGATGAATTCCAGTCAGAGTTTCCGCAGTGCGATCCACGTTACGCCGGGCAGCCTTATCGCCACGGCTGGTACACCTCGCCGGACGGTAATGTGCCGTCTGGTATGCAAGAGAATGACGACTTCTTCAACACGATCGGTCACTACGATCACGAGACTCGGGCTGAAGATCGCTATTCCTGTGGCCAGGCCATGGTTTCCGAGGCGCTGTTTGTGCCGAAATCGAAGCAGGCCGCGGAGGGCGAGGGCTACTTGCTGGCGGTTGTCACCAGTCTCGACACCCGGCTGAGTAGCCTGTACATCTTCGATGCATTGAATGTCGCCGGCGGTCCACTGGCCAAGGCGCACCTGTCGCACCGTGTGCCTCCAGGGTTCCATGGCACCTGGCGACCCGGCGACTGAGGGATCTTGATTCCAGATGAAACCGTGGCCAGATAACGAATTTCTGAAGGGCTATTATGAGCCCTTGACCACTGAGTGTACGGCTCCCGACCTGGTGATAGAGGGTGAAATTCCCAGGGAACTTAACGGGACCTTTTACCGGAATGGTCCCAATCCACAGGTCCCACCGAAGAACGAGTACCACTTCTTTACCGGCGACGGGATGATTCACGCCTTCGGGTTTGACGATGGCCGGGTGAGCCACATGAACCGATGGGCGCGCACCGAGCGATTCAAAATCGAGCAGCGTGTCGGGGAGTCCATGTTCAGCGGCATGAATCCGCTGGAAACCGATCCTAAATACCTCGATTTTGTGCTGACGGATAAAGAGGGCGTGGCCAATACTTCAGTGGTCTATCACGGTGATAGGCTGTTGTTGCTGGAAGAGGGTCACCTGCCGTTCGAAATGGACCCGGTGACCCTGGAATCGCACGGCGCCTGGAGCTTTTATGGCAAGTTGACGACGACCATGTCGGCCCATCCCAAGATAGACCCGGTGAATGGCGACATGCTATTCCACGCCTACATGGCGAGTGGTCCATTCTCCGATGACCTCGGCCTGTACCGCGTTAACCGTGACGGCCACATGGTTGAATCCCACCTGTTCAAGGCACCCTATTCGGCGATGGTCCACGACTTTGCCGTCACCGAGAACTACATACTCTTTCCGGTTATGCCAATAACCGGCGATTTAGGGCGAGCCATGGAAGGCAAGCCACCCTTTGCCTGGGAGCCGGAGCGGGCGACCCAGGTCGGCGTGATGCCGCGCACAGGAACACCCGAGGACATCGTTTGGCTGGAAGGTGATGCCTGCTATGTTTTCCACTTTATGAATGCCAGGGACAAAGATGGGGTGATTACGCTGGAGGCCTGTCATTTTGATTCGCCGCCCTTGTTTCCGATGGCCGACGGTACGCCGACCCCGCCTAATATCCACCCCTCGCTGGCGCGCTGGACGATAGACCTGAACGAGGCCAACCCACGCGTAAAAATGAATTACCTGGCAGATCACGGTGCTGAATTCCCGGTAATTGATCCACGCTTTGCCATGCGCGATTACCAGCACGGTTGGTATACCTCCTCGGATCGCAGTATTCCGGCGCGTATTCCGGACAGTGATGTGGTTTACAACGCTATCGTGCACTTTGACGTGAAGAACCATACCGCGGACAGTTACGCGTTTGAGCATGGTTATGTGGCAGAACCGATGTTCGTGCCGCGCAGTGCCGACGCCGCTGAAGGAGAGGGTTACGTGCTGTGTTGCGTTTACGATATCCCCACGAACACCAGCGCACTGTGTGTGTTCGACGCCCAGAACATCAGCGCCGGCCCAATGGGAAAAGCCTGGGTATCACACCGCGTCCCCGTCTCCTTCCATGGTACATGGCGGCCTGCATAGGTGCGGCCGGCTTAGGTGCGGCCTGCATAGGTGCGGCCGGCCAGGTGCGGCCGGCCAGGTGCGGCCGGCTCAGGTGCGGCCTGTAAAACTCGGTTACTGCAACTCAGTTTTTTCCAGGCGTGGCGCCCCCCAGGGTTGATTGAGCCTATCAACCAGCAGGTTGGGCAGGTTAATCACAACGCGCGCCAGTAGCGTCATCTGCCAGGGGAAGGTTATGCGTGCCTTGTTTTTGGCCAGACCACGGGCGATGATGCCGGCCGCTTTTTCGGCAGACATCACGAACGGCATGGGCGAGGTGTTGCGGCTGGTCAGTTCGGTGCTCACATAGCCCGGGCAAATCACGGTAACGCCTATACCCATCGCGCGGAATGCGCCGCGCAGCGCCTGGCCGTAGTGTTTGGCGGCGGCCTTCGAAGAGGAGTAAGCGGGGGACCTGGCCATGCCGGCGTAGCCCATGACAGAGCTCATAACAGCTACCTGGGCATTTTTTACCGGGTAGGGTCTGCGCAGGGACATGCGTTCCAGCGCCGGGTGTACGGTATTGAACATGCCCACCACGTTGGCGTCGAAGGAGTCGATCGCAGCCTGGTGCAGGCCCTCAACGCGGGCGGCTCCAAGCGCAACGCCAGCGTTGGCGATAACCAGATTGAGGGGGCATTGCTCATCGCTGGCGACAATCCATTGTTTCATTCCCTCATCGTCGGTGACGTCACCCACCCAGGTGTGGACCTCCGCCCCAAGCGCACTGCAGCGATTGGCAATTTCTGTCAGCCGCGCGCTGTTTCTGCCGCCGAGAAACAAGGTAATGCCGTCGGCTGCATAGTGTTCAGCCAGCGCTTTACCGATACCGCTGGATGCACCGGTGATCAGGATAGAAGAAGGGTTTTCGAACATCGGGTTTTCCTTGCCGGGAGTCGCGCTACTAATACCATAGCGCCTTACTCGCGCAAAGTCGGCTAACGCCGTACTGCTACACTGTGTTTGCCTGAAACGACAATAACCGGAGGCGCATGAAGTATCTATGACTGACGTGATAACGCTGGACAGGCATGAGAAGGTCGCTGTCATAACCCTCAACCGCCCCGAGGTCTTAAATGCGATTAATGAGGAAATGCTCTCACCCTGGGTGGATGCCCTGGAAGAGTGTCGGGCAGACAAGCGCATCGCCGCGATTGTGATTACCGGAGCGGGTGAGGCGTTTTGTCGCGGTGGCGATACAACACGGCTAGGTGCGCACACCGCACCGACACCGGTGCAGATCAAAGAGCAGTTCTGGCAGCGTCTTCATCGAATCCCCAAAAAGCTGGCGGAGATCGATAAGCCGGTCATTGCTGCCGTGAATGGTCTGGCGTCTGGCGCCGGGGTAGATGTCAGTCTGCAATGCGATCTGCGTTTTGCCGCGCGTAGCGCTACCTTCAGGGTGAGCTATACCGCCTTCGGGTTGGTGCCGGGCAATGGCGGCAGCTATTACCTGCCGCGAATCGTGGGTGAGGCCAAGGCGTTGGAGTTATTTTTTGCCGCTGAGCCGATTACAGCCGAGGAGGCCAGGGCCATTGGCCTGGTAAACCAGGTATTCGAAGACGGGGAATGCCTGGAGCAAAGTCTGGAGTTCGCTCACAAGATCTCCAGGCGGGCGCCGCTGGCGATGGCGCTGGTAAAGCGCGCTGTGCGCCAGAGCCAGGCCATGGATTTGCACACACATCTCGATATGGTGTCATCCCACATGTTGATTACCCGGCCCAGCGAGGATCACAAGGAGGCGATTGCAGCCTATGAAGAGGGTAGGGAACCAGAGTTCAAAGGCAAATAACCAAGCGCGTGGCAGCGCATTCAATCGGTGCTAGTACCGCAGATGGATAACTCGTGACGACAGATTCTCCACGATCCACCCTCCATGCGCATATCGGTCAGATAGCTTCCCCAGAGGGTAAACCGTCCGCCGCCATCGGCGAGAAAATGCAGTGCCTGGACGTCACTGCGGGTGTAGGCGTGCTGACCTTCGATAGTGGCGAGTTGCGGCCCGAGCAGGTGTTGGGTCGACGTGTACTGCGCCAACGCGCCCCAGACGTAGTCAACCCAGGTATCACGACCGACGTAGGTCTCCTCGCCGAAATTGTGCACTGTCACATCCTCGGTAAAACACTTGCGATAGCGCGCCTGGTCGCGGGTATCAACGGCGGCGGCGTAGTCGAGCATAAGATCCTGCAGTGCGATACGGTCTAGCGCATAGGTGTCCGACATGAAAGACTCCGGTAATCAGATGATAGAAAAGATCAGTCTAGCAGCTATTATTAGGTGGACGGTCCCGGTAAACGTATGAACCCAAAAACTCACAGGAAATTACTATGACAAGCAGCAGTCAGCCACTGGCCGCATCTTTGCCACCCGATCTTCCCGACTGGCCCGGCCAGTCATTACGCGGTCACAAACTTGAGGGTTATCGCTACACCTCTGCTGAGTTTGCCCAGAAAGAGTGGGACAGTATGTGGACCAGAGTGTGGTTGCTGCTGGGGCGGGTCGATGAGATTCCGAATCCCGGAGATTGGCAGCAGGAGGAAGTCGGGCCCGAGTCTATCATTATGGTCAGGCAGCCTGATGGCGGTATCAAGGCTTTCTATAATGTCTGCCAACACCGCGGGCAACGCCTCGTCAATGAGGCCAAGGGGCATGTACGCCGTTTTATCTGCCCTTACCATAGCTGGGCCTGGACCACGTCGGGAGAACTGGATTTTGTGCAGGACGCGGATGATTTTCCGCAGGGCAACCCTTGTGGGAAATTGCGCCTGGCTGAGATTCCCTGTGAAACCTTCGCGGGGTTCATTTGGGTCAACATGAACCCCGATTGTGTCAGCCTGCGGGAATGGCTGGGACCGGTATGGGATGACTGGGCGGCCTACGATCTCGAGAACTGGAAGCGCTATGTAGCGCGTTCCACCATCGCGCCGGTTAACTGGAAAGTGATTATGGATAACTTCAACGAGTCCTATCACGTGAATACTGTCCACAAACCCACCGGCGCAGCCGTTGAAAAACTCCGTATCCACTCCGGGGTCGATACCAGTTACAAGACCACGCGATTTGATATGGCCGACGAGGGGCATAATAGGATGATCATGCTGGGCGGCTATGCCGGTCCGGCCAGCGATAAAACCGGCAAGATTGGCGAGCCATTGGCTGGTGTTCTCGCTGACTGGGGACTGGACCCAGAGGACTTTACCGGTCGTGGCGAGGATACCCGTGAGGCCTTGCAGCAAGCCCGCAGAAAGTTGGGCCCCGAACGCGGCTACACCTATTTCAACAACCTTAATGACAGTCAGCTGACGGATGCCTATCACTACACACTGTTCCCGAATTTTGCGGTGTCTGTCTGGGTAGACGGCTTTCATTTTCTGCGCGCGAGACCACACCCGACAGATCCTGAAAAGTGCCTGTTTGACAACTGGTGGTATGCGCCCGCACCCGAGGGTGTTACCGAGCCCGTTCGAACGACAGCCGGTATCGTGGGGCGCGATGAGGTGGTCGAACATGAACTGTTTGAGCCGGGAGAAAAATCGATGGGCCTGACCATAGACCAGGACATGGCCATTTTCCCCGGGCAACAACGCGCCATGCGTTCACGGGGTTACCAGGGTTCTTACCTCGCCGGACAGGAAGGTCGAGTATCTCGCCTGCACGAACTGGTCGACGATTACATTGAGGGCAGGCGAAGCTGACTTCGACAGCCTGTGCCGGGCGCTCAGCTGCCGAGTGTTTCAGCCAGGAAGTTACTCATTGCGCGCCAGGACCTGCTATCGGTAAGTGCGTTATAGGCGACACCCATGGCGGGAGCATTGGCGTCGGGACGGGTGAACGCGTGCATCGTGTTGCCGTAGCTCACCAGTTGCCAGTCGGCTTTGCGGCTGGTCATCTCCTGTTGAAACGCGCTGACTGCCTCGGGCGGCACCATGGGGTCATCATGACCGTGTAGCACCAGGATATGGGCACTGATTGGTCCTTCCCCGAGGTCGTTCGTTGCTAGCCCGCCGTGCAGTGATACAGCTGCGACAATACCATCGCCGGAGCGCGCAAGGTCCAGGGCGCAAAGTCCGCCGAAACAGTATCCAACGGCGGCGATGTTCGCCGCGTCCGCATCGGGTAGTTTGCGCGCTGCATCCACCGCGGCTTGCAGTCGCCGCAATAGCATTGCGCGGTCCGCCATGAAGGGACCGAGTGCCCCCTCCATGTCGGCAAAGTCCTGCAGTGTTTTGCCACCCCCGAGCACGTCAACCCCGATGGCAAGGTAACCCAGTTGTGCCAGTTTCTGTGCTTTGTCATGCACCTCCTGGACGAGGCCGTCCCAGGCGGGACAGACCATTACCACCGGTAGCGGGCGCTCCTGGTCTGCGGGCTGATAGGAAAATCCCCGGCACTCGGTCTCTCCATCGGTATAGGCCAGTTCGGCGCTTTCAAGCTTCATGGTGTGGTTCCCTGTATGAATTAGAATGTCGCGGTGGTTGCGCCACCGTCCACCACCAGGCTCTGCCCGGTCAGGTAGCTGGCATGTTGGCTACAAAAGAGCGCGCATATTGCGCCGAAGTCATCGATGTCGCCGAATTTCTCGGCGGGAATGCGCCACTCCCTGATCCAGCTCTCAACGACCTCGTCATAGCTTTTGCCCTGCTCCCGGGCGATCTCGCCGAAGCGCTGTTCGGCGGTTGCAGTGTGGTGCATGCCGGGTAGCAGGTTGTTGACGGTCACGTTGTGGCGAGCCACCGACTTGGCGACAGCGACGGTGTAATTGGACAGGGCAGCTCTTGGCGGGCCAGAGAGTATCCTGATCTCTGCCGGGAACTTGCTGGCCCCGGTTGAAATGTTAACGATTCGACCAAACCCACGTTCGCACATTCCATCAATGGTAGCCCGGATAAATTCGACCGGGCTCAGCAAACCGGTGGCCAGGTGTGCCTGCCACTGCTCGATGCTGACCTCGCGAAAGTCGGGAGTGAAAGGTGCGGGGGAGCAGGTACCCACGAGGATATCCGGATCGGGGCAGATCGAGAGTATTTTTTCCCGGCCTTGATCGCTGGCATGGTCTGCCACGATGGGGGTGACGGTGGCACCAGTGTGTGCCCGGATCTCTTCCGCGGTTGCATTGAGTCGCTCTTCACCGCGCGCGGAGATATAGAGCTCCACGCCCTCGGCCGCCAGCGCTCGCGCGCTGCCCTTGCCGAGTCCGGCGCTACCGCCATTGACCAGCGCCTTTTTCCCTTTGATACCCAGGTCCATAGCCTCTGTGTCCCCTGTTGTTTTTGTCGTTGTCTTTGCCTGTGTAGCCGCAGAGTCTAGGCTACTTTCAGCGCCCCGAAAACAGTAGGGCCTGATTGTTTTGGGCAGATGCGTTTGCTAGCATAGCGCCAACTTCTCCTGCCGTGATGTATCGCGGTATCACTTGATCGATTGGGTAATCTGTGGACTTTTCACTTTCGGAAGAACAGGGTCTGTTGCGCGACAGTGTTGCGCGACTGGTGGCGGATGTCAGCGACGTGGAGCGCCACCGCGGGCTTGCCCAGAGCGAACTGGGGTTTGATGCAGCTGTCTGGCAGCAGTATGCGGAGCTGGGTTGGTTGTGTGTCCCCTTCAACGAAGAGCAGGGCGGCATCGGCGGTAACGCCCTGGACATCATGGTGGTTTGCGAAGCCCTGGGCCGTGGACTGATGCGCGAGCCATACCTGACCACAGTAGTGACCGCGGGCGGTTTTCTTCGTCATGGCGGATCCCCCGAGCAACAGCAACAGTTTATTCCGGGAATCATTGATGGCAGCTCCCAGTGGGCTTTTGCCTTTGCCGAGGCTACCGGAGGTTATAACCTGGGTGCCGTGGCCAGTACCGCGACTGAGCGCGATGGCGGTGTACAGCTCAGTGGCGAGAAACGCGCGGTACTCAACGGCCAGTGTGCCGATTACCTGATCGTAAGCGCGCGCGACGCTGCGGCGGGAGATGCCGTCTCCCTCTACGTGGTTGATGCGACAGACGCTGGCGTCAGTCGCACTCCGGTGCAGCTGATTGACGGCAGCCTGGGCGCCGATATTGCTTTTGATAACGTGGCACTCGCCGGCGATGCTTTGCTGGGTAGGGCGGGGCAGGGTGTTTCCCTTATGGAGCAGGTGATAGACGAGTCGATTGTGGCGATGTCGGCAGAAGCCCTTGGCGCCATGCAGGTACTACTGGATGACACCGTCGAGTATACCCGTACCCGCGAACAGTTCGGTCAGCCTATCGGCAAGTTCCAGGCGCTGCAGCACCGTATGGCGGATATGTATATGAAAGTGGAGGAGCTGCGTTCGCTGCTGTACAACGCGGTTATCGCGATGGTCGAGGGATCGGCGGAAACACCGGCAGCCTGTTCAGCACTCAAGGTCAAGCTGGCCGAAGCCAGTCGTTTTGTATCCCAGCAGGCGATCCAGTTGCACGGTGGAATCGGCATGACTGATGAGTTGGCGGTAAGCCACTACTTCAAACGCCTGCACCTGCTCGCCAGACTTTACGGCGATGAGGATTACTATCTGCAGCGTTATATGGCGCTGACTACCGCCGCGCCCGCTGCTGCAACTGGCTGAATTTTAGGTGTTCTAGCGTTTGCCCGCGTGCCGGGCGATCGCGCTGGAGTCGCCGGCATCGTCGAAAATTTCGTCGAGTCGATCGGCGAGGTAATCCAGCATCATTGGAATACGCTTGCTCCGGTCTATCGTGAGCTGGCCAAGCGCCATGCCTTCCATCATGAACCGGGTGACATCCATTGCCAGCAGGAATCGGTCGCCGGTGTCGGCCCACTCTGAAAACAGCCGCGCATTGGTCTCCTGGACATGCTCATCAAATCGATTGCTTGAGTCTTTCAGGATATCCTTCAGTTCGGGATCGGTTCTACCCGCTACACACAACTCATGATAGGCGTTAGCGAGGTCTCCGGTCAGGTAATCCCAGTAGGCGTCCAGGCCTGCTCGTCGGCGCGCATGGCCCTCATCAGTGATTTCAATCCTGTTGACGCGGTTAGTGTAATCGTCCAGGAGTTTCTGGTGTAGATACTCCACCGTGGCCTGAATCAGTTCCGTCTTGGAAGGGAAGTGGTGCAGCATGGCACCGCGTGATACCCCGGCGTTGCTGGCGACCTTGGCCGTGGTCATTTTGTTATAGCCTTCCTCGATAAAGCAGCTTATCGCGGCATCAAGGATCCGGTCGCGGGTCATGGCGCTCTTTTGCGCCTGCCAACTGATTTCCCCGGTAGTTTCGCCAGTCTCTGCGGGCTTTTTAGAGGACATGGTAGCTCCGACCTGTCAAAGTTTTGTGATGGACACCGGTATGGTGCTCTGGCGTGCCATGCCGCTGTATTTTTCGGCGTTGGCACGATTGTTAATCAGGCGATTGGTGTTGGCGCCAATCTCCCGTACTTTATCGTCGGTCGAACCGTCCGGTGCTCCACCCCAGCTGTGCGCCATGGAAATCACCCCGCGCTTGATGTCCGGGCTGCCCTGGACCACCGCCGGTATCTCGCCCCAGGCCGATCGGATATTGACGATGTCGCTGTCCTCCACGCCCAACTCGGCGAGGTCCGCGGGGTTGATGTAGGCGGGATTGGTCGTTCCCTTGGCGGCGAGAAAGCTAAGCTCCGGTCCGGTGGAGTTAAACGTATTCTTCATCCTTCTGCTGATGAGGACGTACGGATAATCGTCTTTCTGCACCAGGCTCGCATCTGCATCGCTGGCAGCGGCGGCCAGTTCTTCCGCCAGGCCGTCGGGGAACAAATCCATGCGGCCAGCGGTGGCCGGGTCTGCCTCCACGGCGATGACGTCTGGCACGTCGTAGATATGGCCACCGTCGCGGGCATAAATCTCCTCTATGGGTACCCGGGAGCCCGTGGTCATTTTTGATAGCACGTCGTACTTGCTCGGCTTATTCTCCATATCGAGCGGGTACTTCTGGTCGATGCTCATCTGGAGGTCCAGACGCTTGCCCAGTTCCCAGAACAGTTCCCACTCTTCAATGACATCGTCCTCGGCCTCCAACACCGCCCTGGTGTAATGGGCGTAGGGTTGTTCATACCAGATGTCGGTCAGGACCGTGAGATCATCGCGCTCAAGGCATAGCTTGGCGCCAATAACGTAATCAGCCAGTTCCGCCGTTGCCGCGAGCTTGTAGTCAATGCATACCAGAAGGTCCAGGTTTTTCAGCGCTTCGTAGGCTTTCTTCTGTCCCGGCCAGGCCAACAATGGATTACCGCCGACACAAATCAGGGCTTTGATCTGGCCCTCGCCCTCCATGAGAATTTCATCCGCGAGAATCGCCGTGGGCATTTCTTTCATGGGGCCGTTAGCAGTCAGCACTGTCACCTCGCCGACGTCATCCGAAACACGGCTGCGCACCCCATCCAGCCACTCAGGGTTGGGCGGAATGGCCTGGGCCATGCGGGGAGTGAGCGGGGACAGAACGCCAGCGTTACGCACGGTTTCTCCAGCGCGGTAGTGATGTCCACAGACGGCATTGATGGTCTGCACCAGGTGCTGGATCAGGTTGGGATGGGGCCCCATTTCAGGCCCGGTACCGGTACTGGCCGTGCCCCGCGGGCCAGCGGCAAACAGCCTGGCTGCCGCCAGGATGTCCTCTTTGTCCAGATCGGTGCGCTGTGCCACGTAGTCCGGAGTAAAACGCTCCAGGTTGGCCTTCAGGGTGTCCAGATTCGCGATATGTTGCGCGCAAAACTCAGCGTCGTGCAGGTTTTCATCGAGAATAATATGGATCATACCCGCCAGCAGCACCGCGTCCTGCCCGGGCTTGATTTGAAGGTGCAAGTCTGAACGCGCGGCTACTTCGGAGCGACGCGGGTCGACGCAAATAACCTTGGTCCCGCGCTTTTTGCCCTCGCGCAAGGCGTTGGCGGGACTGAAGGCCGGGATGGATCCGGGCATCGAAAAGTGGGAGACCAGGGTATTGCTGCCAATAATGAGCGAGACATCACAGTCGGTCCAGGTATGGTTGCCGGCACCCCAGAAACCCATGCGTGCCGCGCCGATACCAACCTTGGCTGGCTGGTCAATAGTGATACTGGTGTAGTAGGAGGGCGAGCCCAACGCCTCGTGCCAGGCCTTGGCAACAGGGTGGGTGGCGGAATTCTGGTACGAAACCGTGCCGTTGTAACTGGCAATCGCCCTGGGTCCATACTTGTCGCGAATCTCGCGTAATTTGTCAGCGATCTCATCCAGCGCCTGCGCGCTACCGATCTCGCTGCGGCTGCCGTCCGGGTTCTTCCTCAGCGAGGTGAGAATGCGATCCGGGTGGTACTGTTGCTCGGGCAGCTGTCTACCCTTGACGCAGGTGTAGCCGCCATACAGTTCGTTATCCGTGTCCGGCTTAACCGAGAGCAGTCGGTTGTTTTCAACCTCCGCCTCCATCGGGCAGTAGGCATGGCAGAAACGGCAGTAGGTTTTTATTGTTTGGGTTGCCATGGCGGTTACAGTCTCATGCTGTTGCGGTATTTACCGCATTCTGTGTTAGGCAAATTCAGCCTGAAAAGAAGTCTGCCCGGGGACGACCTTCCGGGTCGTACACGGGTTCTTCCAGGTCGATTCTGTACTTGTTTACCACGGCATTGGTGACGCCGTACTTCCCCATCAGGCCAAACATTCGCGCGTAGTACTCGCCGGCGAGATGGCTGGCGAACTCTTCGGTTGACGCCCATTCCTCATAGACATAAACGCGGGTGTCGGAAGTGGGGTCTGCGCTCCAGACATAGTGCTTACACCCGGGCTGGGTGAGCGTCTCTTCCATCAGCGAGGCGGCCTCGGCGAGTGCCTGTTCACGGGTGTCAGCGGGAAGTTCTACGGTGCCCGCAACGAGAATGGTCATAGGGTGTTCCTGCCAGCTGGTACATGAAATATGCGTGATCTTGCAAGGTAGCAGATCGAGTAGCCCGAAACAATCAGGGTTGACTGCTTTTTTAGTCAGGACCCGTGTTTGGCCCTCGGAAATTCCCGCTGGCGTCCCACTAAAATAAACAGACGAGACTGTTTTTATATTGGGCATGCTGCTAGTATTCAGCACTGATTAAAAAGCCGGCAGTCCGCGCTCTGGCGGGCTCGATTATAAGAGGTGAGTGTTCGATGGATTTGAGTGCCTTTCCCTACCTTCAGGGAAACTATGCCCCCGTAACCGAAGAGCGGGATTTTGATGAAACTGAGCTGCGAGTCGAGGGTGAGATACCGGCCTCGCTCACCGGCGCGTTCATGCGCGACGGTGCCAATGTTGCATTTCAGCCCAATCACTATGTCTACCCGCTGGACGGGGATGGCATGGTGCACGCGGTGTATTTCAAAGACGGGCATGTGCAGTACAAGAACCGCTGGGTAGAAACCAGTCACCTGAAGACGGAGAGGCAGTTCAACCGGACTATTTACGGCAGCGTGGGCAAGCTACTGGAAGTACCCCAGGAAGTGATCGATGCCGGTGGCGAGCCCCATCCTGTTCGCAACACCGCCAATACCAACGTGATTTATCACGGCGAAAAGCTGTTCGCCATGTGGGAGGGTGGGTTTCCGCACTTGCTAAACAACGACTTGTCCACGGTGGGATTGTACGATTACGACGGTGCGCTAAAACCGGGTGACGCCCTCACCGCACACCCCAAAGTGTGCCCGGACACCGGCCAGCTGGTGAGTTGCACCCAGCGCTGGGACAGTCCCAATTACTGGGTCCAGATTTTCGACGCCGCCGGCAAGCACATGAAGACTATTCCGGTGACCTTTGAGCGCAAAGGCATCATTCATGACCTCCAGATCACCGAGAATTACATTGTGATCTTTTATGCTCCCGCGTTTCACAGCATGGAAAAGGCCATGAAGGGTGAAGATCCGTTCCTGTGGGAGCCGGACCTCGGTACCCGGATTGTTGTAATCCCCAGGGATGGCAACAGCGAGAACAGGGTGTTTGAAACCGAGGCGTTTTTCAGCTGGCACTTCTGTAATGGCTTTGAGCGCGACGGCCAGATTGTCATCGACTACATCTGGATCAACTCGATTCCGTTTACCCAGGCCCAGGGCACTGGCGTTGAGAAGCAGCCCCGCAGGATGTACAGGATGACACTTGACCTGGCCACGGGTGCGGTTGCCAACGAGCGCTTCTCAGATGTGTTCTGCGAATTTTCGCGGGTCGACGAACGCCGCATGGGCAAGGATTACCGCTATGGCTTTGCCGCGTCCTCTAATCACGACTGGGGCGACGCCCACGGTTATAACTGCACGGGTAAGTTTGATTTTGAAACCGGTGAAACCACGCTCTGGGATTATGGCCCGGAAGCCAATGCCGGCGAGCCCATCCACGTACCCAACCCCGACAGCGACCGCGAGGAAGATGGTTGGCTGATGTGTTTTGTGTACAACCCGGACGAGGGTGCGTACCTGTCGATTCTCAATGCCGGTGACGTCAGCAGTGGGCCGACAGCGAAAGTGCATATCCCCTCACGCGTGCCCAACGGGTTTCACGCCAACTGGATGAATGGCCTGCAGCTGTGAGTCAATCGCACCGCACGGTCACACCGCGCCCGGGAGGCGCACCGTCACGATTTTTCGGAGTAGCCCGATAATGAGTCAGCAGATACCGATAGCCGAGGGCCTGTTCACCTGGCCTGCCGCAGAACCCGCCTTACTGGGTAGCCGTTGCCAGGCCTGTGGCATAGCGACATTTCCCGCAGCGCAATCCTGCATGGCCTGCAGCAGCGAGAATGTAGCCATTGAAGAGTTGCCGCGAAGGGGCACTTTGTGGACCTGGACCGTGCAGCAGTTTATGCCCAAACCGCCTTACCACAGCAACGAAACCCCCGAGACCTTCAAACCTTACGGCGTCGGCTACCTGGAACTTCCTGGTGGTGTGCGTGTTGAAGGTCGCCTCACTGAGAGTGATCCCGATAAAATATCGATTGGCATGGAGATGGACGTTGTATTTGATACCTGGCGCACCGAGGACAATGGTGACGAGGTTGTCAGCTTCTTTTTCAAGCCGGTTGATGCCAACGAGACAGGAGACTGACCGATGGATGTTGCAATAGTAGGAATAGGAATTCATCCCTTCGGGCGCACCCCCTCGCGCTCCGGTTTACAGCAGGGTGCTTACGCGGCCCGCGAGGCATTGAAAGATGCCGGCATCGAGTGGACCGATATCCAGTTCGCTTTTGGTGGCAGCGCCAGTTCGGGTAATGCTGATGCGCTGGGTAACGAGTTAGGCCTGACTGGTCTGCCATTTATTAATGTCGCCAATGGCTGTGCCACCGGAGGCAGCTCCCTGATGGCTGCTTACGCGGCGATTAAGTCCGGCGAGCATGACCTGGGTCTGGTGGTCGGTTTCGACAAGCATGCCCGCGGCGCCTTCAATGCCAACCCGGCTGACCTTGGCCTTGGCAACTGGTACGGAGAAGTGGGCCTCATGCTAACCACCCAGTTCTTCGCCATGAAGATACAGAAATACATGCACGACTTTAACATTTCATCCGAAACACTGGCCCTGGTGGCTGAAAAGGCGTTCACCAATGGCGCTTTGAACCCCAATGCCTGGCGAAGAGAGCCGGTGAGCGCTGAGGACATTGCGCAGAGCATGATGGTTAATGACCCGCTCACCAAGTACATGTTCTGCGCCCCCGGTGAGGGTGGTGTGGCGTTGGTGGTATCCCGGGCTGACAAGGCCAAGGAATATTGCGACACACCTATTTACCTGAAGTCGGCGGTGCTCAAGTCCCGTCGCTACGGTTCCTTCGAGGTGTTCGCGCCCAGTCAGGCACTGCAGCAGGTTGATGGCCCCACCGTCGACGCCTCAAAGGCTGCTTTCGAGATGGCCGGGGTGGGTCCTAAGGACATAGACGTCGCCCAGTTACAGGATACGGAGTCCGGGGCCGAGATTATGCATATGGCAGAGAACGGTTTTTGCGAGCACGGCGAGCAGGAGCACTTGATTGCCAGTGGGGCTACCCGTATCGATGGTAGCCTGCCGGTAAACACTGATGGTGGTTGCCTCGCCAATGGCGAGCCTATCGGTGCCTCGGGCCTGCGCCAGGTTTATGAAAACGTATTGCAACTGCGGGGACAGGCCGGCGAGCACCAGGTGCCGGGAGACCCCAAGCTCGGCTACACCCACGTATACGGTGCGCCCGGTATTAGCGCGGTTACCATCCTGCAACGCTGACGCGTTGCACGCCACAGGAGAGAGAACATGGGAAAGAGCGAGGAACTTAGCGCTGACGAGCTGACGGCGCGATGCCCCGGTGATTCCTACCAGGATATGCTGGACCGGGAGGAAAATCCGGTACCGGATGCGCTGCGTGAGAGCACCAACACCTATCTGGGATCGGATAACCTGACGGTCGATCGTTACCTGAGTCGCGAGTTTCACGACCTGGAGGCCGAGAAGCTGTGGCGTCGCACCTGGCAGGCTGTCTGTCGGGAAAGCGAGATCAGCAAGCCGGGTGACTTCTTTGTCTATGACATTACGCGCTATTCGATTGTAGTAACGCGCACCGAATCTGACGAGATCAAGGGTTATCATAACGCCTGCCTTCACCGTGGCCGACAATTACGCAAAGACAGCGGCACCGCGCGCGAATTCAAGTGTCCCTTCCATGGTTTCCGCTGGAGCCTGGATGGCGATTTCCTGGGAGCCCCCTGTGAGTGGGATTTCCCTCACATCGACAAGGGCGAATTTACCCTGCCACAGGTGCAGGTAGCGACTTGGGGTGGCTGGGTGTTCATTAATATGGACCCCGATGCGGAATCGCTGGAAAGCTACATGGGAATCATCCCTGAGCACTTTAAGCGATGGCAGCCCGAAAATACGTACAAAGTGATGCACGTAGAAAAGGTGATTGAATGCAATTGGAAGGTGGCCTGGGAAGCGTTCATCGAGTCCTATCACACCGTGCAGACGCACCCGCAGATCATGCCCTACCTTGGCGATGCCAATTCACAGTACGATTGCTGGGGCGACAATGTCAGTCGTACGATTTCCCCCATGGGTGTTGTCAGCCCCCATTTGGAGGGCATAACGCCCGACAAGACGGTGAACGACTGGTTGGAACACGGAGCGTGGCTAACCGATGGTGAATCGGTTGAGGTCCCAGAGGGGATGACCGCCAGACAATGGTTGGCAGACTACTACTTCAAGCATTACTCCGAGCAATACCAGACCGATCTCGCGGAGTTCTGTACTCACAGCGAAATCATGGATTCTATCCTGTACTCGCTGTTCCCCAACTTTGCGCCCTGGGCCGGGTTCCACCCGAACCTGACCTACCGCATGAAGCCCTACGGCGATAACCACAATCTGTGCACCATGGAAATCATTGTGCTTATGCGTTACCCCGAGGGAGAAGAACGCCCCGCTGATTGCCCGGTGCAGAAGTTGGATAAAGACCAGTTGTTCTCAGAGGCCGAGGGCCTGGAAGGTGGACTCGGAAGAGTCTTCGACCAGGATCTGACCAACCTCAAGATGGTGCAAAAGGGCATGCAGAACCTGCAGTCCGGTGAGGTTGTTCTGGCCAACTACCAGGAAGTCCGAATTCGGCACTTTCACCAGACCCTGGATAAGTACATCTACAGCTAAACCTCTCGCTGCGAAGGAGATGACATGAGCGACTTGTTTGAACCCTTCCGGCTTCAGGGTGCTGTTGCTCTGGTAACCGGTGCGTCCAGCGGGTTTGGCCGCCATTTTGGGTCAGTGCTGGCACAGGCCGGCGCGCGGGTTATTCTCGCGGCGCGGCGAAAGGAGAGGGTACAGGCCGCTTGTGACGAGATTGTGGCAGCGGGTGGCGAAGCGATAGCGCTACCGCTTGACGTGACGGATACCACGAGCATTGCGTCAGCCTTCGACCAGGCCGAGCAGGCTTTTGGTGTGGTTTCGATTGTCGTCAACAATGCCGGTATCACCATACCCAAAGCGCTGGTCGACCTCACTGATGAAGACTGGTCGGAGGTGGTTGATACCAACCTCAATGGTGTCGCCTATGTAACGCGCGAAGCAGCGCGCCGCATGATCGCTGCGAACACCGGCGGCAGTGTTATCAATATTGCTTCTATCCTGGCCCAGCGCGAACAGAAATTACTGACCAATTATGCCGCATCCAAGGCGGCGGTGATTCAGTTCACCCGAACGGCGGCGTTGGAGCTTGCCCAGCACGATATCAGGGTCAATGCGATATGCCCGGGATACTTTGAAACCGACCTCAACCGCGGTTGGCTCGGTTCTCCGGATGGGCAAGCTATGATTAGCCGCATTCCGCAGCGCCGGGTGGGTGACCTGCAGGACCTGAACGGACCTCTGCTGCTGTTGGCTTCACAAGCAGGCGCGCTGATGACTGGGGCCAGCCTCACTGTCGACGGCGGGCATGTGCTGTCCAGCCTGTGAGGGCGCAGTTCGCCAGTCATACTCAATGAAAGGAAAAACGGTTAAATGAAGAATCCGCTGACCAGCGAACGGATCGCCCGTGATGGACATGAGTGGGCAAACCAGACCATCGCTACAGCCGCCTGGATAAAGGCAGCCCAGAATCCCGATGATGTTGCGATATTCCTCGAGAATGAGCCGCATATTACCTACGGTCAGGTTGCCAATGAGGCGCTGAGGTTGGTGAGCGGCCTGCGTAAGCTGGGACTCGAGCAGGGCGATGTGATCAGCTTTCAGTTGCCAAACTGGCGTGAGTCGGTGGTGCTGGATATAGCGGCCTCGGCGATGGGTCTGGTGGTTAACCCGGTCGTGCCGATTTATCGCGACCATGAGCTGCGCTTTATTCTGGCCGATGCCCAAACTCGATTGATATACATCCCCGAGCAGATTCGCAGTCTGGAATTCCCATCCATGATTGCCGGGCTGCGCAGCGAATTACCGGATCTGGAATACGTGGTAACGGTGCGTGCAGACAATGACTATGAGGACATGCTGCGCTATGAGAACCTGGTCGACAATGAGCCGGCCGAGATCGACAGCCTGCCAGAGGTTGACCCCAACAGTGTCAAAGCCATCCTTTATACCTCGGGGACCACGGGTAGTCCCAAGGCCGTGCTACACAGCCATAACACGCTGACCCGTGTCATTCAGCATTCCCTCGACTATTGGGGGATGGACGAGCGGGACATCATGTTGATGCCATCGCCTGTGACGCATATCACCGGTTATGGTTCGGGAATGGTGTTGCCCTTTCTTACCCCGGTTAAGTCCGCGCTTATGGCGCGCTGGGATGCCGATGCCGCCGTTGAATTCATTGAAAGGGTAGGTGCCACTGCCAGTGTTGGTGCGACCCCTTTCCTGGTAGAGCTGCTCAACGCCGCAGAGCGACACCATACCGGCCTGCCGTCCATGCGTTTATTCGCCTGCGGTGGTGCAGCCGTGCCCCCGCAGGTAGTAAACCGGGCGTACGAGGTCTTGACCAACTGTAAGGCATTTCGGGTCTACGGTAGCACTGAGGCACCGGTCATTACCCAGGGGTTTGTGGGCGAGGGCGAACAGCAGCTGGCTGCTGAAACCGACGGCAAGATTTACGGTTACGAGGTGAAGATTCTCGACGACGCCGGCAATGAATTGGCTGTCGGTGAAGACGGTGAGATTGCCGCCCGCGGTGCAGGCATGATGCTGGGTTACGCAGACCCGGAACAAAATGCGCAGGCTCATGATCAGGACGGCTTTTTCCTGACTGGGGATATTGGTCAGCGCACCCCCGACGATGCCATTCTGATCACCGATCGCAAAAAGGACATTATCATCCGCGGAGGCGAGAACATCAGCGCCAAGGAAGTGGAAGACATATTGCACGATCATCCGAAGATCGGAGAGGCGGCGGTGCTTGCCATGCCACATGAGCGTCTGGGAGAAGGTGTTTGCGCTTACCTTGTCCCCGTACCCGGAGAGCAGCCAACGCTTGCCGAGGTGGCTGCCTTTGCCGATGAAGCCGGTCTGGCCAGGCAAAAAATTCCGGAGCACGTGGAAGTGGTCGAGGAGTTACCGCGTACGGCCAGTGGCAAGGTGCGCAAGGACGTTTTGCGTCGCAGGATCAAGGAAATTCTTGCGGGGTAGTGGATCGTGTCGCATCCCACAGGGTGATGGACCGAAGCTTACGAAGCATTGAAGGGAGAGATGTATGGGAACGTTGACAGGAAAAACTGCGGTGGTACTGGGTGCCTCCGGGCAGAATAACTTTGGTTCTGCTATCGCCCGCAGGCTAGCCGCCGAGGGCGCGAACCTGGTGGTTGCCGCTCGCCGGAAAGAACCCCTGGCCGCACTCGCTGAAGAATTGAACGGGCTGGCAGTCGCCTGCGACGCGACGGACGAGGCCCAGATAGCGGGTTTGTTCGACGCCGCAACAGAAGCCTACGGCAACGTTGATATAGCGGTATTCTCGGCGGGTGCACATTCCGGCGTTCCAATTGCCGAACTGACCGCAGAGCAGATCAGGCCAACTCTCGAGATCAGCTTTATCGGTGCGATGCTGTTTTTCAAGTCCGCTGCGGCCTCTATGAAAAACGGCGGGTCAGTGCTCACCATATCTTCTCTCACTGCCCGTTTGCCGGGACCCGGTTTATCCGTTTATGCAGGTGCCCGCGCGGGCATCGATTACGCGATCAAGGTTGCCGCGGTAGAGTATGCGGAACAGAGGGTACGCTTCAATTCACTCGCTCCCGGTCTGATCAGAACGGATATGACCGACGGCTTTTTCGAGATGGCGCCTATCGTCGAAGCTCACATCAGGGAAACCCCCGCCGGTCGTATGGGCACCCTGGACGATGTTGCCGAAGCTGCCTTGTTCCTGGCCGACGACAGCCGGTCCGGTTACGTCAACGGCCAATTGCTCGACCTGTCAGGTGGCCAGAACATCAGCCACCTGCCGCGTTACGAGTAATACACCCTGGGGGTGCGCAGGCGCTAGAAGTGCACCCCTTTCATCAGTGAAGCCAGCGCGACCTGTTCATTAGATACCTCCACCTTCTCTGGCTTGCCTTCGCCGCGCGCCGCCGCGGAGTCGTTGAACATTCTGAACACGGTGTTCATGATGACCTCCGAGAACTTGGGCGCAACCGCGGTCATGACCTGCAGGAAGATACCCATTTGCGTGGCGATTCGCTTGGGCTTTTTGATGACCGCCTCGGCCACCATGTCCGCCGCTTCCTCAGGTGTCAGTACCGGCATTGAATCGTAGACAGTCGTTGCCGATATCATTGGTGTGCGCACCAGCGGCATATTGATAGTGGTCAGTCGGACATTGCGGTCGGAAAACTCGACAGCCGCGGCCCGAGACCAGGCGTCCAGGGCGGACTTGGATGCGACATAGGCGGAAAACCGCGGACTCGGGGTTAGCGCACTGATCGATGAAATATTGATGATATGCCCCTTGCCGGCGGCAAGCATCGAGGGTGCCAGGCCCATGATCAAACGGATCGCGCCGAAATAGTTGATTTGCATGGTGCGCTCGAAATCATGAAAGCGATCGAAAGACAGTTCCAGTGAACGCCGAATCGAGCGGCCGGCGTTGTTGACCAGTACGTCGACAAAACCGTGGTCGGCCAGCACTTGCTCAATGAGTCGATCACAATCCTCGAGGTCTGAAACGTCAGCCTGGTAGATGGTGGCGGTGCCGCCGGTGGTTTTGATTTCCTCGGCGGTTTCAGCGAGTTTTTCAGCGGTGCGTGCCACCAGTAGTACGTGGGCGCCGGCATCAGCCAGGCGCAATGCGGAGGCTTTCCCGATGCCCGACGACGCGCCGGTGATCAGCACAATTTTGCCGCTTACGTTCCCCTCCAGCGAATGGTCCACGAACAGGTCGGGGTCAAGGTTTCTCTCCCAGTAATCCCAGATGACCGGCGCATAGTCGCGCAGGTCAGGAACCGCGATGCCGGTGCCCTTGAGCGCTCGCTCGGTTTCGCGGTTGTCGTAGCGAGTGGGGTAGTTGGTGAACATAAGCACCGAGTCGGGCAGCCCCATGTCCTGCAACATGGTGGAGATGATGCGTTTGATCGGTGGAAGGCCGGCAATGGTATCGCGTACGAAAGCCGGCACGAAGCCGAAGATACGGGTGTCCAGCCTCATACTGAAGCGCGGTGTGTGGCCGGCCTCGGCAAAAATATTGAGCAAGCGTCCCATGCTGTAGTGCTCGGTATCGGTGAGGTGAAAGCAGCCCCCATCGTGCCCATCCAGGTGAACAATATGGTCCATCGCTTCCACGACATAATCTACGGGTACCACATTGAACTTGCCGCCTTCGATACCAATCAGCGGCATCCAGGGTGGCAGTGCCTTGCGGAGTTTTTGCAGACTCTTGAAGAAGTAGTAGGCGCCGTCGATCTTGTCGATTTCGCCGGTCTTGCTATTACCCACCACCATCGCCGGCCGGTAGATTCTAAAAGGCACCTTGCATTCCCGGCGCACAATGCCTTCGGACTCATGCTTGGTGGCAAAGTAGGGGTGTTCGTAGTTTTCGGCTTCCTCGAACATGTCCTCGCGGAAGACGCCTTTGTACATACCGCCCGCGGCGATCGAACTGACATGCTGGAAACAGGCTGCGTCCAGGGCCTCGGCCAGGTTGATGGCGTTGCGGGTGCCATCGATATTGGTAGCGGCCTGAGCTTCTTCGCTGGCGGCGATATCGTAGATGGCCGCGAAGTGGCAGAAATGCTCGACCTTACCTTTCAGCGTTTCAATGTCCGCCGGGTCGACCCCCAGTAAGGGCTCTCTTAGATCTCCCGTGACCGGCTTCAGCCGCGCACCCTGGTCACCCAGGCTGTCGCGCAGTTCCTCAAACTTGTGCATGGACTGGGCCCGCGTCAGGATATAGATGTCGCCTTCGCGATGGGCCAGTTGGTCGATAAAATTGCGGCCTATGAAGCCGGTACCGCCGGTGATGAAATACGCCATTGTGACTCCCTCTTGGATCGTTACATAACCAGTCTAGACCGGTTCGGGAATCTAACAATGCTTTTCAGCAAAGGACTTTGGCAGGTGTTGGACGGCGGGACGAGAGCGGGCCCGCCCGGGGCTTAGATCGTGCCCAGTCGGTAGTTGAGCTCCAGGTATGCGCCCAGCGGTTGGCCCACGAAGTAACGGTAACTGCCGAAGCCAAAATCGGCGCGCTCGGCGTAGTCCTCGTCCAACAGGTTGGTCAGGCGCAGTGCTGCCCCCCAGCGCTGTCCAAACTCGCCGCTGACGCGCAGGTTAAGCAGGGAGTGACCATCGTATTCATGCTCGTTATCTGGCTCCAGGTAGTATTCGTCCAGGTAGATCCACTCCAGTTCTGCCAGGGCCGTGCGACCGGTAAGTTCAGACAAGTCCCAGCCCAGCCGAGCACTGCCAAATAGGCGGGGTGCGGTGTCGATATCGTTGCCCTTGATGTCACCATCTGATCCCAACAGCTGGATCCGGCTATCGTATTTGTGACGGGCGGCGGTAAAGGCAAGCCCGGCGTACCACTGCTGGGCGAAGGTGTAATCCAGCTGCAACTCGGCGCCATAGTGACGCGTCTTGGCGCCGCTCACATTCTGCCGGTCGGCGTCCTGGAAGATGACCTCGTCTTTGTCCATGTTGAACAGTGACAGGTCATAGCCCAGCGACTGCCACTGACCACGCAGACCCACTTCCAGGCTATCCATTTCTTCAGAATCCAGGTCAGCGACTTCCTGGCCGGACTGCAGGCGATACAGTTCGTTTGTCTGTGGAGCGCGGAATCCCCGCGCTAGCCTGGCGTACAGCACGTGCTGTTCGAGCAGGGCGTAGCTGGCTCCGGCGTTTAGCGACCAATCGCTGAAATCGTCGGACCGGTCGGCGGGACGATAGAAACGACAGGCGGTTGCTTCCGGGCTGCAGGCCGGGCCGTCTCCGGTTTTATTGTCATAGTCGTAGTCGGTGTACTCAAAACGGGCGCCGGCCATCAGCGTCAAGCGATCGCCTGGTTCAAACCGCAACTGGCTGTAGGCTGCTGCCACGGTTGCATCAACCTCGTAGTCGTAATGGACGCCGGCAGGTTGGTTGGGGCTGAATTCGTCGGCCTGGACTTCCTTGAGCCAGCCATCGGTATATTCCAGGTCTACGCCGTTGACCCAGCGCCAGTCGTCGAGTTCCGTGGTCACGGTGGCTCTCAGGCCGATACTGGAGTGACCGTTTTCCTCCACCGGCTGCCAGGGCAGGAAGTGTTGCAGGAACTCCATCTCGTTCTTGCGCAGGTACGGGGTAATGGTGAGTCGATTAGTGTCATTCAGGTCGCGACTCGCGCTGCTGTAGGCTCGCAAAGACCAGGCGTCTCTATAGGCCTCCGGGTTGGGGTTGGTATCTTTCAGCGCGTTATCTTCATAAGCCTTGTAGCCCCGGATAAAGCCGGACGTTTCCTGGTTGAGGTTGGTCCCTTCGACGGCGCTGATGATCGTCCAGTCGTCTCCCTGGTAGTCGTGGCGCAGCGTCAGTTTCTGTTGATCGTATCCAGAGTCTTCCTTATAACCGCCATCGGTAGTGCCGTTCACCCGTAGGCTGACGCCATGGCGGCCGTGAGTGTTGCTATAGCGGTATTTGCCGCGGTAGTAGTCGTCTGGGCCGGCCTCTATGGAAATGACCTGGTCCAGCGTTTCGGTAGGCGCGGCGCTCATCACGTTGATCACGCCGTGCAGGGCATTGGACCCATATAGCGCCGTTGCGGGCCCCTTGATCACCTCAATGCGGCCCGCCTGCTCGGTGTTAGCATCAAAGAGTTGATTGACGTTACAAAACCCCGGTGCCCGCAGGCTGATGCTATCCCACGCCATGTAGAAAGCCCCGCAGCCCCCAGCCCCGGTCAGCACCGGAGAGCGCAGCGCGGTCAGGCTTTCCTGGCCGTTACCGCGGCTGATCCAGGCCCCTGGAACACGCTGCATAAGTTCATTCACGTGGACTTGCCCGGTGAGTTCGATAGCATCTTCATCAATCGCTGACCAGGCCAGCGGCAGGGTTATGGCGCCTTCTTCCACGCGGGTGGCGGTGACGATGACCTGTTCAGTCAGCGGTTCGGTAGCGCACAAGGGCGCAGCGATGACAGCCAACAGGGCCGGCATTAAACGGTGGTGGTAACGCATAAAGTACCCGGGATACACGGTGGTACGCGATTGTAGCGGATTAGCGCTGTCTGCCCAAATCTGGAGTCCCTTCTGTGGCCAAGGTGGCATTCTGGGTTATACTCTGGCGTCTCTCAGAGGCAGTCTCCCCCGGGCGGATTGCCGTCATTGAATAGTGTGAGGAAGATGGGAATGTACCAGAGATTGATACCCCTGCTGCTGGCAGTGACTTTTGGCCTGGTCGGCTGCGCTGAAAATCCCGTGGCTGGTAGTAGCGTTGCACCGGAACGCGATGATCCCGGATTTTATGAAGCGCGTAACCCCCGGGCTGATGAGCTTTACCTGAACCCGGAGTCAGCCGAGGGAGGTGCCTCCTTCCGCAAGATTTATGTCGCGCCAGCCAATCTGTCGAAGATCCAGATTATCCAGCCTGAGGGTGGCGATCCCGACGATGAGTGGGATGTCACTGATATCGAAGACAGCATCATTCAGAATGCCTTGCGTGAAGAATTTACCGTGGCACTCACTTACGAGTCAGCTTTCAACGTGGTCGAGACGCGCGAAGAATCAGAGATGATTATCAAGACCACGGTGGTTGCTATTCACCCTAATGCGACCCGTGCGGAAGTAGAAGCCGGTAAGCGTCGCGGCGGCGCGGTAACTGTCAGCATGGCGTTGGTTAATACCGCTACTGGCAACGTGATGGTGCGCTCTGTAGATACCAAATCCACCGATGATATCTGGGCATTCAACCAGGTTGAGAATGAAGATGAGGCAATCGACCTGCTGTTTCGCTCCTGGGGTAACAGCATGCGGCGTGGCTTACTTAACTTGCAGGGCCGTACCAATGATCCCCTGGTGCAGCCACTGCTGTTAAAAGAAAGGGAATGAATTAGTTGGTGCAATAAAAAGGGGCCTATAGGCCCCTTTTTTGTGCTGATCATTTTGGAATGAGCGTGCTACTAACCCGCCGCGATAACGTTGGGGTCGGACTCAGCTGCTGATACGCCATCCTTGTTGCGTACCGCGTCGGCGACTCTGTACATAGGTACCTTGAGCATCTCGACCAGCTCTTCGCTGGCGCCTATGTGCTCCAGCGCCTTGTCCATGCAAAGCAACCACTGGTCGCGCTCTCGCGGACCAATATGGTAGGGCTCATGGGGTTCGGTCATGCATACCGTGCCGTGCTTGTCGGCGTACAAAGGGGGGCCGCCCATCCAGCCCGTCAGGTAATCGGCGAGCTTTTCTTTCATAGGGTCCAGGTCTTCGGCGTGCATGGCGCGAATGCCCGCAGCCTCCGGTAGGGTATCCATGATGTCGTAAAAGGCACTGGTGAGTTCACGAATGCCTTGGTCGCCGAGAATTTGGTAGGGGGTCTGATATTGCTCCATGACGTGATTTTACAGCAGATCGGTCATTGATACACCAATACCAATCCGGTTGGTGCTGTTGTCATAGTCAATGAGGCTCTCACCATAGCCATTAAAATACTGTACGTAGCCTTTGAAGCGCTCGTTGATCGGGAAGGTCCAGTCCAACTGCACACTGCCTTTGTTTTCGCTGCGCAAGTTGTTGCGCAGGGTGACTGCAAACTCCTGGCCCCGCCACTTCCATGCGCCGGTCAGGTCGCCATACCCGTAGTAGTTGTACATATTGGGGTTGTCATCATCATCGTCATCTTCGGGCAGGCGGTACCAGGCGCGTGCAGTCAGGCTCATGCGGTCTCGTTCCAATAGAGCCGTAGCAATCACCCGGTTCCAGCTGCGTGACAACAGTTCACCGCGGCCATTGGACTGGTGGTTCAGGCTTATGCCCAGCAGGGAGTTGCGAAATCCCCAGAACTCCCAGTCATTTTCCACCGTGAGCATGACCTCTGGCTGGTAGTTGGTCTCGCGAAAGGGTGCCGATTCGTCCGAGTTGTAAACCTGCCACCAATTTTCCTGGGTGTAGGCGCCCCACAGGTTGGTGCCTTCACCCAGGATGTCGCTCCACAACAGGGCCTTAAGGCTGATCTGGAACTTGGCCTCGACGTCGTCCATCTCGGCATCCGGGAAGATGTCAGTCCACGCTTCTTCGTTGATGCTGCTGTTATAGGTGACCGGCAAGAGGTAGTTGCGTTTATGAGGCGTTATAACCCAGGGTGAGTTGACAGACGCTTCCTCGATCTCGAGCCGCTTGCTTACCAGGAGTTCAGGTTCCTCCTCGGTGGCGACCGGGGCAACAGGAGATTCGGTCAGGAAGTCACTGTCTTCGCCGACGCTGTTCGCCCCGGCTGCAGCGTCATAGCATGCCAGGCGCTCCATGTTATCCACGATAGTCGCACAGTCGGTAAACGTGGCGGCACTGAGTGTATTTGCCCAGGCCAGCAATAGCAGGGCGGCGGGAAGTATCAGTTTCATGCGGTTTAATCCGTAAAAAGTATGGGGTCGGCGAGCCGGCGCTATGGTAAAGCATCGCCGGGGGTGAAAAAAGAGCGCAGTGCTGATACCCGGTGTATCTGTTGCTAGGCTCTGCTAAAATCGCCAACTGGCGAGTCGAGTCGCTGTATAGAACAGCCTCGGCCAACCCAAATTCCAAACCCACTTCACATTACAGGACATCCCATGAGTCTTGCTGACAAAGTATTGGCGGTAAACGACGATTTGCCGATTCGTACCGGACAACCCGTTCACAGCGGTAAGGTACGCTCTGTTTATTGGCTGAACCCCGAAGATAGCAGTCGCCTGATTGCCGAGCGCGACTATCCGGTGGCCGCTGATGCGCCACTGGCCATTATGGTGATTTCGGATCGTATCTCCGCCTTTGATTGTATCTGGCACGGGGAGGGCGGTATGAATGGGGTGCCTGGTAAGGGTGCTTCTCTGAATGCGATTTCCAATCACTGGTTCAGGCTGTTTCGAGAGCGCGGTCTTGCAGACAGTCATATCCTGGAGATACCGCATCCACTGGTGTGGATCGTACAGAAAGCGAGGCCAGTAATGATTGAGGCCATTGCTCGACAATATATCACCGGCTCCATGTGGCGCTCTTACGCCAGGGGCGAGCGCGAGTTCTGTGGTATCGCGATCCCCGATGGCCTGCAGAAGGACCAGAAGTTACCCGAGTTACTGATTACTCCCTCCACCAAGGGCATCCTGGAGGGCATCCCCGGTGTGCCCGCAGCAGATGATGTGAACATTACCCGCCAGGACATCGACAATAATTATGAAGCGTTTAACTTCGCCGACAAGGCCGATGTCGATTACTACGAGAAGCTGCTGAGAGAGGGCTTCGACGTGATTAGTGACGAACTGGCGGCGCTCGACCAGGTTTTTGTCGATACCAAGTTCGAGTTTGGTTACGTTACGGACAGGCAGGGCGAAGAAAAGCTCATCTACATGGACGAGGTGGGTACACCGGATTCTTCCAGGATCTGGGACGGTGCCGCTTACCGTGATGGGCGGGTGGTGGAAAATTCCAAGGAGGGCTTCCGTCAGTTGCTGCTTAACCACTTCCCCGATCCGGATATCCTGCTCAACAAAGACAGGATGCCAGAGCGCCAGGCCCTGGCGGCGGATAACGCATTGCCTGCCGATGTCCTGATGGAAGTCTCGGCCACGTATACCGGCATTGCCGAAAAGATCACCGGCAAGCCTGTACCCGTGTCCGACAATCCCCGGGCTGAAATTATCGAGGTTTTGCGTGATGAGTTCGGGCTGGTGGATTAAGGGGCTTGCTTGCTGACCCGCTTTTTAATCTCGTCAGTATTCCCGGTGTCCTGCTTCACGGGATAGCCAGGGGCGCAGAACAGGCGATACGCCTGGCGAGACTTCATCCAGCGCCCTTGAAGGGTCTAGGGTAGTACCAGATAGGCGATGTCCAGGCACGCTCCTGTATACGCCAGGGTAGCTTGGGGTCTCGGCAACTGGCGGGTTTGTCCGCCTCGTCCAGGGCGAGGCAATCGTAATGGCTCCAACGACAACTGGGGTTCTCCAGAACCCTCGCATAGTAGACGGCGGCTATGTCGGCGTTGAAATCCGGGTCGCGCCACTGGCTGCACAATTGTCGATAACCACTACCGGAGACGGCGCAGGTTGCCGGGTCGACGGAAGCTTCGTTAGCGGGATCGCCAGCGACCTCGTAAACCTTCTGTTGCGTGCGACCCGTTTCATCAACCCAGCCCTTGATGATCTGGATGCGCTGTAACAAGTTGCCGCCTTCACGAGCATCTGCCAGGGCGCTGACCAAAAAGGAGGGTGCGCCCTCCGGTGACTCAGCACGCAGGACGGAGCCCATGGGCTGGCTTTCACGATAGGCTGTTGACAACATATCCGGTGATGCGCACAGTCCCGCGGTCATATTCCAGCCAGCGAAGAACCGGGGACGTATCCGCGGTCCACTGGTGCCAAATGTTTCGCGCCTCCGCAAGGCTTCGAACAATGCCGACCGGCTGTTTTGCGGCGCATAAATACCGGCAATACCACCCGGGTTGTAACGTACCGGCGATCCGGTCCCGATGTCGCCGGGAACTTCAACTTCTCCACCCAGCCGGTGCTTGCGCGCCCGGTCGATGCCATGTGAGCCCCGGTAACCCTTTTCCAGACCGGCCGCCGGTGCTGCGATATGCGTATCGGTCGCCGCTATGATGCCCATTTCGAAGGGATTAATGCCCAGCTTTTCCTTCTCGGCCAGGCCTGCGCTCAGGGCATAGCGAACAAAGTTGTAGCGCGACGTGCAGCCCTGCAACATCATTCCGCCGCTGCCTACAGACTCTCCGCAGTCGTCGATTTCCTCGCTGGTCGGGCGCAACTTCTCGAAATTGCAAAACTCGTCCGCCTCTCCAAAAACGCTGGCAATTCGATTCCGGCACTCGGAGTCGCCTTTGACCTGCATGATCTCTGCCAGTGGCTCTATTCTGGCGCGCAGGGCCGCAAGTTCTTTCTGCCCTTCTGTACTGCGCGTGAGTTGGCTGGGCGGGTACCACATCCTGCCGCTACTCCAGTTGCTGTTGTGCGGAATCGCCAGCGCGTCGCACCGTTCGTTACCCTCGATGCACGTCTGTATGAGCCATCGCCACAGCGCTTCGGGTTTTTGTGCCTCTTTCGCGCTCACCAATGCCTGCGGTACCACCTCGTTGGCAAAAATGACGTTGCGATGCAGGTTGCTGGATTGTTCAGCAAGGGTGTACTCATAGCCGTGCAAGGTGGTGAAGCGGCAGGCATCACTGCGATCGTGGAAGGCCTCGGTACTTTGCTGATTATGCTGCCAGGCCAATACCGCTTCACTTCGACAATTTTCGCCGTCCGCGCCGCAGACACGGCGCGACCGATCCTTGCCAAAAATCGCCTGCGAGGCCAGTCTTATCAACGGCTGAAGTTGCTCGTCAGCCGGGATGCGAATATCGCCGCGGAACAATCGACAAACGAGTGCGCCATAGGCGTCGTTGCCCGGTGTCAGGCAGAGACGATTTTCTCCGAGGCTTTCCGCATGGTCTGTGATGGCTATAAAATCCAGCGGGGAGCTTATTTTTAATTCAGGCACGTCGAGGTCGGGAGGGTCGCCACGGAGTCTGAGCCTGAGGGCTTCTCCCTGCGCGAAGCGATAGGCGTCTTCAGTACTGGCCGTGACGCCAAAGGCGGTTGCATCGTAGGAGGCCGCCGTGTGCACGTGCAGGGCTCCGAACCAGGCGTTGTTGTTGGGGTAGTTATGCTGGCAGTCCTGCGGGGCCACCGCGGTTGCATCCAGACTGGCAACCGGGACATTGAGCAGGGCGTCGTAAACACTGCCCCGTTGGCTGACCCGCTCAAATTCGAATCGCAGCCAGAGTCCGCCAGCCAGTGCCAATAGTGCGAGGGCGGCCAGGGCGAGCACCAGGTACTTGAGTACGCGTTTTATCGCCACCCGGTCATACTGCCCTTGCAGAGTAAGCCGTCAATGAGTCCGCGACTCTTTCTGTGTTTGCTCGGCAGTGATTTATTTCCGACCCGAGCGACGCAGTGCTGCCGGCGTGAAATCCTGCGGGCTCGCATCCAGGTCCCAGATATACCCGTGTTTTTTGACCTCGTTATCCAGTCCGGTCACCAGGTAACGCCCTGAAATGAGGTCATTTTGAATTTCGGTTCCCCAGGGGACCTTGGCGTCGTAGTGGTACACACCCTGGCCCTGGCCAACACGCCAGAGCTCGCCGCGGCCGTCGTATTGGTCTTTCAGGGCAATCGACCAGGTATCTTCGTCGATATAAAACACGCGGCGGGCGTAGATGTGTCGCGACTCCGGCTTGAGCGTGGCTTCTACTACCCATACCCGGTGCAGTTCATAGCGGGTGTACTCGGGGTTTATGTGTCCTGGAAGTAGAATATCCGAGTACTTTAGCGACTTGTCGTAGAGGCGATAGGCGTTGGTCCCGATGTACATCTCGCGCTTTCCGAGTAGTTTCCAGTCGTAGCGATCGGGGGCGCCGTTGTAGCCATCCAGGTCGTCCGAGGTGCGCAGGGATTCGGAAGCACGTCCGGGACCATCGTAAGCCACATTGGGCGCGCGCCTCACTCGCCGTTGGCCCGCGTTGTATACCCAGGCGTTGCGCGGCTCCAGCTTCTGGTTGATGTTTTCGTGCACGAGCAGGATATCACCCTCCAGCCGAGCGGGTTCCATGATCTGCTGTAGATACAGGAACAAGCGGTTCTCATCGACCGATCCCTGCGGTAGCCAACTGGCGAAAACAAGCCGGTCGCGGAACACGATCGGTGAAAAACTGCCGTTCGCCTGAACGGGAATCTGGGTGTAGGTGCGCTCCACGCTGCCGCCACGGTAGCGATTGATGTGATTCCAGATCACCTCCAGGGCACTATCGGGAAACGGGAAGGGCACGGTGCTGCCGTTAAGGTTCAAAAGGCCGTTGCCTCCCGGCACCATGTCGATGGTAGCCGCGCTCGCCTTGATGTTGGCCAGTACCTCCTGCGGGTAGGTTGAAACCCGGTGCGAGGGATAAACCGGCAGGTAGTAGGTGTCGGGATGTTTGCGCAGCAAAGCTATCTGGCCGTCGCTTAGATTGTCAGCATACTCTTCGACATTAGCGGCCGATATGCGAAACAACTCAGCTTCACCCTCGAACGGGTCCTTGAGGCCCTCGTTTCGAATGTCACCTTCAGGTGTTTCACTCAACCCGTCCTGCCAGGCGGGTATTGTGCCCGCGGCGTTACCGGCCCGTTCTGCACCGACTGGCGTGTAGACCTCACCACCGAGGCTGGCCACCTGGTCCGGGGTGGCAGTTGCCATGGCCAGACTGCTGCCAAAGGTGAATACCACGGCATTTAGCGTATTAGCGCGAAAAATGTTTAGCATGATTAAACTCCCAGTCTGTTGTCCCAGGCCAGCGCCTCAGTTGAGCGCGGCCTCGTAAAGTGCGTCGAAACTTTCCTTCAGGTATTTGCCGAGTACCTCGATGCCAGGTTGCATAGTAGGGCACGCGGTAACCGCAAAACACAGCTTTCTGGCGTAACTGACGACCGTCAGATTGATACCCATTCCGTCGGTGACAACGGACAGTGGATAAAGTGACTGTAGCTCGGCGCCTTCCAGGTACAGCTTTTTCCTGGATCCGGGTACATTGGAAAAAATGGCGTTGATCGCAGGATTGACCCGGGTGGCATTGCCGCTCAGGGTCAGGATGATCGTGGGTAAGAGCATCATATTGGCGAATTCCTGGGACGCCATCGTTGACATCGACAAGAGTTCCTTTTTGGCGCGGCGGGTGGTGCGCACAACTTTCTCGAGTCGCTTTACCTCGTCGTGCTCATTGGTGAAGAAAGGGCAGAGAATAAAGCTCAATTGATTGCCCTCGCTTTCGGCGCCCCGCTTGAGAGATACGGGCACGCCGGCTATCAGCGAGCGCCGGGGTAGGGCGTTCTGGTCGATCAGGTAGCGCCTCAGAGCGCTGCCACAGACGGCGAGCAAAACGTCATTGAGCGTTCCCCCAGTGTTTCGGCTGAGCTGCCTGGCGCGCGTCAGTGAAAGATCACAGATAATCGCCTGGCGCCGCGCGTCCACCTCGTCATTGAATAGTGAGCGGGGCGCAGTGAATGGCAGGGTCATGGATTCTTCCCTACCGCGAAAGGCGTCCATTCCCATATGACTGAGTAGCCTGGAGAGCTGTGGTACGGCTTTGTATTGCTTCAGCATTGTATTGGGCAGCTTACCCAGGTTGTCGATCAGGCTGTGCCTGCGTTGATGTTCAGCAGCCAGCGGCTTTGCCTTGCGAAAGTCGATCCTGGTGTCCGGCGAGGTGCTGAACAACGCGTCCATCATGCGCAGCGCGCCGACGCCGTCGACAAGCGCATGGTGCACCTTACAGTAAATAGCGAACCGGTTACCCGACAGCCCCTCGATGAGGTGGATTTCCCATAACGGCCGGCTCCTGTCCAGGGGACGTTCATGGGCGGCGGTAACCAGTCGCAGCAAATCTTCCATACGCCCCGGTGCCGGCAACGCATAGTGGCTGACATGGCGCGCCGGTTCGTAGTCTTCAGCAATAATCCACCCGGCATTGGCCAGCGCTTCGGGATCGCTGAGCTTGCGATTGAAGATGGGCCACAGCTCATTGAGTCGTCCGCAATGGCGCACGAGTTTTCGCAGGTATCCGCGTGGTGCCTTGGCGGGCATTTTGAATAACATAAGGCCAGCGACGTGGAAGGGACGCTGGCTGGATTCCAGCCTGAGGAATGCGCTGTCCTGGAAGGCGAGTTTTTGCATTGGCAGCCATGTAAATTGATTCAGGATCAGTTGTCAGACTAGCCCAAGAATGTCGATTTCAACAGCGAATGGATCAAGGTTTGTTGTGGCAGCGACGTTTCCGAATGCGCGCTGGAAAACTTACCCGGCAACTACAACCCGGGGTGTCCGCAGGGGCATACGGGTGGTGAGCTCGTAGCCTATGGTGCTGGCATGCCGGGCAATCTCACTGACCGGCAGTCCCTCGCCCCAGAGTACAACCTCATCCCCGACCTGGACGTCGGTTAAGTCAGTGACATCGACGGTTATCATGTCCATTGAAACGCGGCCTGCCAGTGGCGCGATCTTGCCGTTGACCAGTACTGGCGTGCCGTTAGCCGCCAGGCGTGGATAACCATCGCCGTAGCCTATGGTAACTGTGGCAATCCGTGAGGGTCTTTCAGCTCGCCAGGTAGCGGCGTACCCCACGGATTCACCGCGGGCGACATCGCGCACGGAAATCACCGCCGAGGTAAGTGTCATCACCGGTTCCAATGCCTCAGTATTGGGATGTGGGGTGGTAAAAGGGGAGTTGCCGTAAAGCATATAGCCGGGTCGAATCCAGTCCAGATGGGACGCCGGCCAGCCTAAAATCCCCGGTGAATTGGCGGCGCTGCGCAATCCCGGTAGACCCTCACACGCTCTCTCGAAAACCTCCAGCTGCTGCGCAGTCTGGGGACTATCCAGGTCGTCGGCGGAGGCGAAATGCGTTGAAAGCACGGCTGTGCCGACACTGTTGGAGCAATGCTGTAGACGCTCAAAAAAAGCGCTGGCCTGCTCGGGCGCGACCCCCAGCCGATGCATTCCACTGTCTACCTTCAGCCAGCACTGAACGGGGGCCGGCAGGCTGGCCTCCTCCAGCCATTGCAACTGCCACAGGTTGTCAATCGTGACCCACAGCCCGAGCTCGGCAGCAGCGACGTATTCGCGCGCTTCAAACACACCCTCCAGCAATAGAATGGGGGCGATAATTCCGCTGTCTCTCAGCTCAACAGCTTCTTCGATGCAAGCCACGGCCAGGGCATCGACGACAGGCTCCAGCCCATGGGCCACCGTGGTCGCCCCGTGACCGTAACCATTGGCCTTAACCACGGCCATCAGCTTGGAGGAGGGCGCCAGCGACCTCGCCACAGCGGCGTTGTGGCGCAGGGCGTTGAGGTTTAAAAGTGCCTGGTTGGGTCTGGCCATCAGTAGTCGAACTTGTGGGCCGTGTAGAGTGTTTGTGCCGCCAGCCAGACATCGCCTACCGCGCCATCGGCGACAGGGTGGCCATCGATTTCGACCACCGGCGCGATTTCCTTGCTGGAACTGGAGATCCATACCTCGTCTGCGTCGCGCAACTCGGCCAGTGAGACCACGCGCTCTTCAACAGGAATGGTGCCGTCTTTGCGCAGTATATCCAGCAGCATCAGCCGGGTAATACCGGGTAGCTTTTGGTAGTCAAGTTCCGGGGTGGCTACGACACCATTCTTGATGACATAGACGTTGCAGGCCGCCGCTTCGGTTAACTCGCCATCGGGGTTGTAAAGTATGGTCTCGTTGTGGCCGCGGGAGTGGCCGTGCTGGTAATGCATGACGTTACCCAGCAAGGCTGTGGATTTTATGTTGCACCGCTTCCAGCGGAGATCCTCGGTAGTTGAGACTTTGTACTTCGCGGCCGCTGCCTTGTCGGGCACCGGTGCCGGGGGAATTTCAAAGGCAAAGGCGTAGACCGTGGGGGTGATATTTTCGGGGTAGGCGTGATGACGCTGACTGTCAGCCCCCCGGCTGACATGGAAATAAATGCCCAGGTTGCCACCACCGTTGCGCTCAATAAGTTCCTGCGCGACGTGTCGCCAGGCCTCCCTGTCGATCTTCAGATTAATCTCGATCGCATCCAGGCCATCCTGCATACGATCCAGGTGAGGGCCAAATCCCACGAGTTGACCGTCATAGCTGGGAATGACTTCGTAGATCCCATCGCCAAAGAGAAAGCCCCGGTCCATCGGTGAGATGCGGGCTTCTGCCATTGGCATGTAATCGCCATTCAGGTAAACCGTGGTCATGCTTAAACCCCTGTTGTTTTGTCAAATTCCGTCCGGATAGACCAGGCGGCGCAGTTCTTCAATGAGCTCGTCGCCGGCTCCTGGCTCAAGCCCATCTTCGGTCAGGGTGTTCTGGCGTGTTACGCCGTCTACACTGCCCCTCGCCGAAAGATAGTCCAGAATATCGCCCGGTGACAGCTCAGCCAGGAGGTCTCGCTCAGACCACAGGCCAAGAAATACAATCAGGCCATAGGCCGCCCAATTGGATACGTCGGCGACCAGTAACTCATCGCAGCCCGTTACCGAGGCATTGATATCCAGGTTGGCAATCGCCTCCCGGATGTTACCCATACCAATCTCGTTGCCACCATCGCCGATCGCGATGGTTGGGCAGCGAGCCCGGGTCATAAAGGGATCGAAGATCCCGCACCGTTGGCTGATATCCTCGCCGCGCATATTGTAGTAACGACCGTCCGCCGCCAGACCGGGGCGCTCGATAGAGACGACCACGTCGGGACGTAAGTCTGCGAGCGCGCGATCTGCTTCCCGCTCAGCCTCCTCAAGCGAGGGTGCCAGCAGTGGTAATACCCTGTAATCGGCCCCAATCGCATCGGCCAGGGGGGCGGCACAGGCCAGCCATGGCGTGGCGCCCAATGATCCCAAGGTTTGGTAAAGCGCGATGGCGCCAACCGGCCCGTCTGTCTCAAATGTGTCAGAGACGGGGAAGCCTGTGCCGATAATGACATTGCCCTGGCGGTTTTGCAGTTTGCGCGCGGCGCGCAGGTAATAGCCCGGCTCGAGCGCGGCCTGCGCGACCTGCATATGGCGTACATTGCGCGCTACCAGTACGTCCTCGATCGCTTTGCTCAGCTCAAGTTCTGTCATGCGCGCCACTCCAGAAGCCGCTGCCGGCCTGCCATACTGGCGGCCAGGTGCAGTGCATTGTGCGCGGCGTGGGGTGTAATCGGGGTGAAATGCACCGTGCTTCCCGGTGTCAGCTGAGCCAGTGCAGCCGTATCCAGGGAGAGCGCGGCGCCGATCTTGGGATAGCCGCCAATGGTCTGGCGGTCGTTGAGTAACACGATGGGCTGACCGTCTGCTGGTATCTGGATGGCACCCTGGCAGATGCCCTCCGACAGAATACCCTCGATATCACACTCGATGGCCGGCCCCTCCAGACGGTAACCCATGCGGTCGCTGCGATCGGACACGGTATAGCGATGGCTGAAGAATCGCCGCTGTTGCAGTCGACTGAAGTGCGCCTGTTGGTAGCCTGGAATCACCCGCACGGTTGCTGAGTTGGGGTAGTGCGGCTGGGCCTCGGGATTAACGAACAGCAGGCGCCGATTTTCGACGGCCGCACTGGCGATTACGTCGCCGGCTTGCAGGCGTTCTCCAGTGAGGCCGCCTATGTGCTCACGCACCACCGTAGCAGTGCTGCCGAAGCTGGCGGGCACGTCAAAGCCACCGGCGACACCGAGATAGGCCCGACATCCCGCGGTGGCGAATTCCAGCGCGATCGTATCCCCGGCTCTGACCTGGTGGACCCGGTATCGTTCTACTAACTCACCGTTGATATGGAGCGGCATGTGCGCGCCGGTGACGCAAACGTAAGTGTCGTCGACAACCTCCACCTGCAGGCCGCCAAAACTGACTTCGATGGTCGTTACTCCCGCCGGGTTTTCCAGCAGGCGATTGCAGAGGTCGAAGGCGGCCGGGTCGAGCGGGCCACCGTTGGTCAGCCCGATTCGGTGCTGACCAAAGCGTCCGCGGTCCTGTAGCAGGCTGAGCAGTCCGGGTTGAATGACTCGCAGCGCCACTAGAGTTCACCCCCAGCGGCCAGGTATGCCTCGCGGCTGATAGCTTCGAAGCGAACGCTGTCGCCGACGGTTACCGGCATGGTGGGTTCGGACCCCGGGTCAAACATGCGCACCGGACAACGCCCAATCAGGTTCCAGCCACCGGGGGAAACCGCTGGATAGACGGCGGTTTGTCGATCCGCGATAGCCACGGCGCCGCGGGGCACCTTCTGTCGTGGCGTCGCCAGGCGGGGCGCCGCGATGCGCTCGTCTACTTCACCCAGGTAAGCGAAGCCGGGAGCGAATCCGATGGCGTAAACCCGGTACTCTGTAGCGCTGTGAATGTCGATAAGCTCTCGGGTGGTCAACCCGGCTTTTTGCGCCAGTGGTTCCAGGTCTTCGGCCACCTCCGGGTGGTAATACACAGGCAGCACAACGGTGTGCCCAGTGCTGGCCGCGGCGGTAGTAATTCCCTCGATCGCCGTGCGAACCCGGTGGGCGACGCTCAGGTGGTCGGCCGTCAGGGGGTCATAGATAATCAGCAGGGAGGCGTAAGAGGGTACGAGATCCACCAGGTCGTTACCCAGGGCATGTTCTACTGCAACGGCTGACGCTTGAACCCGTGCGGACACCTCCGGGCTGGTAGTCTCACCGAGGTAGGCGATAAGGGCGTTTTCGCCCGCGCTATGCAGGATCATAGCGCTTAGCCGCCATCAACCAGTGCGCGTATTTCGCGGATTGCCTCGACCCCTTCCGGATTGTCCCCGTGTACGCACAATGTATCTGCCTGCAGGGTGATACGCTCGCCGCTGGCAGTTGTCACGGTACCCTCTGAGCACAGCTGCTTCACCTGTGACAGCATTTTCTCCCGGTCGTGCACCGCGCCGGGTTTGCTGCGCGAGAGTAATCGGCCGTCGTCATCGTAGCAGCGGTCGGCGAACGCCTCGAACAGCAGCTGAATGCCAACAGCTTCAGCTTCCTGCCGGTGAGTATCGGCGTCGGGTGTAGCCTGGAGCATCAGGTGTATGGGTCTGTGGTAGCTGGCCACGGCCTCCATGATGGCCGCCCGCACCTCCTGTTTGGCCATCATATCGTTGTAGAGCGCGCCATGGGGTTTAACGTAGCTCAGGTGCAGGTTCTGGGTGCTTGCCATGCCTTCGAGTGCGGCCACCTGGTAGTGCATATTGGCCACGATCTCGTCGGCGCTAAGATTCATTGGGCGACGGCCAAAGCCAACCAGGTCGGGGTAAGCAGGATGCGCGCCGACAGTGACTTTGTGTTGCGCTGCCAGCGCCAGGGTTCGGCGCATGGTAAGCGGGTCGCCGCCATGAAAACCACAGGCGATATTAGCCTGGTCGATATGGGGCATTACTTCTTCGTCCAGCCCCATCGTCCAGCTGCCATAGCTTTCGCCCAAGTCACAATTGAGTAGCATTATCCGTGTCCGATCCGTTTCACAGTACCGCCAGCTGGCTGTTACGCAGGTCCGTGACCAGCATACAGCCCGGGCTGTGGGTAATAGCAAAGGGTGGTTTGGCGGCTTCCAGTGCTACTTGTGGCGTTACCCCGCAGGCCCAGAATAAAGGTAGTTCATTTTCCGCCATGCTTACCGGGTCTCCATAGTCCGGGCTTTGCAGGTCCTCGATACCGATGATTGTGGGGTCTCCCAGGTGTATGGGGGCACCGTGTACCGAGGGAAAACGGGTGCATATCTGCACGGCCCTGATGGCATCCGCCGCCACGAAGGGCCGCATGCTCACCACCATCTTGCCGCTGAATGGCCCTGCTGGAAGACAGTCTATATCGGTGCGATACATCGGAACGTTAACGCCCTGACTGACATTGCGAACTTCGAGTCCATCGGCCAACAGCGCCTCCTCAAAAGAGAAGGAACAGCCCAACGCAAAACTGACGAGATCCTCTCGCCAGAGCGCGCTAATGTCGGTTGCCTCATCGGCCAGGACCCCCTCGTGGAACACCCGGTAGCTTGGCACGTCGGTTCTGATATCAATATCACCCAAAGGTGGTAGCGTGGGATCGCCAGGCGCGTTACTGGCCGCAACCAGTGGACAGGGTTTGGGATTTAACTGGCAAAAGCGCAGAAAATCATTGGCCCAGTCAGCGGGTAGAATGACGACGTTGCACTGCACATAGCCGTGGGCCAGGTCTGACGTATTGCCTGTGTGTTCTCCCGCGCGGATGCGCTTGCGCAGCTCGTTGGGAGATAGTTCGGTGCTCATACCCTGTCCTTGTCGGTGAATGCCGCGAACGTGTGCGGTCAGGTTTAACGGGTGCCTAAAAGTTTGGCACAGATTAGTCTATCTGGATATTGCGTTTCTCTTGGCCCAGGGCGTTGTCAGCGTGGTACTCGAGAAATTATAGTGGGCGACCCAACAGTATAAGCAGAGGCCCTTCCCATGCCCCATCCCAGTGTCACAGCGCAGACCTATCCCCATAAGCCGGCGATTATCATGGGCCGAACGGGTGAAATGGTGACCTACCGCCAGTTGGATGAGCGGTCCAACCAGGGAGCACAGCTGTTTCGCTCCCTCGGGCTGAACAAGGGCGATCATATCGGGCTGATGCTCGAGAATAACCGCCACTTCCTGGAAATCTGCTGGGCCGCCCAGCGTGCAGGGATAATCTTCACACCCATCAGCACCCATCTCATGAAGGCCGAGACGGCATATATCCTGGAGAACTGCGGGGCAGTGATGTTTATCGGCTCGTCAGCGCTGGCGGAGGTGGCCCAGGAAATTCGCGAGGAAGCCAGCGGTGTGAAGCACTTTTATATGGTCGGAGGAATCCGTCCTGGCTTCGAGTCCTGGGAGGAGGCGGTTGACGCACAGTCGCAGGAGCCCATTGCCGATCAGGCTTATGGTATGCCGATGCTGTACTCGTCTGGCACCACGGGTAAACCCAAGGGGATCTTCCTGCCACCGCCCAGCGACGATTTCGATGCTCCGCACCCCATGGCGGGCACGCTGGGCCTGGTGTTCGGATTCAGCGAAGAAACGGTCTACCTGTCGCCGGCGCCGCTGTATCATGCGGCCCCCCTGCACTACAACATGATGAATCTCTACGTGGGCGGGACCTCGGTGATCATGGAGAAGTTTGATCCCGAGCAGGCGCTGAATTTGATCCAGGAGCATCGGGCCACCCACAGCCAGTGGGTACCGATCATGTTCATTCGCATGCTGAAGTTATCCGAGGAGGTTCGGCAGCGTTACGACTTGAGTTCCATGCAGGTTGCTATTCATGCGGCAGCGCCATGCCCCATCGAAACCAAGGAAAAAATGATCGAGTGGTGGGGCCCGGTAATCAATGAGTACTATGCAGCCAGCGAAGGTATTGGTTTCACTATGATCGATTCGGCGGCCTGGCTGGAGCACAAGGGCTCAGTCGGGCAGTCGCTACTGGGCGAGATGCATGTGCTTGATGATGATGGCAACCCGTTGCCACCAGGCGAGGTCGGAACGATCTACTTTAGCGGCGAGCATGTCAGGTTCACTTACCACGATGAACCGGATAAAACCTCGGGGGCCTTCAACGATAAGGGTTGGGCTACGACCGGCGATGTCGGTTATGTCGATGAGGAGGGCTATCTTTACCTGACCGACCGCAAGAACTTCACGATAATCAGTGGCGGCGTCAATATATACCCGCAGGAAATCGAAAATCTGTTGATTACCCACGACAAGGTAGCGGACGTGGCTGTGTTTGGAATTCCCAACGAGGAGTTCGGGGAGGAGGTCAAGGCTGTGGTAGAGCCCATGAACTGGGCTGATGCCACCGATGAGGTAGCCATTGAATTAATGGAGTGGCTGCGTGAGCGCTTGTCTCATTTCAAGGTGCCGCGTTCCCTGGATTTTCACGAGAAGCTGCCGCGGATGGATAACGGTAAGCTGTACAAGCGCCATCTGGTAGAGGAATACAGAGGCGCCGCCAGGGCCGATGAGGGACCAGGGCCCAAGTGACAGTCGCGCTGGTTCACGTATAATGCGCTGACTTCTGACGACCGGGAGTTTTACCTTGGCCCTTCGCGCCGCAAAAGCCCTGCTGGTTTCCGCCAGCCTCTTCCTCTTTGCCTGTACGGGTGGCGAGTCCAATGTGACAGAGGGCAATCGTCTTGGCATCCTGCACTACGGGAACGGCAGTGAGCCCCAGGGTCTCGACCCCCATGTTGTCACCGGCGTGCCCGAGAACCACCTGATCAGGGCGTTGTTTGAAGGCCTGGCGGTCAAGAACCCCTACACGCTAGAGCCCGAACCGGGCGTCGCCGAACGCTGGGAATTCAGTGAAGACCGGCGAACGATCACGTTCTATATTCGCGAGGACGCGCTCTGGTCCAATGGTGACCCGATGACCGCCGACGATTACGTCTGGTCCTGGTGGCGGGCGCTGAACCCCGCCATGGGTAACCTGTATGCCTATATGTTGTACCCGGTGGCCAATGCCGAGGCGTTTGCCACGGGCGAGATCGACGATTTCAACCAGGTAGGGGTCAAGGCCCTGGATGAAAAGACCCTGCAGGTGACGCTCACCGAGCCAACACCGTATTTTCTGCAGCTTATGGACCATTACAGTACCTTCGCCTTGCACCGGCCGACCATCGAAAAATTTGGCAAGGCGACGGATCGATTCACTCGTTGGACGCGTGTTGAAAACATTGTCAGCAATGGTGCTTTTCGCTTGCAGGAATGGAAGCTCAACCGTCGCATCACGATGGCAAAGAGCGATACCTACTGGGACCGAGATAATGTAAAACTGAACGGGGTGGTGTTTTATCCCACTGAGAATATTGTCAGCGAGGAGCGTATGTTCAGGGTGGGGCAACTGCACTACACGCAGACTATCCCACTGGACAAGATTCCCGTTTACCAGGCCATGGAAAATACGCCCTATGTGCAGGCACCTTACCTGGGAACCTACTTTTTCCTGATCAACACCAACCGACCGCCGGTGGACGATGTGCGGGTCCGCAAGGCTTTGTCGATGGCCATCGATCGTCACAAGCTCAATGATACGGTCTTGCAGAAGTCCAATGTCCCCGCATACAGCATCACGCCTCCCGGTACCCTCGGTTACCAGCCGCCGAAACTGTTCGATTTCGACCCGGAACAGGCGCGCGCATTGTTGGCCGACGCCGGCTTTCCCAATGGAGAAGGGTGGCCGGGCCTGGAGTTGATTTACAACACCAGCGAAAGCCACCGGAAAATAGCGGTCGCGCTGCAGCAGATGTGGAAGGACGAGTTGAATATCAAGGTGACGATTTCCAACCAGGAGTGGAAAGTGTACCTCGACTCTGTGACCCAGATGGAGTTTGATATCGCCCGCCGCGGCTGGATTGGGGATTACGTAGACCCCAATAATTTCCTGGATCTCTACCTGACCGGCGGCGGCAACAACAATACCGGCTTCTCTGACCCACGCTACGATGAAATGATCACCCGGCTGGCGCCGCAGGCTAAAACCCGGGAAGAGCGCTTCGCTATCTTTTACGAAGCGGAGACCATGCTGATGGAGCAGATGCCGATACTCCCCATTTATACCTATACCAGCAAACACCTGATACACCCGAGTGTGAAAGGTCTGCCGGCCAACCTGATGGACTCGCTCAACCTCAAATATGTCTGGCTTGACCCCGATTGGGAGCAAGCCCGGGCGACGGAGGGATAAGTTATGTGGCGCTTTATTGGCAGTCGCTTGCTGCAGGCTATCCCGGTAATTCTCGCTGTAATAACGGTGACGTTTTTCCTGGTTCGCCTGGCGCCCGGCGGCCCCTTCGACAGCGAGAAAGCTGTTATGCCGGAGGTCAAGGCAGCGCTTGAAGCGCAGTATCGGTTGGACCTGCCGATACTCCAGCAATACACCGCGTACCTGGGCGATCTCGCCCAGGGCGAGTTGGGCCCCTCTTTCAAATACCCAGGCCGCAGCGTCAATGAATTGATAGCCGCTGGCTTGCCGGTGACGGCGGAGCTTGGCCTCTATGCCTTGCTGGTCGCTGTCGTGATTGGTGGCCTGGCGGGAGTCTTCGCATCCCTCAAGCCGAATACGGCCCAGGACTACCTGCCCATGTCGGCAGCGATGATCGGTATTTGTATGCCGTCCTTTCTGCTGGGGCCACTGATGGTCCTGGTATTTGGGATTTACCTGGATTGGCTACCGGTGTCGGGATGGGGCGACATACCCGGCGACAAGATCCTGCCCGCTATCACGCTCGGCTCCAGTTATGCCGCTTATATTGCGCGCCTGAGTCGCGCTGGCATGTTGGAAGTCATGTCGCAGGACTATATTCGCACCGCCCGCGCCAAGGGTTTGCCCGAGTGGCAGGTGGTTACCCGTCACGCCCTGCGCGGCGGTATGATCCCGGTGGTGGCTTTTCTTGGCCCGGCGTTTGCCGGATTGCTGGCCGGATCCTTCGTGGTCGAGACCATTTTCCAGATACCCGGGCTGGGCCGCTTCTACGTGCAGGCCGCTTTCAACCGGGACTACACCATGATTCTGGGCACCACGGTTTTCCTGTCTACCCTGATCGTGTTGTTCAACCTGCTGTCGGACATCCTCGCTGCCTGGATGAACCCGCGTCTGCGCGCGCAGTTCGGGGGTAAGTGATGAATACGGAAGCGATTACCGATATCAGCATGGCGGAGGAGGGGACTTCCCTCTGGCAAGACGCCTGGCGGCGCCTGCGTAAGAATCGGCTCGCGCTGTTCGGCCTGGCTGTGTTGATCACCTTTATAGTGATTGCCATTTTGACACCCTGGATCGCCCCTTACGCCTACGACGCACAAAACCTGGACCTGGGCGCGACGCCACCCTCAGCGGCACACTGGCTGGGTACCGATATTTTCGGTCGTGACCTGATGACCCAGATTATGTATGGCGGTCGTATCTCGCTGGCGGTGGGTTTTGTCGCTACCGCGGTGGCGCTGTTGATAGGCGTTACCTGGGGCGCTATAGCGGGCTATGTGGGTGGCAAAGTGGATGCGGTCATGATGCGTCTTGTCGATATTCTCTACGCGTTGCCATTCATGATCTTTATCGTACTGCTGATGGTCGTATTTGGCCGCAACATGCTGCTGTTGTTCCTGGCCATCGGGGCGGTGGAATGGCTCACGATGGCGCGCATAATGCGTGGCCAGGTACAGTCACTCAGGCAGCAGGAATTTGTCGAGGCGGCCATTTCCATTGGCCTGTCACCGGCAACGATCATTCGTCGTCATATGATTCCCAACGCGCTGGGACCGGTTATCGTCTACACCACCCTGACCATACCGAGTGTGATGCTGCTGGAAGCCTTTTTAAGCTTTCTTGGCCTGGGCATTCAGCCCCCGCAGACCTCCTGGGGGCTACTCATTTCATACGGTGCCGAGACCATGGAAGAGTTTCCCTGGTTGTTGATCTTCCCCGGTGCAGCCCTCACCCTGACCTTGTTTTCGCTTAACTTTCTTGGCGATGGCCTGCGCGATGCGCTGGACGTCCGCGGTTCGGGGGACTGACCATGGCCCTGCTCGAAGTCAAAAACCTGGCCGTCAGCTTTGTCACCCGTAACGGGGTAAACAAAGCGGTCGACGACATCAGCTTTACGGTAGAGTCTGGCGAGATTACCGCCATTATCGGTGAGTCGGGCTCCGGAAAGTCGGTCTCTTGCTACAGCATGTTGGGACTGGTGCCCTCGCCGCCGGGACGTATCGATGGCGGGCAGGCATTGTTTGACGGCCAAGACCTGTTGCAACTCTCAGAAGCCGAGCTGCGCGAGATACGCGGGCGGGATATTGCGATGATATTCCAGGACCCCATGACCTGCCTGAACCCCTACATGAAGATAGGTGACCAGCTGGTAGAGCCTCTGGTTTACCACCGCAAGGTGCCAGCCAGGGAGGCACGCCAGAGGGCTATCGAGTTACTCGACGAGGTTGGCATCCGCGACCCCGAAACCACAATCGACAATTACCCCCACGAGTTCTCCGGCGGCATGCGCCAGCGGGTTATGATCGCCATGGCATTGATCAATGAGCCCAAGCTATTGATCGCCGATGAGCCGACTACCGCACTGGATGTAACCATTCAGGCGCAGATCTTGCAATTAATTGCAAACCTACAAAAAACGCGTGATATCGGGGTTATTTTTATCAGCCACGACCTGGCCGTGGTCGCCGATATTGCCGACCAGATGGTGGTGATGCAGACGGGGAAGATCGTCGAGTCAGGCGACCGCGAGGCCATCTTTGAAAAGGCCAGCCACCCCTATACGCGCAAGCTGCTGGCCGCGATTCCTTCAGGCAGCAAGGCCCCCACTGAGCGTGAACCCGAGACGCTGATTCGGGTGGAAAACCTGCGTACCTGGTTTGAGCCCGGTGGCAGCAAGCCTACGGTCAAGGCGGTCGACGATGTCAGCTTTGAGATTCGCCGCGGCGAGGTGCTTGGGTTGGTTGGGGAGTCGGGGAGTGGCAAGTCAACCATTGGTCGCTCGATACTCCGGCTGGTGCCTGTCACTTCGGGTCGAGTAGATTTTGAGGGCATTGACCTCACCGCGATCGAGGGCTCGGAGCTGAAGAAGATGCGACGGCGCATGCAGATGATCTTCCAGGACCCATTTGCCTCGCTCAATCCCCGCATGACCGTATTCGATACCCTGGCCGAGCCTCTGCTCCTGCACGGTATCGAAACGCGAAAGACAGTGACCGAGGGTGTCCTGAAGTTGATGGATGACGTCGGGTTGGCGCGTGCCTTTGTGCGCAAGTATCCCCACGAATTCTCCGGAGGCCAGCGACAACGCATTGCGATTGGTCGTGCCCTGGCCACGCGTCCCGAGTTTGTGGTCGCGGACGAGCCGGTATCGGCACTGGATGTCACCATACAAGCGCAGATTCTGGAGTTGATGCTGGAACTGGGGCGAGAGTATGGCCTGACGATGCTGTTTGTTTCGCACGATCTTGCAGTGGTCAAGCACATAGCCGACCGCATACTGGTGTTGTACAAGGGTAAGCTGGTTGAGCAGGGTACGGGCGAGGCCCTGTTCGAAAATCCTCGCGAGGATTATACGCGCAGCCTGTTGCAGGCGATTCCAGGACGCGGGCTGCTGGGGCTGCCCGCTGAGAGCTAACCTTCGGCGAGTTCCTCCGCCGAGATTGATCCATCTCCGTCAGTATCAAGTTCCAGCAGGCGCTGTTTGGCCGCGTCCAGTTCAGCTGGGTCCAGCTTGCCGTCGGCGTTGCTGTCCAGTGTCTTGTATATTGACGTGACCCGCTTCATCAATGCCGGTTCGCCAAAGCTGTCATACATAAGGTAGGAGACAACGGTGAGCGAAAGAACCGCGAGAATACCGGTGAAGATTGTCTTGTTCATAGTTTCTAAGCCTGAGACCTCTAGCGGCTGCCGATGACGCGTTTTGCGAGCGGGCATCATACGTTATTTCGGGCTAATAATCTCCCGCCAGCGGGTGGTTCCGGCCTGTTGTGGTCAACCATGATTGGCGGTGCCCAAAGCCCTGAACTAAGGTTAGGGGAGGCTAAAATCCTGGAGGTATTTTGTGCGTATTGACCATATCAACATAGCGGCGCCCGCGGACCTGTTGGCTTCGGTCAGGGATTTCTACTGTGGTGCGCTGGCGTTGGAAGAGGGGCCCCGTCCAGACTTCGGTGTGCCCGGCTACTGGCTCTACGGTGGCGGCAAGCCGATCGTTCACCTCATCGAAAGCGACAATCACTATCCGGCAGAGAAGCCTTTTTACCTTGATCACGTGGCCTTCGAGATCACTGACTTCGAAGCCTATACCGCAAGGCTGGATAGCATGGGGATAGATTATTCCGTTAATCACATCACAGATTTCGGCATTTCACAGGTATTCTGCAAGGACCCCTGCGGTAACGGTGTGGAGGCCAATATTCCGACGCAATCAGGCTGAGCGCTGGGGTGACTGTAAGGCTGACTCCCCGGGCTCTAGCGGCGGCAGATCAGCGACGGACTTTTCCTTGCGAAACGGTAGATAAAAGACGGGCAGCACGAAAAGGGTAAACAGTGTGCCCACCAACATGCCGGCAGTAATGATCAATCCTATACTGAAGCGGCTGTTGGCCCCGGCGCCGGAAGCAATCAGCAGTGGCCAGACCCCGAGTACTGTTGCGAAGGTTGTCATGAGGATAGGGCGCAGCCGCAGTGCAGCGGCCTCCTGAACAGCGTGCCGTCTGTCGAGTCCCGCCAACACCATGTTATTGGCGAACTCCACGATAAGAATGCCATGTTTGCTGATCAGGCCGATCAGGGTCAGTAGTCCAATCTGCGTATAGATATTCAGGGTAGTCAGCCCCAGGGCGATGGGCACCATGGCCCCGAAGATGGATAGCGGTACCGACACCAATACAACCAGTGGGTCGCGGAAACTGTTGAACTGCGCTGACAGCACCAAAAAGATCAATACCATCGAGAGGCCAAACAAAACCGGGAAAGAGCCGGTTTCCCTGACGTATTGGCGGGAAATTCCGGTGTAGCCGTCGCGGAAATTCGGCGGTGCAATTTCCTGCAGTTTCTCCCGCAGAAATTCCAGCCCTGTGGACAGGCTGTTTGGTGGCATCATGATGCCCTGGATAGTGGTACTGTTCAGTTGCTGGTACTGGGTTAACTCATTGGGCTCGACCTGGGAGCGCAAGCTGATTACTGCCGACATGGGTACCAATTCGTTGCTCGCCGTGCGCAGGTAATATTTCTCCAGTTCCTCCTTGGTCATGCGAAAGCCTCGCGAGGCCTGCGGGATGACCTTGTAACTGCGTCCCTCCAGGTTAAACCTGTTGGTCTCCGCTTCGCCGAGCATCACTGCCAGGGATTCACCGATATCCCGCATCGAGATGCCCAGGCGAGCTGCACGCTCCCTATCGATATCAACAATGACTTCCGGACGATCGAACTTGAGTGACTGGGTAACGAAGATGAAGAGGCCGGACTCGCGCGCCTCTTTCAGCAGCTCGTCGGCGACGGCGATGACTGACGTGTAATCCGCCGTGGAGGCCACTACAAAGGAAACAGGGAGGCCGGCGTCAGAGCCCGGGAGCGAGGGCTCTGCGAAGGAAAAAACCTCGAGCCCGGCGATCTTTCTTAAATCCTGCTGCAACTCTGCCTGGATTTCTTTTTGGGATCTCTCCCGCTCTTTCCAGGGTTTGAGGATGATTCCGCCAAAATTAAAGTCCGGTGAAGCTACCTGGAATGAATGGGTGGCTTCCGGGATTTCTTTCCAGGTATCCACGACCTGATCGAGGAAAGTGACAATGTAGTCGAGGTTGGTGTGCTTGGGCGCCTGCGCGAAGACGTACATGAAACCACTATCTTCCTCCGGGGCCAGTTCGCTCTGGGCCAGGCTGAACAGCAGCGGAATGCTCACCAGTATGGTTCCACCAAACAGTAATACGGCTCCGCGGTTGTCCAGGCTGTGGGCCAGTAGTCGCCGGTATACCCGCATCAACCGGTCGAAGCGCTCGTCAAGCCAGTCGGCAAAGCGGCCCTGTCCGCTATGGTCTTTCAATACCCGTGAACACATCATCGGACTCAGGGTTAGTGCGATGACACCCGATACCACCACTGCGCCGGCCAGCGTCAGGGCGAACTCGGTAAACAGCGCACCGGTAAGGCCCCCGACAAAGGCAATGGGGGCGTAGACGGCCGCCAGGGTTAAGGTCATTGCCACAACCGGCATAGCCACTTCGCGCACGCCGTTGGAAGCGGCCTGCATCGGTGATTCACCGTGCTCAATATGGCGATGGACGTTTTCCACCACCACGATGGCGTCATCCACGACCAGACCAATAGCAATGACCATGGCCAGCAAGGTGAGCAGGTTCAAAGAAAAGCCCATGGCCTGGATCAGGAACACGACGCCAATAAGGGACAGCGGGATGGCTACCAGTGGAATCAGGACAACCCGTAGCGACCCCAGGAAAAGGTAAATGACAAAAATCACAATCAGTGCGGCTTCCAGCAAGGTGGTGACCACCTCATCCAGTGCGCCCTGGATCGGTACTGAACCGTCGAGGTCCATGAACATCTGGACATCCGCCGGCAGGCCGGCTTCGATGCGCGGCAGGGTTTTGTGTACCTCCCGGGCTACGTCCAGCGGGTTGGAGTCGGGTGCGCCGGTAATGGCGATAAAGACCGCCGGCCGGCCGCTGGAGAAAACCCTGAACTGCATATCCTCAGAGGACAGCTCGATCTCGGCGACGTCGCCCAGACGGATCGACTCATCACCCTCCTGGCGTACAATCAGGTCCTCGAATTCTTGCGGGGAAACCGCATCCGTGCGCGCATCCACCGAGGCGCGTACCATCATGCCTTCGGTGGCCCCGGCGGTGGCGATAAAATTTTCGCGCCGAATGGCGGCATTGATGTCGTTGGCGGTTACGCCAAAGGCTGCCATGCGCACCGGATCCAGCCAGACCCTCATCGCCGGGTACTTGCCAAACACCTCCGCGCTGCCGACACCCGGCAGGGTTGCCAATTCCGGCTGTACATTGCGCGCGAGATAATCGCTGAGATATGAGGTACTCATCTGATCGCTGTAAAACGCGATATACATCAGCGCATCAGCCCCGGAGGCAGTAGTGATAACCGGATCTTCTATTTCACGGGGAAGGTCTTCCCTGGCCTCATTTACCTTGGCGATGACCTCAGACAGGACTTCATTGCTGTTCTCACCGAGTCGAACATGGATCTCGATCTCGGAGATACTGGGGTTACTCTTGGAACTGAGGTACTCGACACCGCGCGCGCCGGCGATTCGGGTTTGCAGGGGCGTGGTAACGAAGCTCTTGACCGTCCGTGCGCTCGCGCCCCGATATACCGTGTGGACGGTAATAACGCTGCGCTCCAGGGCGGGGAACTGACGAACCTGGATGTTGGCAATGGAAGCAGCGCCCAGCATCAGTATGAGCGCACTGACCACAATGGCCAGGACGGGCCGTTTGATGAAGTGATCGGTAAACACCATGGCTAGAAATACACAGTATCGTCGAGTTCGATACGGGCGCCGCGGTAGAGTTTATTTTGGCCGACCGTGACAACCTGGTCACCCGGTTTCACACCTTCCAGTATCGCCACCCTGCCGTTGCGAGCAGGGCCGCCGCGCACAATGCGTGGTTCCGCTACAAGGACGCCCTCGGATTCCTGGATAACGTATACCGTATCTCCCTGCAGTGCATAGGTGACGGCACTTTCCGGCACGGTGACTACACTCCGGTCGACTCCAAGATCAACCTGCAGGCGGGCGAACATGCCCGGCAGCAGGCCGGAATTCGGTGCCAGCGTGGCCCTCAGCATGAGGTTGCGGGTATTGGTATCTACTTCAGAGTCCACAGCTTGCAGTCTTGCCCTGAATACGGCGTCGGGAAAAGCCGCCGTTCGGACCGAGATTTCCTGGCCTTTTCTGAGTTTGGGGAAATGCCGCGCGGGGACGGAGAAATCCACCTCCAGCTCGCTCAGGTCCTGCAGTGTTGCTATCGGGGTACCCGACTGGATGTAGTCCCCGACTTTTACCTGGATAATGCCAATGGTGCCGCCAAAGGGTGCGACGATCCGCTTGTTGTCCAGTCGAGCCTCCGTCTCTGCGAGGGTGGCCGTGGCGCTATCGAGATCCGCCTTGGAGCGATCGTACTGACTCTGGGGAATGGACTTTTGCTTGATGAGGCTGGCATCACGCTCGAACAACAGCCGGGCCAGTTCAAGGTTGGCTATCTGTCGCTCCCGACTCGCCTGCTCAACGCTGTCATTGAGCGTCACAATGAGGTCACCCTGGCTCACCGAGTCGCCCGATTCGGCGGTAATAGCGATAATCTCCCCGCTGGTTTCGGCGCTCAGCTCCACACCCCTGCGAGCGCGAATGGTGCCCACGGCTTCTAGCTCGGTTTTCCAGATATCTTCACGGGCGGTGGCGGCGGCCACGGTAACGGGCGGGGGCGTGAAATCCATGCCGGCCAGCATCGAGAACTTGCTGAACAGGTAACCGCCTATGCCACCAAAAATCAGCAGGAGGAGAACAGCAACAGTCAGGTAAGCTCGCACTGGCGGTGTCTCTTGACCCCATGGTTTATGAGCCGCTGTGATGCGGCTTTCTGTGTCCATTCTAGGGGCTTTGGCCGGTGCTTGCACCTATTGCCTACAGAGTCGCGGGCGACCCCCAAATTGACCAAAAATTGTGCAGTTATTGACGCGGATCAAGGTCCTATGTTAGCGCTGAAAACAAACCACTGGGCGCAGACCTGAACATGATTTATGCTAGTGATATCAGGGTTTTCGTTTTTGAAAGAAAGAGGTACGCCGGTGAGGCAATCGAGTAAATTAAAGAAGCTGCAACGTCAGATGGACCAGTGTGGCAGCTATGAAGAGTGGTGCGATCTGGCCATGTCACACGACGAGGCCTCGGGCCAGAAGCGCTGGCGTGAGGTGGATCAGACCAGCCAGTACGACTACTCACAGATCCGTTTGCGCCTGGACCGTTTGCGCAGTCTGCGTGCCCGCCACGATCACCAGGGTTTGTTGTTTACGCTGAATGAAGGTATCCACGGCAATATGGGCGGGATGGGGCGCAGCAGCCTGTATCGACGGGCCAAGTTTGGCACCAAGCGCCTGATAGAACAGTACATAGACGAGATCGATGACTCCTTGCGCCTGCTGGCGGAATTGCCGCCTGAAGAAATCAGCATGCAGGAGAAAATGGACTTTTTTTACCGGGCCAATATCTGCTTTGGCCGCTCCGCTTTGATGCTCAGCGGCGGTGGTGTACTTGGCTTTTATCATATGGGCGTGGTCAAGACGCTGCTGGAACAGAATCTCCTGCCACGGGTAATCTCGGGTTCCAGTGCCGGCTCCATTGTTGCCGGCGTCGTCGGCACCCATACCGAGCAGGAGCTCGAGCACTTTTATGATCCCACGAATGTTCACTTCGAGGCCGAACGCGAGGCGAGCGTTTTCTCGAGGATGTTCTTCGGCTCTAATCCACAGATTGATGTAGGTGACCTCGAGAGCATTATCGCTCGCCTGGTGCCGGACCTCACTTTCCAGGAAGCCTATGAGAAGACCGGGCGCCAGATCAGCATCACGGTCGCGCCGGCCGAGCCACACCAACGCTCGCGCCTGCTCAACGCGATCACATCGCCCAACGTCTTTATTCGCTCAGCGGTCATGGCTTCTTGTGCGGTTCCCGGGGTGTTTCCGCCGGTCATGTTGATGGCCAAGAATGTCCACGGTGAGGCCCAGCCTTACCTGCCTACCCGAAAGTGGGTGGACGGCTCCATCGCCGACGATTTACCGGCCAAGCGTTTGTCACGGCTTTATTCCACCAACCACTATATAGTGAGTATGGTCAATCCGATCGCCACACCCTTCCTGAGTAATGACAAGGAGCGCGGTCGGCTGGCGGCAGCCCTGGGTGGTCTCGGGGTTGGTGTGGGGCGGGAAGTGCTCAATTTTTATCGAGGTATCGCCCAGAAACAGGGAGACAACTGGCCGCGATTCAACATGTTGCTCAATGGTATACATGCCCTGATGGACCAGGAGTACAGTGGCGATATCAACATTGTGCCCAGCTTTGGCTGGTATAACCCGGCGAAAATATTGTCCCACCTGTCCGAAAAGGAGCTGGTTGACCTGATGGTGGGTGGTGAGCACTCCGCATTCCCGGCTGTTGAGTCCATTCGTCTGTGTACCAAGATTTCGCGGACCATGGAGGAGATACTGCACCGCTTTGAGTATGGCGACCTGATGCCTGGCTCCGGCGATTATCATCGCCCGCGTTCTTCCCGTCGGCGCCCGCCACCCACCCGGGCGGACCGCGAAGCTATGAGTATCGCTGCCGCGCAGCCCTCCGACCGGTCGGAAAAGCCCGCCAAGGCGCGTCCCAAGGCGAAGTCCAAATCCCGTAAGGGACGCACGGGGTCGACCAAGAAAGTGTCTGCGGCCAAGCCGGCCAAAAACTCCGACCGATCCAAACCCGCAAAAGCCGCCTGAAGCTCGGCATGGGTATCGCCAGTCCCCCTTCGCAGGGACTGGCGGTATAACGATTGCCAGAACCCGGCCGGAAACGAACCGTGTCCACAGCGACCACCGTCCCCCTGAAAATACCCGGACTCAATGTCTCGCTGAGTCTGCACGTCCACGGGCAGCGTGATCGAGTGATCTCTCATCGTCTGCGGGAAGAGGGTATTTGGGAGCCCTACGAGACGCATCTCCTGCTGAACTTTCTGGACCGCGGTGAGGTCTTCGTGGATGTCGGCGCCAATCTCGGCTACTTCTCTGTTCTGGCGGCAAGCTGCGTCGGAGAGGAGGGCCGGGTTTACGCCTTCGAGCCCGACCCGGACAATTTTGCACTGCTGCTGGCTAACAGTAAGGACAACGGCCTCGACCAGAGGATTTGCGCGGTTCAGGCTGCGCTTGCTGAGCGCGATGGCCCTGGCAAGCTTTACGTAAGCGAGGATAACCTGGGTGACCACCAGGTGTTTGATGTCGACGGTAGGCGAGACACCCGGGAGATTCGAACGCTCAACGGCGGCGCCTTTCTATCGGCGGAAGGGGTTTCGCGTATCGCCCTGCTTAAGGTGGACACGCAGGGCAGTGAATTTTCAGTTATGAACGGATTGCTCGGGTTCCTGGAGACCTTGTCGCGGCCACCCCGGATTCTGATAGAGCTAACCCCGCTTTCACTGCGACAGGCCGGCGCCTCCGGCAGGGCGCTGATCGAGCGCCTGGCGATGCTGGGTCAGCCCTTCTGGATCGTGGATCATATAGAGCACCGTCTGGTTGCCAGCTCGGAGGGGGAACTGGCCCTCTGGTGTGACAATGTTGATAGTGCGCCAGACGATCAGGGCTTCATGAATATTCTGGTAGGGCAGGGGCTTGAGAATGATTAAGCCGGCGCGACTGGACCTGCGACAGCACGGTATTTGCTGGTATCATGCAGCGCGTTGCTCACTGAACATGCCAGGCCATGACTGACATACTTCGCTTCCTGCAAACACGGAATTCGGCGCCCAAGCTTACCAGCCCAGGCCCCAGTGAGGGTGAGTTGCAGGCGATGTACCAGGCTGCAACCCGCGTGCCCGATCACGCCTGGCTGAGCCCCTGGCGATTTATTGCTATCACCGGAGAGCGCCGAGAGGCCTTCGGTGAAGTGCTCGAGGGCGCTCTGGTGGTTCGAAACCCCGAAGCAGACGAGTCTGCCAGGAGCAAGGCCCGACTGTCGCCCCTGAGGGCTCCTGTGGTGATTGCCTGCGTGGCGCGCATTACCGAACACCCCAAGGTCCCCGCGATTGAACAGCGTTTGTCGGCCGGTTGTGCTGCGCACGCTTTACTGCTGGCGGCTGAGGCACAGGGGTATGCAGGAATTTGGCGCACCGGAGATGCCGCGTTTGATCGCAATGTGATGGACGCGCTGGCGTTGGGGCCAGACGAGGAAATTGTCGGCTTTGTTTACATTGGTACCCGGGATGGTAAGGCGAAGCCCCTGCCAACACGTGAACTGGCGAGCTTTGTATCACAATGGTAGCCAGCACCCAGACTAAAGAGAGGATAACTATGCTCCCCGAATACGAAACATTGTCATTGGCGTTGGAACAGCACGTGGCGACGGTTCACCTTGACCGGCCTGACAAGGCTAACTCAATGAACGCTGCGATGTGGCGCGAATTGCAGGAGTGTTTTGAGTGGTGTGACCGGGAACCGGAGGTGCGTGCGGTGATTCTTGCCGGTAACGGTAAGCACTTCTGCGCCGGGCTGGATCTGGCAATGTTCGGTGATTTGCTGAGTGACTCCAAGGATCCCGCTCGCCGCGCCGAAGCATTGCGGGAAAACGTACTGAAACTGCAGGATAACCTGAGCGCTATCGAGAAATGCCGCAAGCCGGTGTTGGCTGCGATTCACAACACCTGTATCGGCGGTGGTGTTGATATGACCTGTTGTGCGGATATGCGCTACGCGACTGAGGATGCATTTTTCTCCATCCGGGAGATCGACATCGGCATGACAGCAGATGTGGGTACTTTGCAGCGATTGCCTAAAATCATTCCGGACGGCGTGGTGCGCGAGTTGGCCTATACCGGGCGTAATATGGATGCCGAAGAAGCGCGCGAAGTCGGTTTTGTAAATCGGGTGTTTGATAACCGCGATATTATGATGCGTGAGGTTACCGCTTTGGCCCAGGAGATAGCTTCAAAGTCGCCGCTGGCTATACGCGGTACCAAGAATATGATTTTGTACAGCCGCGACCACTCGGTGGCGGATGGACTGGACCATATTGCTACCTGGAACTCAGGGATGCTCAGCCAGACTGATCTGCAGGAAGGTATCCAGGCGCAGATGGAAAAACGCAAGGCTCAGTACGAGAACTGAAGTGCTTCTGATACCGATCCACCGACCGGGTTTATAAATCATGCGTGTACTGGCATGGCTGAAAAAGCCGTGGATACATTTTGTTGTCTTGGGCGTTCTGCTGTTCCGTCTTCAGGCCTGGCTATTCCCCGAACCCATGCCGGTGGTGGGTCCCTTGGCGGAAGCGCGTATTGACGCATTACAGCAGCAGTGGTTCTCTACTACCGGTCGCATGCCGACAGAAGCGCAGTTGTCCAAGCTGGTGGCAGCAGAGCTGGACCGCGATATGCTTTTTCAGCGCGCGCTGGAGTACGACTTGCACCTTTACGACACCGTGGTCTATCAGCGATTGCTGCGCAATATGCACTTTCTCCAGTTGTCGGGCGACAAATCTGACGAAGAACTGTACGAGCAAGCCCTCGAAATGCGCCTGCACCTGGGTGACGAGGTCGTCAAGCGCCGGCTTATCCAGGTGATGGAGCAATTGCTACTGGCGAGTAATCCGCCGGCCCCGGTAACCGAGGAGGACCTGGCGGCCGCTTTCGAGGAGCGCCGCGAGGAATTGCGTCTGCCACCGCGCTACAGCATTGCCCACATTTATTTCGCCCGCGATCGCGAGGACGAGGTCCCGGGTGTGATCGAGAAGATTCGGGAGCAGGAGCTCGATGCACGCGAGGCGCGCCAGATGAGTTCCCCCTTCCTGCCCGGGTATGAGTTCAATAAGCAATCACCCGACCAACTGGCTCGTCATTTCGGCGCGGCATTTATCATGAACCTGGAAGAAGCGGACCCCACCGCCGGCAGTTGGGTGGGACCGGTACGCTCAACTTATGGTCTGCATTATGTCTGGGTGGAGGCGATTGAACCCGCCCGGGATGCAACGATGGCGGAAGTCACGCCACGCCTGGTTCGCGACCTGGAATCACGGGCCAGGAATGACGCCTTGCAAGCGGCCATCGCGACACTGCGCACGCAATACGAGGTGCGTTCATGATGTTTGTCGCCAGAATCACGCTACTTTCCCTGTTGGTGTTTTCCCAGCTTGCCTTCGCCCACCGGTTTGCGCCGTCTTTGCTGAAAGTTACCGAGATAGGTGAAAACCAGTTCAACATGGTGTGGAAGACACCAGCACAAGGCACCAGTAATGTACCGCTGCGACCCACCTGGCCCGAAGAGTGCGCAGTCAGTAATGCCAGTCCACCGCAGCTCGAGGGGACCGGTAAGGTCAGCAGCTGGCAGCTGAACTGCAATTTTGGTGAGTCAGGCCTGGTGGGGGAGACCCTGGGCGTGTCCGGTCTCGGGCCTAATCAGGCGTCGGCCATGGTTATGGTCAGTTTGCTGGACGGCCGCGACTACCAGGAAGTACTGAATGCCGAGCAGGCCGATTTTGTCGTGCCTGAGGAGCCTGGCGCCGGCGAAGTGATGACCGACTACTCAGTGCTGGGTATGGAGCATATCTGGGGCGGTATTGATCATCTGTTATTCGTATTTGGTCTGTTGCTGCTGGTGGGTGGTGGCAAGCGACTATTGTGGACGATCACGGCCTTCACTGTGGGCCACAGCGTGACCTTGTCGATGGTAACCCTGGGGCTGTTTGATTACCCGGTGGCACTCGTGGAGTTTACGATTGCGCTTAGCATTTTTGTGCTGGCGGTAGAGCTGACCCGCAAGGAACGCAATGACGCCATCTGGCGCAATCCCTGGTGGCTCGCAGGCGGATTTGGCCTGTTACATGGCATGGGCTTTGCGGGGGCGCTGGCAGAAACCGGTCTTCCCCAGGACAATGTTCCGCTGGCGCTGCTGTTTTTCAATATCGGCATCGAGGTCGGCCAGATTGTTTTCATTCTGGTGATCGTCGCGCTATGGCTGCTCGTGAGAAAGCCGTTGATCCGCTGGGAGGACCGGCTGTGGCCGGTGCCCGTGTACGTTCTGGGCGCTTTATCAGCCATGTGGTGCATCGAGCGAGGCCTTGAAGTCCTCGCCTGATCGTACTTTGCGAAAAAGCGATTGCTGAACTAATCTTCCCGGCTACAGCCACTGGAGCACATATCCTGTGCTCACTGGGAGGTCGCCGATGTCTCGCCTTTTCTATTGTCTTTTGATTTCTGTTGCCCTGGTAGCCTGCAATCGTGCAGAGCCGCCTGCCACCTCACCCGCACCCGTCTCGAATCCGGAGACCGTGGTGTCCGAGCTCAGTGAGCAGGACGCCGTCGTCGCCAGGGCGCAGGCGCCTTTATTGTCCGGGCTGGGCGACTTTAACCATCCCATCACCACTTCGGATCCCTGGGCCCAGCGCTACTTCAATCAGGGCATGATAATGGCGGCAGGCTTCAATCATGCGGAGTCGGTGAGGGCTTTCAAGGCAGCTCAGCGCCTGGATCCAGCGTGTGCCATGTGTTTCTGGGGTGAGGCCCTCGCCACGGGCCCGAATATCAATGTAACGAGCAAGGGCAAGGCCATCATGATGCCCGCTGATCGTCTGTCGGCTTTTACCGCTATTGAGCAGGCACAAGCGCTCGCCGCCGATGCCAGCGAGCGCGAGCGTGACCTGATCGCCGCCCAGGCGAAGCGCTACAACGGCGACGTGACCACAGATCGGGAGCCCCTCGATATCGCCTACGCAGATGCGATGAAAGTCCTGGCCGAGAAGTACCCACAAGATGATGACATCCAGGCTATGTTTGCCGAGGCGTTGATGAACACCATGCCCTGGGACTATTGGCTGGACGCGGAGAATCCCAAACCGCGGACGGCAGAGGTGATCACTGCACTGGAGACAGTGATGGCGCGTAACCCCCGGCATCCCTTAACGCTTCACCTGTATATTCATGCCGTTGAGGCTTCGTCGAATCCGGGACGCGCCGAAGACGCAGCAGACAAACTCGCGGACATGGTGCCCGGATCCGGGCACCTCGTGCACATGCCCTCGCACATTTACTGGCGTATAGGTCGCTATTACGATGCTTCCGAGGCCAATGTGCGGGCAGCCAAAGTCGACGAGGAGTACATAGCGCAGTGCAACGCACAGGGTTTTTATCCCGCACTGTATTACCCGCACAATATTCATTTTCTGTGGGCCTCGGCCAGCATGGAGGGACGCAGTGAAGTGGCCATCGAGGCAGGCCGCAAAGTGGCCGCCAATGTCAGGCTGGAGCAGATCAAGGAATTTCCCACGGTAGAATTTTTCCAGACCGTGCCGTTGTTATCCCTGGTGCGTTTTGCCCGCTGGCAAGAAATACTGCAGGAACCCCAGCCTGTTGCTGAGCTCAAGTACTCTAATGCCATCTGGCGCTACGCCCGCGCCATTGCCCTGGTTCGCACCGGCGACCTCGAGGGGGCGCGAGCCGAGCTCGAGGCAATGAAGCCACTCATGGACAATGAGTCCATCTGGTTTCTGGATGGTAACGATTACCCGGCCAGTCAGATACTGGCCATTGCCCAACAACTGGGCATAGGCGAGTTGGCGCAGGCGGAAGGGGACTACGCCAGCGCGATCGCGGCCTTTGCCGTGGCGGTAGAGAAACAGGACGCGTTGCCCTACACGGAGCCGCCTTTCTGGTATTACCCGACCAGGCAGTCGCTGGGGCACGCCATGCTCAAGGCAGGGGATTATGCCGGAGCCGAGGCGGTTTATCGCGCGGACCTTGCCCAGTACCCGCGTAACGGCTGGTCGCTTTTCGGGCTCGCCCTGAGTCTGGACGCGCAGAATAAAACGGAGGAGGCCGCTGCGGCCAGGCAACGTTTTGAAAACATCTGGGCCCGGGCTGACGTAACCCTGGAGAGTTCCGTTTTATAGCGCCTCACCCCCGAGCACTGCGTCGCGGGACATAAAAGTCTTGCCGGACAAATAGTTTAGGTCTAAAATTTTTTGGGTCCGGTACGGTGTGACGGTCAGTAATATTGTGTTGCTGACGACTGTGCTAATACGTGGGGTTGATGAATGCGCAGTGATAATAAGTTCAAGCTCGGTATTTTTTCCTCCAACTGCTCCGGTGGCATGGCTGTCACCAAGGTGGAGGAGCGCTGGGATAATAGCTGGGAAAATAATCTTCGCCTGGTCCGCATGTGTGATGAAGCCGGCCTTGAATTCATGCTGCCCATCGCCCGCTGGATTGGCTACGGCGGCGAGACCGATTTTCATGGTGGTGTACTGGAGACAGTGACCTGGGCCGCGGGGTTGTTGGCGCACTCCAGCAACATCCAGGTATTTGCCACAGTGCATACCGCCTTCAACCATCCCATTGTCACCGCCAAGCAACTGGCCACGATTGACCAACTTGGTGGGGGGCGTGTGGGCCTGAATGTCGTGGCCGGCTGGAACAAGCCAGAGTACGACGCTTTTGGGGTCGACTTGCCCGAAGACCACGTGGAGCGCTACGCCAGGGCCCAGGAGTGGTTTGATTACGTCCAGAAGATCTGGCAGGACGACGAGCCGTTCGACTGGGACGGGAAGTATTTCCAGGGCACGGGGATATACGGTAACCCCAAGCCGGTGCAGGCGCATGTTCCCATTCTTAATGCGGCGGCCTCAGAGGAGGGCCGGAAGTTTGCCATGCGCAATGCCGACTACCTCTATACCCCCGTGTTTGATCTTGAGCAGGCGGCCGGTGTGGTTGCCGATGTCAAAGAGAAGTCTGCGGCGGTGAACCGAGATGTTGGGGTGATGACCTTCTGTACGATTGTCTGCAGGCCAACGCAGCAGGAAGCAGAGGACTACCTGGATTATTACGCCAACCAGAACGCGGACTGGGAGGCGGTTGACTACCTCATGAAGCTGCAGGGTATGCATGCACAGTCATTTACGCCAGAAGCACTGGCCAACTTCCGGGACCGTTTCGCTGCGGGCCACGGCGGCTATCCGCTGGTGGGTACGCCCGATCACATTGCAGATCAACTGGCCTTGTTGAGTGAAACCGGGATTGCCGGGACGACGCTGGCGTTTGTCGATTATGCGGAGGAGTTTCCGTACTTCCGTGACGAAGTGATACCGCGATTGGAGCGCAAGGGCCTGCGCGAGCCGGTGCGCTAGGTATGTCCGGTAGTCGTCGGGAGTTTCTGCAACGTAGCGGTTTACTGCTTACCTTCACTGCGGGCGCTGGTAGCTTCTTGTTGACCCCGGCGCAGGCCTATGCAGAGAACATGCCGCTTCAGGTACTGTCTGCCGCGGAGGCAGATACCCTCGCGGCGATTGCCGAAACCCTGGTGCCCGGCGCTACGGCAGCGGGCGTCAGTCACTTCGTTGACCACCAGTTGGCTCAGGAACCCGGAGACTGCCTGTTGATGCTCAAGTACCTGGGCGTGGCAATGGCCGATTTCAGGGGCTTTTACCAGACGGCGCTGACAGCAGCGGACGGCCTGGCCCAGCGGCTTCACGACGCCAGTTGGGGAGCATTGAACGCACAGCAGGCAAATGAGCTGCTGGCGGCAATCAGCGGTCCGGACCCCGAAGGCTGGCAAGGTCCGCCCGCGGGTTTCTTTACATTTGTACTGCGCTCAGACGCGTGTGACGTGGTGTACGGTACCGAAGAGGGTTTTGCTCGTATCGGCATGCCTTATATGGCCCACATAATGCCCACGGCCAGGTGGTAGCCGCCATGTCTGTACTGTCTACAACAGAGTCCTATGATGTGGTGGTGGTTGGAGCGGGTGCCGCCGGTGGCGTTATCGCCGCCAGGGCCACGGCAGCGGGTAAACGGGTTCTGCTGTTGGAGGCCGGCCCGCCGCGTCAGTTACAAGACCTTGTAAGTTCCCAGATCTGGGCGCGCCAACTAAAGTGGTCCGGTGCCACGGTCGAGGAGGAAGGTAACCTCAAGGTTGGCCACGTGTTCAACGCCGGTTGGGGGACCGGGGGCAGTGCGCTGCATCATTACGGTGTTTGGCCACGGCTGCACGAGGCGGATTTTGAGCTTGCCACGCGCCATGATCGCGGCCTTGACTGGCCCTTTGCCTATGATGAATTACGCCCGTTTTACGACAAGGTACAGGCAGAAGTTGGTCTCAGCGGCGACCACAAGGGCGAGCCCTGGCGACCTGCGGGTGATCCCTATCCCATGCCTCCTGTTCCGGAGTTCAGGCAGGGCGCTATCATTCGCAAGGGCTTCGAAGCCCTTGGTTTGAAAACTTCCGCGATACCGCTCGCCATCAATACACGAGAGTATGAGGGGCGGGCTGCCTGTCTCTACGATGGCTGGTGTGATGCCGGCTGCCCCATTGGTGCACTGGCTAACCCGCTGGTCACTTACCTGGGATGGGCGTTGCGCGATGGTGCGGAGATTCGTAATCACGCGCAGGTGACACGCATACTTCATGATGACGCGGGCAGACGCGCCACGGGGGTGGAGTATGCCGACCCTGATGGCGCTGTGAAACGGGTTATGGCCGATACCGTGGTCGTTGCAGCCTTCGCTGTGCAAAGTGCGCGACTGCTACTGGCCTCGGCCAGTGACAAGCATCCCCAGGGCCTGTCAAATAGTAATGACATGCTGGGGCGTTACCTGATGACCCATCCTGCTGTCTCTGTGTATGGCCTGTTTGGTGAAGATACCCAGCCGCACCTGGGTCCTACTTCCGGGCAACTGATGAGTCAGGACAATTATGATGACAAGACCGCTATCGCTGGCGCTTTCGGCTCTTACCAGTGGCTGATAGCCAACGCCATGAAGCCCAATGACCTGCTGGGTATCGCAACTACGCGGCCGGATATTGTAGGTGACAAGCTACAACCGTTCATGGAAAAGGCCGCGCGGCGCATAGGTAATATGGTTTGTGTTGCAGAGGACATTCCACTCGCTGAGAACCGCGTAACGCTTTCAGCGAGCAAGGATGACAAGGGCGTTCCTCTGGCGCGCACCGTGCACAATGTAACCGGTCCTTCTGAGGAGCTGTTGAGCGCTGCTATAGACCAGGGCAAGAAGATCTTTGCGGCGGCAGGGGCGCCAGACGCCTGGTCCGGCCCCCGCTTTGGCATGCACATTATGGGCGGTACAGTGATGGGTAGTGATCCGGCGAGCTCCGTAACCGATACTTACGGCCGCTGTCACGAATTTGAGAATCTTTACGTGGCCGGCACCAGCCTGTTTCCTAGCAGTGGCGCGGTTAACCCGACTTTCACCCTACACGCCCTGGCCCTGCGTACGGCTGAGCACCTGTTTGGCGATACCTGAGAGGCGCTGGCGACTCGGGGGTTACCGGGCCACTTTTCCATGACGATGAACGGATGAAAGGCCAGCTGGATGCCTTCCTTGACGTTGTTTTCATTTTCTAGAATATTGCGCCGCCTGATGTAACGCCCCGTGGACGAGCGGGTGTCGATCGCGTCGGTCGCATCCATTCCGCCCCGGCTGCTGAACAGGCGTTGCAACTCTATATCGTAAATGCTGATTTGCAGGGAAGCCATGGATGCCTGCATATTCCAGTCGAAGTCGGCAGATACGCCATCGCCCGGTCCCTGCAGGGAGGGCTTGCGGCTGACGCCATCCCAGCGCGCAATGTGCTTAAGCCCACCACTGAATGGAACTTCCAGCTCCACCAGGTCAGTGAAAATGAAGGCGTCCAGGTCAGATTCCTCACGCATCCGATCCCTGACGCTTTGCATAATCTGTGAGAAGGTTTTCATGTTGACCTTACCGGTAGTCGGGTCAACCGGGTTTCCAAAAGCGCGAACAGCATTATTATAATGCTGTTTAAACTGACGCTGGGGCAGAACCTTGAAACCATTGTCCTTGAGGTAGACGCTGACATAGCCATCGATACGGGGTGCTTCCTTTTCGAGATAGCTACGCGATGGGCTCCCCAGGTTGACGTGAGGAATCACGACGGTCTTGACATTGGCGTTTGCCAGTCGCTCCTCCTCAATCTCAAAAGGGTAAACAGTGGGATTGTAAGAGGGTGCGCCGCTGCACGCGGACAGCAGGGCCAGGGCGGTCAGTGTCAGGACAATGAAAGAGGCCCGGTTAAATAAATGCATAGCGTGATCCGATCTGTGTTGGTGACGGGCATGGTAGCAAAATCCGTGGGAGGAGGCAGGGGGTATGTTGGCAAAACTCCATGATAGCGTGCTGGGAGACGGCCCCGATGTTGTGCTCCTCCATGGCCTGTTTGGCATGGGTGGCAACCTTGGCACGGTGGCCAGGTCTTTGCAGGACAGCTACCGTGTCCACAGCGTCGACTTGCCCAATCACGGTCGCTCAGCCTGGCAGGATGCGGCTGGGCTGGAGGAGTTGGCGGCCGCCGTCGCCGCGTGGATGGACGACAGGCATCTCACCAGTGCCGCTTTCCTGGGGCACTCATTGGGAGGCAAGGTCGCGATGCAACTGGCCCTGTCATTGCCGGCCCGGGTGGACTCATTGATCGTGGCCGATATTGCTCCCGTAGACTACGAGCCCCGCCACGATGGAGTGTTCGCCGCGCTTGACGCCGTGGCGTCGGCCCATTGCCGGTCGCGTGTGGAGGCTGGTGAACTGATGACGGAAATGATCGTGGAGACCGAGGTTATCCAGTTCCTGCTGCTCTCATTACAGCGTGGCGAGGATGGTACTTACCACTGGCGTTTCAATCTTGATGCGTTAAAGCGCAACTATTCCGCTATCCAGCAGGCACCTGCCCCGGAGATCGTGTATCCGGGTCGGGTATTGTTCATCAAGGGTGGAGACTCGGACTACATATTGCCCGAGCATCAGGATCGCATACTGACCCTTTTCCCCTCGGCCGGTATGGAGGTTATGGAAGGATGCGGCCATTGGCTTCATGCCCAGCAGCCACAGCGCTTCACTGCACTGGTGCACGATTTCCTGGACGGTTGAGCTATCTGGCTGGCGTCCGGAGGCCGGTAGTCGTATGCTCAAACGCTGTCTGTGGTGCGGAGTTCGCGGTGTATTTCACGTTGGGTGAATTGTTGGTGGTTTTTGCCTTCGGCGGGCTCTGCCTGTATTTCCTGTCTGCTATCCGGGTGCGTGAGTTGGCGCTGCAGGCAGTGGGTAGGGCGGCCAGCCACGACGACTACCAGCTATTGGATCAAAGCGTGCACATCCGCCGAATATCCCTGAGTAGGGATAGCGCTGGCCGCTGGCGGATCTGGCGTCAATACCGGTTTGACTATAGCTACGACGGAGTGGACCGGCGGCAGGGACACGTGATTATGCTGGGCCGAAAACTTCAGGCGATTGTTGTCTCAGAGCAGGACCGGGTTCTTCACTGAGCTCGTTCACTTGCTGATCTGGCCATCCAGCATCTTGGCCAGTTTTTCGCCGTAGGGTGGCAGAGTGCCTGCGAGTTTAGCCAGGTTAACCCAGCCCTCGTGGTAGACGGCTCGAGCATGACTGAACGTCTTGAAACCATCGTGACCACGATAGTTTCCGGTACCGCTGTGGCCAATACCGCCAAAGGGCAGGTCATCGCAAGCGACGTGCATGGCGATGGCGTTTACCGAGGCGCCGCCGGAGTGGGTTTCCGCTAGAACCTTGTCTTTTTCTTCCCGATTGTTGCCGAAGTAATACAGTGCCAGCGGGCGCTCTCTCCGGTTGATAAAGTCGATGCACTCCTGGACGTTGCTATAGGTTTTTATGTTCAGCAGGGCGCCAAAGATCTCATCCTGCATGCAGGCCAATGCGTCGTCCGGGTCGACGACCAGGTGCAATGCCAGCTTGTGATCTGCCTCACCTGCCGCCTCGCCTTCCGGGCACAGGGGGATAACGCGCGCGCCAGCGTCCCGTGCTTCCTCGATATACCCGCTAACCCGCTCAAAGTGCCGTTGGTTTATACAGGCCACGAAATCGGGATTGTCTTGCACGCGCGGAAATTGCTCAGCAATCGTAACGCGGCACTGATTGATAAATGTTTCCAGTCTGCCCTGGGGAACGAAGCAGTAATCGGGGCTGATACAGAGCTGCCCGCCATTCATTGCCTTGCCAGTGATAATCCGCTCGGCAGCGAGGTGAATGTCGCAATCGTCACCGATAATGACAGGAGATTTGCCTCCCAACTCCAGCGTGACCGGCACCATATTCTCGGCGGCTGCGCGCATGACCATCCGGCCAATCGTGGTGGCCCCGGTGAAGATAAGGTGGTCCAGCGGTAGGCTGCTAAAGGCGGCACCTACCTCGGGCCCGCCAGTAACAACCGCTATCTCTGATTCCTCAAAGTACTCGCTGAACAGCCGCTGCATCAGGTCTGCTGTATGCGGTGTGAATTCGGAAGGTTTGATCATGGCGCGGTTACCCGCGCCCAGTACATCGGCCAGGGGACTGAAGATCATGTTAACGGGCACATTCCAGGGGGTCATGATTCCGACCACACCTTTGGGTTGGTAGTGCACATGGGCCTTGCCGCCAAGCAGGTTCATCGGCATAAGCGGCTTGCGCTTTTCCGGTTTCATCCAGCGCTTGATGTGCTTCTTGACGAATTTCAGTGTCGCAACTGAATTCATAATGTCCGTCATGAGTGTCACGTAGGAAGAACGGCAGCCAAAATCCTTTTCGACGGCCTCGCAGATAGCCTCTTTGTGGTCCACCAGCATCGCGATACAGCGGTCCAGCCTATCGGTTCGCGCGGCCAGGGTAACCACGCCCTCGGCTCTAAATGCCTTACGTTGGTTATCCAGTACAGCGAGCAATTCGACCGCTGCAGAACCCTCTTTGGTGGATGCGTTCATAGTTGATTCCTCACTGGGCTACTACAGCAGCCGATTTGGCTTTGCGGGATTTTTGCCGGGCGGGCTTGTCGGTTTGGCCGGGCAGGTGGACTTTGACTCCTGCGTCCTGCAGCACCATGTCGGCACATTTTTCAGCGATCATTACTGTCGGCGCATGCGTGTTACCCGCTGGTACATGGGGCATGATGGACGCATCGGCCACGCGAAGTCCCTCCACACCCCGCACCCGCAGCCGGTCATCGACCACGGCCATGGCATCGTTACCCATTTTGCAGGTGCCCACCGGGTGGTAAACCGATTCAGCGCGTTCCCTGACGAATGCCAGGATTTCCTCGTCGCTTTGGGCCTGTGATCCCGGCTGCAGCTCCTCAGCCCGATAGCGGTCGAGTGCCGGCGCGGCGAACATCTCGCGCACTTTGCGCACAGCAGCGACTATGGCTTTCCGGTCGCTCTCTTCAGCAAGGTAATTGGCCCGGATTGCCGGTGCCTGGGCCGGGTCTTGCGATTTAATGTGGACACTGCCGCGGCTCTTGGGCTTCAGGTGACAAACTGTGGCCGTGGTGCCTGGAACGGTCTTCATATTGCCGCGCTTGTCGTATTCACCAGCCGCGGGCGCAAAGTGTATCTGGGCGTCGGGCAGCGCTGCTTTATCGTTGGTGCGAAAAAAAACACCCACCTGAGAGGCAGGGTGGGTTATCAGGCCACGGCGCTTGAAGAGAAAGCGCAGAATGTTCTTGATCAAATGGAGAGGGCGGGACTCCTCGTAAAAGGTGGTAACGCCTTCAAGCCCCTGGATGAAGTGAATTGTCAGGTGGTCCTGCAGGTTCTCGCCCACGCCCGGGACATCCGCGGCAACGGGAATATTCAATTCAGATAGCCTTTGCGCGTCACCGACTCCTGATAACTCCAGCAGTTGTGGCGAGTTGATGACGCCGCCGCACAGGATGACTTCCTTGCGCGCGTACGCGGTTTCGGTCGTGGTCTTGCGCCCCCGGGTTTTACGGTAACGGATGCCTTCGGCGCGACCATCCTGCATCAGGATTTTCTCGCACAGCGCGCCGGTCTCCAATGTCAGGTTGGGTCGTTGCTCACAGTGCTTGAGAAAGGTGCGGGCAGCACTTTGCCGCAGTCCGCGTTTGACGTTGAGCTGATAGTATCCCGCGCCTTCCTGGCTGGGCCCGTTGAAATCAGTATTGTAGGGAAGACCGGTTTGCACGCAGGCGTCGATGAAGATGTCAGCCAACTCCATTTTGTCCTCCCTCTCGACCTCCTGGACCCAGAGCGGGCCGCCGTAGCCATGGTACTCGTTGCCGCCATCCGCCCTGTGCTCGGAGCGTTTGAAGTAGGGCAGTACCTCCTCGTAAGACCAGCCTTCATTCCCCAGGGATTGCCAGTGGTCGTAGTCTTCTTTTTGCCCCCGGATGTACACCATGCCGTTGATCGAGCTTGAGCCGCCCAGTACTTTGCCACGAGGCCAGGCAATTTTGCGATTGTATAATTGTGGCTCGGGCTCGGGTTCATAGAGCCAGTTTACCGCGGCGTTTTTCATCAGAAAGGCGAAGCCCAGCGGCATATGAATCATTGGGCTGGTGTCTCGGCCCCCAGCCTCCAGCAGCAACACTTTACGACTGGCCTCCCGTGATAGTCGGTTGGCGAGCGCGCAGCCGGCAGAGCCAGCGCCGACAATGATGTAATCGTATTCCTGTCTTGCCTCGGTCATGAACTCATCCCTCTAATCATGAGATCGTGGACAAATGTACAAAAAATGATTATTGTTCATTGATCGAGACCGGTCAAGGCGAACCCGAGAAATGACGGCAGCGCAGCGCGGGGAGTTTAATCCCGCAAACTATAATGACCCCATGGTGTCGCGCATTCTCGATGCCGCGGAGCACTGCCTGCGCCGCTACGGCATCAGGCGGATGTCGATGGGGGAGGTGGCGAGAGTGGGCAAGCTTTCCCGGGGTTCTATTTATCGCCATTTTGATGACAAGGAGGCCCTCGTAGAGGGTGTTTTCACACGCCTGCAGCAAGACTTTCTGAATCGCACCGAGGCGTTACTCGAAAAACAGCCTACTTTGGTCGACAAACTGACCGAATCGGTAGTGCAGGGGCGTCGTGACATCGAAGAGGGTCTTTTTGCCAGCCTGGCTGAGACGGAGCCGGAAACGGTCGCAATGATGTTTCTGGACCCGAGGTTCTACCAGCGCAGTGTCGCCTTCTGGCCACCGCATATCGAGATGGCGAAAGCGCAAGGTGAAATCAGCGCCGAGGTCGATATAGCGCTGGCAACTGATTTCATTATGCGATTCGCCGTATCTCTGGTGATTTTCCCCGATATGGGCAAGCCCCTGCGCAGCAAGAGGGCCGTCAAGGCCTACCTCAAGCGGGTCGTCGCCCAGGGATTGGGTGAATAGGCGCTGCCATGGCCACGGGGCTTTCCGTAACAGTGTTGATGCACCGGATTGTCCACAGAAACTGTGGATAAGTCGGTGGGTAATTTGTTCAGATACGGGCTCAGCACAGTGTTAGCAGACTTTGTTACAGATTGGTCAAAAATCAAACAATCACATTATATATAATAAAAACAATGAGATAGAGCTTCTTCGTGAGAAACAGATTCTAAAACAAAAGCTAACTTACAGCTTGCGGCGCTTATTCAATGGGGTGTGTATAACCTTGTGTAATGCGCTACGGATCGTAACCTTATCTGATTTTTGGAAACAGCCCGCCTTGTCAACAGGGGTAACATTTTAGATACGAAATTCGCAGAGCCCTTTTTTTGCAGTCTCATTCGTAAAGTCAAGAAATTTTCCGCGTGTTACCGTTCTGTCACATTTTCCGGGGGACTGCTTACTCCCCGCGGTATACACAGCCCGTCGTGCAGGTTTCCCGGATCTCAACCGCGCTGAGCTGGGGCAGGGCTGGCTTAAGCTTTCGCCATATCCAGCGGACGATATTTTCACTCGTGGGGTTATCCAGTCCCTCGATGTCGTTGAGGTAGAAGTGGTCTAATTGTTCCAGGATCGGTTTGAACGCACCCTTGATATCACCGAAATCCATCACCCAGCCGTCGGGCTCATTGGCATCGCCGGTTACCGTGAGCCTGACCTGGAAGGAGTGACCATGGAGCCTGGCGCACTTGTGGCCGTCGGGCACGTTGGGTAGTCGATGAGCAGCCTCGAAATGAAACTCCTTGAAGATTTCCATGGCGTTTTCGGTCTCCGTAAGGCGCGGTGCGGGCGCCGGTGAATCGTTTGTTAATCTCGCGAATTTGAGGTGAATTTTACTACTAAAATCAAAGGCTTTTCAGTAAATCGAAATATGGCGGATATTTCCCTGTGAAGGTTTGACAGTACTATTTTTATCTCTATAATGCGCGTTCTCG